>JBCDBL010000127.1:0-11236 GCA_039183635.1 Pseudomonadota bacterium
GGCGAACAGGCGGAGAGGATGAAGAGGGACACCCCGGTGAATCCGAAGCGCTTCTCAAGCGCGTTCAATTGAGTGGGACCCATACTTCCGCGGACTTTCATCATGGCGCGCAGCAAAACTGCTGCAACATACGACGCCGAATACATGGCCGCAGCCGACCCGTTCGAAAAAAACTCACAAAGCCCTTGCCACGCAGGAGCCATCCATACACGGAATCAGGCAGACGCTTTAAGTCTTTGTTTTTTCGCATTTCCGGACGGCCAACCGTACACAGTTGGCCTGGAAAGGCTTTAAAACAAGAGCTTAGAGCCGTTTTACAGTGGCAAATCTAAAATGCGTCCCATGAGCCAGCGCAAGCCTATGGCGAGGGCCAGATGCGGGCCGAAGGCGATGGCGACGCCGCCAATGGGGGCGCCTGCGTCCTGGCCTTTCTTGTCGCTCCAGGCTGCAAAAAGAGCGTAGGCGAGACCCGCCATGCTGGCGATGAGGACGATATGGGGCAAGGCCGCCCAACCGCACCATGCGCCCCCGGCCGCTGCGAGTTTGGCGTCGCCGCGGCCAAGACCGTCGACGCCGCGTACGGCCCGATATCCCTTTTCTATGGCGACGAAAGCAACGTACCCGACAGCGGCGCCGATCAGCCCGTCCGTCAGCATACCGCTGCGGCTGGCGAAAAAGAGGCCTACAGCAACCAAAGGAAGGGTCGCAATGTCCGGCAGGATCATCTCGCGGCTGTCTTTTATGGCGAGATAAATCAGAACGGCGTACAAAAAAGCGCCGAATAAAATGATTTCAAGGATCAGCATGGGACGTCGTCAGGCAGCGGCATAAAAAGGCGTATCCGGAGTTAAGGCATATTCCGGCGCGCTGCTGTTGCACTTTTAGATGCGTTTAAGCTGTCTGACGCCGACCTGTATCGAGGGCGGCGAAAGCGTCAAACGTTGCGTCCGTAAAATAACGTAAGTCTTTTAAATCTTCCCGCGTCAATTGTCGATCCGCCACAAGCGCATAAAGAACATTCGCCGCACCGCTGACGGCGGCGGCGCCGACACCGCCTGATGCGCCTTTGATTTCATGGGCCTGCTTGGCAAGCTCGTCTTGAGCAGCTCCGGCGGCGACCGCCTCCTCAAAAACTCTTATGTCTTCTGCGATATCGGCCCATGTGCTTTTCAGGAGCGACATGGCGTTTTCAGATCCCATAAGCTCTGCGTATTGGCCGATCACTTTGTGGTCGAGGGCGTTTGACGCTGGCTTTACGGCTGTATTTTTTGACGCCGACGTCAGATGTGCGGGAGAGGCCTGGGTGATGGCGTCGCTTAAGCTGTCCACCGTGATCGGTTTTGGGGAAAAACCGTCGAATCCGTACTCAAGAAAGCGTTTTTTATCTTGGGCGGTCCCATGGGCGGTAACGGCGATGATCGGTGTTTGGGCGTTGACCGTCGTCTCTGCTCGAATCTTTCGCATGGCTTCGATCCCGTCGAGGCCCGGCATGCTGATGTCCATAAGGATCACGTCGTAAGCTTTGATTGTCGCCAGATTCACAGCGTCTTCACCGGAGCATGCCTCATCAAAGTCATATCCGATGCGTTTCAAAATGGCGCCTGCGAGAACTCTGTTTGATGCGTTGTCGTCGACAACAAGGATCATTTTCATGGTGCTTGGTGTTTCAGTCATGGATTGGGGCTTTGGCATGTTCTGAAGTGCGCAACGAAAAAGGGCGATACCTTAAAGGTATCGCCCTTGGGTTGAAATACGCTTAATGCCTAAGGGCTTAGAATTCCCGGAAGAGTGAGAAGAACAAAGCGTAGTTCACGCGCCCGGCGGCGACGATGGCTTGAACGGCCGCAGGGTTCGCGGTGGTGTTAACGATTTTTTCGAATTCCGAGATGTGTTCGGCGTCCATCTCCGCGTGGGACGATAGGAACTTGAAACCTTTTGTAATGTCGTCAACATCAAGCCGCTCAGCCGTGACTGTGGCGACGCGCGCTGCATAGCTTGCCGCTGTTTCTTCCAGCACATGCATCATGCCGGTGGCCGCCCAGGGACTGACATGTTCAGCAACATAATAATTGTATCCGATGAGCGCATCGATCGCCACGCCAGGCCGAGAGGCGCGGGCGTACTCGACGTCGCCGCCCATGTTTTCGATATCCTCCAAGACCCAATTTTCATGGCCCTTTTCATCGTCGATCTGGTGGTACAGATGATACCGAAGTTCGCGGTACTCATCGCCGCACCGCGACGCCGCAGCGGCGAGGACAGGACAAAAATGCCACACGATATGGTAGAGGTTATAAAGAAAGTCGAGATAGTCTTCCCTGGGCAGACCTTCGCTTAAAACCTGCTCAAAACCGGCTTGCAGCGTAGCGTGACCTCGCGCGTCGGCGATGCCGTCAAGCACCATGTTGTAGGGCGAGGCGCCGCCGCTTGGCGTCTCAGTATCGCCAGGAATGGCCAACAAGGATTCTGATAGCGTCGTTATATCAGGTGTTGTGTTCAGTATACGGTCAGAGGGCATCTGTTTTCCTTTCCAAAAGCGGTTCGATTTTTGCTCCGCGGCGCGAGCCCGGCGATTTGTCGAACCTGTCGCTTCAATGAACCTGTCGCTTTAAAGAGTCTAGTTCTTATTGTGCGGCGACGGCGTGCTGACTTCCCCCCCGGTTACGTTCGGATTTCGCCAATTGCGCTCGGGCCAGGCGACGCATTTTTTTTAGATCCATACTATTTAGCGTCATCGCCGTCTCAACCCAGCGGTCGGCGATGTCGAGCATTTCGTCATAAGAAACTGGGTTGGAAACGCGCGGCATACGGAATACTTCACGGCGAGAAAGAAAGCGTTTGTCGTGTTTATGAAAATAGTCGCGAAGCGCTGTGTCTCCCTCGCCATCCTCCGCCAATATATCGACAAGCCCTGCGGCGTGAAGCTCCGCTGCTGAATAGACGCGTCCGCTTTGCACCATTTGCATCGCAATGCGCGGACCAGCTTTGCGGCTGATAAAACTGTACGCGCCCATTCCCGGGAAAAGACCGAAAATGATTTCCGGCAGACCCATTTGCGCGCTGCGCTCTGCAATTATGACGTCACAGGATAAAGCCGCCTCAAGACCGCCCCCAAGCGTATCGCCTTTGCAAAGCGCTATGGTCGTTATCGGCAGGTCAAAATTGCGATAGTTATTGTAGCACGCATCGGTGGCGGCCTTTGCGTATTCAGCCATGCCGTCCCTGTCTTTGTCCATAAGAAGATCGACGAAATGGACGAGATCGCCTCCAAAATTGAAAACATTTCGCATGCTGGAGGCGTGCACCCAATACTGCATGCGCGGCTGGTCGCCAGGATCGTCTTTAAGGCAGGCGTGCATAGTGTGCTGCATGCGCAACATTTCATTGAGTACGTTCATCGTGAAGTTTGGACGTTCTCTATGATTTTGCGTGCAGTATACAGCTTTGTATGTCGGATCAAACGTTAACGTGAGTTCGTTGTAAGCGTCGTCAGAGAAAATTTTCTGAATATTGGTTTCCGAAGCAAGCCGCTTGGAGCGTTCACGATAGGGATTATTGCGCCAACGTTTTTCATGCGCGTCAGCGTTATGTTGTAACCTTACTTTATTATCATTAACCATTACCAACCCAAAAATCAGGCATCAAATAGTGTTAACCTTTGCTAACAAAGTCTTAATGCTGTTAAGACTGTAACTTAAAACATACTTCTGGCAAGGTTCTTTCGCCTATTTTCACAACATTTTAAGCCTAATCACGCATTCTTATGAGGCCGCGCTTCGGCCTCGACAATCTAAAGTTATTGGATCACGGATCTGACGAAACAGGCGCAACCAGACGGCGAGAAATTCTTAACGCGACGCGTTCGCCTACATGTGATCTGCGTCGCCAGCAACCGGCGAATATAACGCATGACGCATATTATCGTCATAGACGACCGCGTGACGAACCGTCAGGTCCTTTCAGCTTTGGCCGAGACGATTGAGACAGGGGCGACGACAGAAGCTTTTGCTGAGCCGGCGTTGGCTTTGGAAAAGGTTAAGTCGAAAACGCCGGACCTTGTCGTAACGGATTTTAATATGCCTGATATGGACGGGGCGGAATTCATTCGTCGCTTTCGAAGCATGCCTGAGAACGAGGATGTGCCGGTGATCGTCGTTTCGGCGTATGAAGACCGGCGATACCGATACGAGGCGCTTGAGGCGGGGGCTACCGATTTCCTCCGCAGCCCCATCGATCATTTTGAATTTAAGGCGCGCGCCCGCAATCTTTTAATGTTTCGAAAGCAACAACAGTTGCTGCGCCGCAGGGCGATCTTTCTGGAAGATGAATTAACGAATGAAGCCCGGCGCCACCAGCAGGCCGTGCGCGACAGTCGTAGACGCCTGGCCGCCGTGATCGATAATGTATCTGCAATGATCTACGCGGTCGATGAGGACCGCAACGCTACATTTGTAAACAAGTCCGCCCTGGACTTCTTTGGCGATCGCCTTGCAGAGCATATTGCGGATAACGCCGGCGACATAGAAGAGTTCCGTACACAGTCTAACTCTAAAAACGGCTCACCGCAAGACCTGTTGGAAGAGACGCTTGCCGATGGCGGCGGCGCTAAACGAACTTTTTTGACCGTAAAAACCTTGCTGGTCGACCCTGAAACAAAACGCGACTGCATGCTTTCTGTGGCCACTGACATTACCGTGCGCAAACAGATGGAAGAAAGATTGCGCGACGCTATGGAGCAGGCGCAGTCCGCAAGTCACGCAAAGTCGCAATTTCTAATGAATATGAGTCATGAGTTGCGCACGCCTTTGAACGTCATTATCGGTTTTTCGGATCTTTTGGCCAATGAAACATTGGGGCCGATCGAAGAGAAAAAGTATGTGCAACATGCTGAAGAAATTCGAAAAAGCGGTCGTCACCTTTTGCATATTATAAATGAAGTACTTGAGTTGTCGCGCATCGATGAAGGCGCGGTGGAGTTGCGCGAGGAAGATGCAGATTTAAACGAGATTGCAAAAGAGACATTCAAAAGCGTGCAGTCAGAGCATGAGGACTGCGATATTGAGTTTTCCTTCTCGACAGAGTTCGAGAGTGTAAAGCTCTATTGCGATGCTGAAAAAATACAACGTGTTTTCGCGAACGTCATGTCCAACGCAGTGAAGTTCACCAATCAAAAGGGTTCCGTCGCCGTGCGCGTCGTCAACGGTTCAGACGGCGTTGTTGTCGTTGAAATTGAAGACGATGGCATCGGTATGGATGAAGCGGAGATCAAGACAGCGCTTTCTCGCTTTTCGCAAGTTTATGAAGACGCCAGGACAAAAAAATACGCTGGGGCGGGGCTCGGGTTGCCTGTGGCGAAAGGCCTTATGGAACGTCATGGAGGTGAGCTGGCTGTCAGGGGACGTAAAGATGAGGGGCTTTGCGTCATGTTATTTTTCCCCGCCGCGCGGGTTCTTGAAGCAAACCCTGCGGTTACATCTCAATCTCTTTAGTGTCTGGCGTGTCTACTCTGTTAAACCGGCTTGTATTGCGGTTGGCCGAATTTAAGCAGGCGGCCAACGCGATGCACGCTGAAGCGCGAGAGGAGATAAATAAACAAAGACAAAATAACGAGACGTTCTCTAACGAGTACGAACAGTTCATCGTTCGTGTCGTCATCTATGTTCTGCTCTGGACATACTTCCTGGTGCTCGGGCCTTATGTTTTGAATCAGGGCGCCACATCGCTTCTGGCAATGGTGGCGCTGGGTTGGGCGAGCATCGGGTCTATCTGCAGTTTTATTCATTTTGTCTGTGTACGAAAAAATTCTATGCCAAGACTATTTTTTGGCATGTTTCTGGATATATTTTCCATCTCGGTGATTATAATCGCCGGCGGGGCCCTGACGGCGCCTCTGGTTCTTTTTTATCTTTGGATAACCCTCGGCAACGGTTTTCGCTTTGGAAGCCGGGCGCTGCAGTTTTGCGCCCTGTCTTCGTTTTTGTGCTTTCTGACCGTATTTGCGTTTGCTGAATATTGGCGCGATCGCATCCCTGAATCCATATCCGTTATCGTATCGCTTATTGTGTTGCCAATTTATGCCGACATACTCATTCGTAAGCTTGTCACTGCAAAAGCGGAGGCTGAGGCGGCGAATGAAGCCAAGGGCCGTTTCCTGGCGACCATGAGTCATGAACTGCGCACCCCGTTAAACGGCGTTATCGGTCTGTCAAGCCTTCTGGCGCGCACCAAACTCAGCCAAGAGCAGCGCGAGATGACAACCTCCATCAACGCCTCCGGCGCAACGCTGCTTGAGCTGGTGAACGATGTCCTTGATCTTGCGCGGATCGAGGCGGGCAAGCAAGCTTACGCGCCTGAGACCGTAGATTTGTACGATCTGTTTTCGTCAATCGAAAACATAATTGCACCGCAAGCCCAGATGAAATCCATCTACTTTAACGTCTTTATCGACGCATCTGTTCCAAGGTTCATCGTCAGCGAACGCCGGCACCTGCAAAAAATCCTGATCAACCTTTGCGGCAACGCCGTAAAGTTTACCGCAGACGGCGGCGTAACGCTTAAAGTTCGTGTTGAGACGGAAGACGACAATAAACGCATTGCCTTTGCGGTGAAAGACACCGGCGTCGGCATCGTTGAGGAGGAGCAAGACGCCGTTTTCGATCGATTTACACAGGCCAAACATACCGGCCTTAACGTAAAAGGCGGAACCGGCCTTGGCCTTGCGATCACGCGAGAGCTTGTCGTTTTGCTAGGAGGCGAGGTTGGCGTGCGCAGCGCGCCAGGGGAGGGCTCCGTCTTTCATTTTTGGACGCCCCTGGACGCGGATGGCGCGGCCCAAATTGCAACGCCTTCAGAAGGGCCGGCGGCTCTGTCCTTGTTTACGCTTGGGCCCCAAACGGCCTTGTCCGGCGTTCACCATTATCTTGAGAGGGCCGACGCTGCGTATCGGCTTTTGTCGTCTTGGGCGGAATTGTCCGACGTCATCTTTGGGGAATGTGACAGCCGACCGGTTGTTTTTATCGCTGCGGAGGCGGCTGATGCAGCCGCAGTGGGCGCCTTGCGCACCGACATTCGGCAGCTTGGCCGACTGTTGCCGCCTCTGTTCGTTCGTGTCGGCGTGGAGGACGAAAGCCCGGAGGCGTTGGAGGATGTATTCGCTTCTGTTTTGGAAAACACCGAAGACAGTGTTGCGATTGAACGCATATTGATGATGTGCGGCGCCTTTGGCGGGCGGGAGGCGGCGTCGCGGTCGCTTAAGAAAAAGCGTGCTCTTAACATTCTGATCGCCGAAGATAATGAGGTGAACCGGCAGGTCACGTCGCGGATGCTGCGTGAGTTCGGACATGCCGTCACGCTGGCGGCGGATGGCGACCAAACATTGGCGGTGCTTGAGCGCGCCGATTTCGACATTGTCTTTATGGACGTCAACATGCCCGTGATTACAGGCATAGAGGCGACGAAAATACATCGCATGACCGAAGACGCCGACAATCGCATGCCGATCGTCGCATTGACCGCAGACGTGACCGATGAGGGGCGTGAGGAGTGTCTTGAGGCCGGGATGAACGACATTATCTACAAGCCGGTGACATTGGAGAGTTTGGCGGATGCGATTGAACGCAACGTCGGGGCTCTTGAAGACGCAGATGAGACGGTAAGTCAGGAAGAGATGCATGTCGTACGTGAGGGGTATAGCGATAATGTCGTTCTGCATCCGGCCATGGCGGCTGCGGGCGCTCCTGTCATCGACGTTGACCGCTTGGAGGAGTTGCGGGAGCTCGATTCCGACGGCTCGTTCTTAAAAACGCTGGTCGAATCTTTTTTCAGAGATGCTGCAGAAATTTTAAGGGACGCGAAGGATGCGGTGGAGGCCGGCGATGCGGCGCGTCTTCAGGACGCCCGCCACGCGCTGCGGTCAACCGCGCTTAATATTGGGGCTGAAAATCTGAGCGCTTTGTGTGAAACCGCGCGCGCGATAGGTCCTGAAGATGTTGCAGCCGCAGGTGCGCAGTTTGTCGATGACATCACCAGCGAGCTCAGCGACGTACGCACAAGACTTACGGCCGAACTTCAGTAAGCCCTCTTGCATCTTTGCCGGTGCGGCGCCATGGGTTGTCATGGAAGGAAAGCGCCATGGCGATACGCCCGGAATTTGAAGATATTTTACGTGACATAGACGGTGAAGCGCCTGACATGATCGAGCGCGTGAAAGCGTGGTCGGCGGTAAACTCCGGTAGTTTCAATATGCCGGGCCTTGAAGCCATGGCTGACCATATCGAAACGGCTTTTGCGGCCCTTGGCGGCGAGGCGGAGCGCCTTGACGCCGATGAGGTGGAGACGGTCGATGCTGGCGGCGCTGTGCGCAAAACCCCTCGCGGCGCGCTTTATCGCCTCGTAAAACGCCCTCAAGCGCCCTATCGGGTGTTGTTATGCGGGCACATGGATACGGTTTTCGGCGTCGATCATCCTTTCCAAAGCTGCCGCATGCTGGACGACGAGACTCTGAACGCCCCTGGCGCAGCGGACATGAAGGGCGGCTTAATCGTTATGCTGCATGCGCTAAAAGCGCTCGAAAAAAGTCCGTTTGCAGAACAAGTCGGTTATGAGGTCCTGATCAACGCTGATGAGGAGATCGGCTCTCTTGGGTCGGCGCGACGACTTACAGAGGCTGCGGAGCGCGCGCATTTCGGCATGGTGTTCGAACCGGCTCTGCCCGACGGAACGCTTGCCGGCGCGCGCAAAGGCAGCGGCAACTTTACAATTATCGCACGCGGGCGCGCCGCCCACGCCGGACGCGAGCATCACCTCGGTCGTAATGCGCTTGTGGCTGTGGCCGAGATCGTGACGCGTTTGGATGCGTTGAATGGTTTGAAACCCGGCGTCACCGTGAACCCGGCAAAAATCGAGGGCGGGGGACCAAACAATGTCGTGCCCGATATGGCCCTGTGCCGGTTTAACATCCGCGTCGCCTCCCATGAGGAGGCTGTCTGGGCGGAAGGGCGGGTGCGTGACATCGTTGCGGCCGCAAGCGAAAAAGACGGCGTTTCAGCGGAGCTTCATGGCGGTTTTTACAGAGCGCCGAAGCCGATGGACGAGAAAACCGAGGCGTTTTTCAACGCCGTTCGAGACGCCGGCGCTGAGCTTGGTCTGACCGTCGCCTGGCGGGCCACGGGCGGGTGTTGCGACGGCAACAATCTCGCCGCGGCGGGCCTGCCGGTCGTGGACACGCTTGGCGTGAGGGGCGGCGCCATCCACAGCGCTGAGGAGTTCGTCAAACTCGACAGTTTTGCCGAGCGGGCGAAATTGTCGGCTTTGCTTCTGCTGAAAATCGCCGCCGGGGATATTCCGTGTCCGGGTAAAATTGGTGCAGCGTGATGTCGCCAGCCGATTTCAGCTTTGTCGTGCGCGCGGTCGGCTTGGAAGATGTCGACGGTCTTATGGGTTTGGCGCGCAAAACCGGTGGCGGCATGACCAACCTGCCGCCGGACGAGGAAGCGATCCGCGAGCGTGTTGAAAGCGCCGCCGCCCATTTTAACGCCGATATAAAAAAGCCTGGCTCTGAATATTATATGCTGGTGATGGAGGATCTCTCCGATGGCGCTGTTGTCGGTACATCGGCTCTGTTTGGAAAAATCGGCATGGAGGCGGGGTATTATCTCTACAAGGTGGGCTGCTTGATCCACGCCTCCCGGGAGGCGGATCGACGGGTGGAGCAGGACGTCTTGTACCTCACCAACGATTATACGGGTTTGTCGGAGGTTGGGGGGCTTTTTCTCGATCTTGAACGCCGTCGGCCGGGTGTCGGTAAATTCCTGGCGCGCAGCCGCTACATGTTCATGGGCGCGTTTCGAGATCGGTTCGAAGACAAGGTGATTGCAGAGCTCCGCGGCGTTCAAAACAAGGACGGGGAATCCCCGTTTTGGAATGCAATTGGGCGGAAATTCTTCGATATGGATTTCCACTTTGCCGATCTGTACAACGCGAAAAAAGGCAACCAGTTCATCGCCGACTTGATGCCGAAATATCCCGTATACGCAACCCTTCTGCCAACGGACGCCCAGAACGCGATAGGCGCGGTGCGCGAGGACAGCAAGCCCGCCCATCATATGCTTGTGAAAGAAAACTTCAGATATGACGGCTATGTCGATATTTTCGATGCTGGCCCCGCACTTGTTGCGTTTACGGATGATTTGAAGGCTGTTATTGAACGGCGCGCAGCGCGTGTCGAGGTTGGCGATATTGCGGCGGGCGGGACGCCGTGTATTGTAAGTTCCGGGCGGTCGCCTGCGGCGTTTCGGTGCCTGCGGACGATCGCGTTTGTAAAAGATGGCGTGTTGGGCCTGTCGGCTGATGCAGCTGAGGCGCTTCGGCTTTGTGCTGGTGATGAAGCGTTTTGGATTAAGGCGTAGTAGGAGGTGATGTTATGGGGCGGAGCGTTTTTATTGATGGCGAATGGCGCGCGAGCGATGGGGAGGCGTTCCAATCCATCGCCCCGGCGACCAATAATGTAATTTGGGAGGAGGCGAGCGCGACGGCGGGCGATGTCGATGCGGCCGTAAGCGCGGCGCGCAAGGCGTTTGCGCCCTGGGCGATGTTATCGGCGGATGAACGTATTGTCTTTGTACGCGCCTATCGCGAGGCGGTGGAGGCGGCCAAGGACGCCCTTGCTGACGTTATCGCGGAAGAGACCGGAAAGCCGCTGTGGGAGGCGAAAACCGAGGCGGGCGCCGTTGTCGGCAAGGTGGAGATTTCCATCAAGGCCTATGAGGAGCGCACCGGCGTTAAAGAAAGCCCTGTTCCCGGAGGGCGCGCGGTTCTGCGGCACAAACCCCATGGCGTTCTCGCCGTGCTCGGCCCCTATAATTTTCCGGCGCATTTGCCGAACGGGCATATCGTCCCGGCGCTGATCGCCGGCAATACAGTCGTTCTCAAACCGAGTGAAATTACGCCCAAGACCGCTGAATTCATGGTTGGCCTTTGGGAGACAGCGGGGCTTCCGGCTGGTGTCGTCAATCTTGTCCAGGGCGCGGCGCAAACCGGTATGGCGCTCACCGCCCATGACGGGCTTGACGGCGTCTTGTTCACCGGCAGCGCCCGAACCGGCGTAGCGCTCCACAAACAGTTCGCCGGGCGTCCGGGGTTCGTTCTGGCTTTGGAGATGGGGGGCAACAACCCGCTCATCGTCGACGATGTGAACGATATTGAGGCCGCCGCCCTCGCTACGATACAATCCGCTTAC
>JBCDBL010000128.1:0-11218 GCA_039183635.1 Pseudomonadota bacterium
CCGGCGGGCGCCGGCAAGCGATCGACAATCGCCTCCAGCACGTTTTCGATCCCAAGGCCGGTCTTGGCGGAGATCTCCACCGCGTCCGAGGCGTCAAGGCCGATCACGTCCTCAATCTGGCCTTTGACCCGGTCGGGTTCGGCGGCCGGCAAGTCAATTTTGTTCAGAACGGGAACGATATCGTGATCGACCTCGATCGCCTGATACACATTGGCCAGCGTCTGGGCCTCAACGCCCTGGCTCGCGTCCACCACAAGCAAGGAGCCTTCGACGGCCGCCAAGGACCGGTTCACCTCATAGGCGAAGTCCACATGGCCCGGCGTGTCGATAAGGTTCAGGACATAGATCTGCCCATCCGCCGCTTTATAATCAAGACGCACGGTCTGGGCCTTGATGGTGATCCCCCGCTCGCGCTCCAACTCCATATTATCGAGCACTTGTTGCTTCATCTCGCGGTCGGACAGCCCGCCCGTCGTCTGGATCAGGCGGTCGGCAAGGGTGGATTTCCCGTGGTCGATATGAGCGACAATCGAGAAATTGCGGATATGGGAAAGATCTTTACGCATTGCGCCGATATAGCTGTGGCTTCGCAAGCCGGCAACATGCATGTTTGGCTGCGCTAAAAATTACAATACTTGCGCCATACCTTGCGTTTAACAAACTATACATTATAGAGGTCAAAGTCTTGCGAGAAATAGGGGGACATATGACTAAGCTGTTTAATGTTATTAGTGTGGTTGCAATACTTTTAGTCGCAGCCTGCGCCTCAGGCACAACAATGGTGTCTGCGCCAGCCGAGACAGGGCAATCATTCTCAAACGTAAAAATTGTTGCTGGTGACGATACTGTCGGGATTGATCCAAAAGCCGGCCAACGCTTCGAAGAAACTTTGTCAAACCTGCTATTTGGTGAGCATGGGCGCTTTTCACGCGGCGAAGGTATGACGATTAAATATCGTTTCATCCAATATGATGAAGGCAGCCAAGTTGCACGGTATTTGATCGGTTTGGGCGCAGGTAAGGGAGAATTGACCACCGAAATCACTTTCCTCGATTCTGAAGGAAACGAAATGGCTAAAATTCAAGCCGGCGGTCAGATTATCGGTGGACTTTTTGGTGGCAGCTTCACACAAGCGGTTGACCGCGCTGCTATGGAAGCAGCGGACTATGCGAATGAAAACTTCGCGCAATAGAGCTTCTGCGTAATTTTGTACGACTTGAAAGAGGAAACCCCGCTACGAGAGAAATCGCAAGCGGGGCTTTTTCTTTACCGTGCTTTCAAAGCGTCCCGGATTTCCTCCAAAAGCACCTCCTGGCGCGGCGGCGCGGCGGGCTCTTCGGCTTTTTCCTCTTCTTCTTTTTCGAATTTCGCACGCATCGTGTTCATGCCCTTAATCACGATAAACAGCGCCCATGCGACGATCACGAAGGCGATGACGTTGTTTATGAACAGCCCATAATTGATATTGACGGCCTCGGCGTCTTCCGTTGCGGCTTTTAACGGTATGACAAGGTTCGAAAAATCGACGCCCCCCATGAGCAATCCAATAGGCGGCATCAGAACGTCGTTCACGAGAGATTTTACGATCGTGCCGAAAGCGCCCCCAATAATGATGCCGACGGCCATGTCGACGACATTCCCTTTCAGCGCAAATTCCTGGAATTCTTTCAACATAAGCTTCAAGCCCCTGCAGTTTAGGGCTGGCGGCGCATTGATTTTAAGAACCGCCAGCAGCGTCAAACAGCGTGATTCGCACGCAAGCGGCTCAATTATACTGTAAATTCAACCCTGAGGCACATTCACAGCGCGGCGTTCGCCTCAACAGTCTTTAACGCATCGCAACGGGCGGCGGCGACAACTGGCCCGACCCCGCCTTTTTGGACCAGGACGACACACTCAGCGGCGGCTTCTTCCAGGGACAAGGACGTGTTCACCGTTTCCGCCGCGCCGGACCATTCGCCAATTTTGCGCATTCCCGTCGCAACGTTGACATACTGAAGAACCTTGCCTTTGTTTTCACCGCCCGACACCGGAACGCCGATAGGCCCCGAATTGTAGGAAATAAGCCATATGGCGGCGGGATCTTCGAGAGAAAGCGCGGGCAACTCCAGACGTAATTGCGCGTCCGAAACAATGGCGGAAAACGGCGCCGCAGCGTTTTCCCGCGCTTCGGCGATTTTCGCATCCATCTTGGCGTACTTGTCGCCTTTGACGTTAAAGCGCCCGTTCACAACGGCCTGGGGCGTGTAGACCCGTCGGTTGCCAAGCACCTTGGCGTAGGCTTTTTGCCGCGCCCCATGCTCAGGCCGGGCGAGAGTATCGCTCCAGCCTGTAAAATCCCAAAAATTGATGGGCATGGACAGGGCGATGATATCATCCCGCTCCGCCAGCTTGGCGAGATATTTGTCCGCCTTCGGGCAATAGGGGCACGCCTGACTGGTGAACAACTCCACCACCACCGGCGCAGAGGCCGGCTCAGAGACGATAGAAGTGCGATCATCAGCGACAGCGATGAAAGGCGCGACGAGCGCGGCCAACACGGCGATGCAGGATTTATGTACGCTACCTATTTCCATACCCCTAACATAGGTCGATGCAGCGAAGACGCGAATCACATGGCCGTGAAACGCAGCGCTCTTCCACCCGTTTAAGCCCAATCGCCTCCACACCAACCGCTCCGTCGCTCCAAGTCTTTGGTTTTACGCGTTTCCGGACGACGAACCGGGATCCACTTCGTCTGGAAACGCTTCTTGGTTCACGCGTTTCCGGACGACGAACCGGGATCCACTTCGTCTGGAAACGCTTTAATATCGCTCGAAATCGGTGAATAAACGCTTGTCGTTAAAATTTGAAGGAATCGCCGCCTATGACGAACGTCCCCGCGCCTCGGATCGACTATCTTGAGCTCGCCGCAACAGATATGGCGGCAATGAAAACGTTTTACGCCGCCGCGTTCGGCTGGCGGTTCACCGATTACGGGCCGGGCTACGCCAGTTTCGCCAAGGAAGACGCCGGTCTTGACGGCGGATTTGACGCCGACAAAGCCGTGAGCGACGGCGGGCCGCTGATCGTGTTTTTTACCGATGATATCAAGGGCGCCGAAGCGCGGATCGTAAAAGCCGGCGGCGTCGTCAACATTCCGGTTTTTGAGTTCCCGGGCGGTCGTCGCTTCCACTTCAAGGACCCCAGCGGCAACGAGCTCGCCGTCTGGTCGACATAAGCATCAGCCGTCCGATGGACGGCAATCGCCGATTTTCAACGCATCGCCATCGGTGCGGCCAAATTGCTTCGATTCGTACGATCCGGCGCCTGTATCGAAATTCAGCGCGATATAATGTTCGTAATTGCCGGTAGAAACCAGCTCGCCGGAAAAGGCGAGACCGTCGGGCTTCATGGCATAGGTCTCACCATCCCAGATAAGGCGCATGCCGCCGATCTCCATACGGACGGTCGTGGTCTCTCCCGCCGCCGGATAATCGGCCACCTCGCACAGGTACGCCGTGGGCTCCATCGATGCATCGGGGGCGTCCGGCGCCGTTGCGGTGAAGAATGCAAAAACGCCGGCCCCCGCCGCCAGGGCGGAGCCTGCGCCCACGCCTAAATCTTTCATCGCCATACTTTCAACTCCCCAAGTTTATGTGCAGTTTTAAAAGCGGTCCTTACGGTGACGGATTTCAGCAAAAACGTCGAGATTCCCCGCGCCTTGCATGCCGAGCGCGGTTCTGACGCCGGCGTCGGCGGCGCGCAGGAAGGGGTTCGTGTCTTTTTCGATGTCAAGACGCGTCGGCACCGTGGGTCGGCCGGCGGCGCGGGCGGACAGAACCTCCTCCATGCGCGCCTTTAGAACCGGATTGTCCGGGTCCACGGTAAGCGCGAAGCGGCCATTGGCCTCGGTGTATTCATGGGCGCAATAGAGCGTCGTGTCGTCGGGCCAGGCGGCGATTTTCGCAAGCGAGGCGGACATGTCCGACGCCGTACCCTCGAACAGCCGGCCGCAGCCCATGGCGAAAATCGTATCCCCGACAAAGGCCGCCCGCGCCTTGGGGAAATAATAAACCACATGGCCTGCGGTATGGCCCGGCGTGTCGACCACGTGCGCCTCCGAGGCGCCAAGCGTGACAAGGTCCCCCTCGCCGACGGCGCGATCAAGCCCCGGAATTTTATCCGCCTCGCCCTTCGGGCCGACAATCTCGCAGCCCCACTTGTCTTTCAAGGCAAGGTTGCCGCCGGCATGGTCGTAATGGTGATGGGTGTTCAAAATATGGGTCAGACGCCATCCCGCCTTGGCCAGTTCGGCATCAATGGCCTCGGCGTCCGGCGTGTCCACCGCCGCGCAGGCGCCCGTCGTCGCATCGTGGAGGAGAAAACCGTAATTGTCGGACAGACACGGAAACTGGCGAATTTCAAGGCTCATGGGGCTCCGATCCCGCGCTTTAACGTCGGATTAAGTCTTTTTCGGCGGCATGTTCCTTCAACACTAGCGCAACTTTGCGACAGGGGCGATATGGATAGGTGCGCCTGACTTCAGGCAGGCGCCTTGCGCAATTGTAGAAAGTGAGATCGCGTGCGCACCGATGTTGTGGATATAAAAGCGTTTTACGACAGCCCCCTCGGCCGTACGGCGAGAGGGTTCATTCGCGCGCGCCTTACGGATTTGTGGGGACATGCGGCGGGGTTGCGCATCGCAGGCTATGGCTATGCGGAGCCCTATGTCAGCCCTTTCGCGGACGGGGCCGAGCGCATTCTCGCCCTCCACCCGGCCTCTCAAGGGGTCGCTGCAGGCGCAGCCGCCCCGTCAGCCCTTGTGGAAGAAGCGGCCTGGCCCCTGGCCGACGCCGCCATCGACAGGATCGTCATCGCCCACGGGTTGGAGGAGGCGGAATCCCCCCACCGGGTCCTGAGGGAAGCCTGGCGCGCGCTGACCGACGACGGCCGGCTTGTGCTCATCCTCGCCAACCGCCGCAGCCTGTGGGCCCTCTCCGAAAGCACGCCCTTCGGGGCGGGGCGGCCCTTCTCCACGGGCCAGATCACACGGCTGTTGAAACAGGCGATGTTCGGCATGGAGGCGTGGAGCGGCGCGCTCTACATGCCCCCCGTCGGCGCCCAAATGGTCCTGAGAGCCGCCCCGGCCTGGGAGCGGGCCGGCGGGCGTCTGTGGCCGGGCCTCGGCGGCGTTCTCCTGATCGAGGCGACGAAACAGCTTTATGTCCCCTCGGGCCGCGTCAAAAAGCGCGTCCGCGCCCCGGCGCTTCTGCCGGCCAAGGCCAGCGCCGAAGCGCGACGCGGCGGGTTGCAGCGCCGTCCCTGAGGGACTAAGCGTCTTGGGTTGAAAAACCGTCCCAGGAAACGGGAACACCTGAACGATGACCGCACAGCCAACGCCCCAGCCGGGCGTTCTCGACATCAAGGCCTACGTGCCCGGCGCCGCCAAGGCGACCGGCGAGGGGCCGGTGTACAAGCTGTCCTCCAACGAGGCGTGCTTTCCGCCGAGCGAAGCCGCGCAGGAGGCGATCCGGGAAGCCGCCGCGCGCATGGACCTTTATCCCGACGGCGCCGCGACGGCCTTGCGCGAAGAGCTTGCAAAACGCCACGGCCTTGACGCGGCCCGCATCGTCTGCGGCGCCGGCTCCGACGAACTTTTAAACCTCCTCGCCCAGGCCTATGTGGGCGTCGGCGATGCGATCGTGCAAAGCGAGCATGGCTTCCTCGTCTACGCCATCGCGGCCATGGCGAACGGCGGGCGCGCCGTCAAGGCGCCCGAACGCGACTACCGCGCCGATATCGACGCCCTCCTCGCCGCCGTCGACGAGACGACCCGCATCGTCTTCCTCGCCAACCCGAACAATCCGACAGGCACGTATGTAACGGGCGCGGAGCTAAGGCGCTTGCGCGACGAACTGCGCGAAGACGTCCTCCTCGTCGTCGACGCGGCCTATGCCGAATATGTCGACGCCCCCGACTACGAAGACGGCGCGCAAATGGTCGAGGATTACGACAATGTCGTCATGACCCGGACCTTCTCAAAAGCCTACGGGCTCGGCGGCTTACGTCTCGGTTGGGCCTATGGGCCGGCAGCCGTGATCGACGCTTTGAACCGCATCCGCGGCCCGTTCAACGTATCCGCCCCCGCCATCGCCGGCGGCGTTGCAGCGCTGCGCGACCGGGACCATGTGGCCCGCGTCGTGGCGCACACGAACGAATGGCGCGCCTGGCTCGCCCAGCAGATCGGCGGCCTCGGCCTTAAAACCACGCCCAGCGTTTGCAACTTCGTCCTGATCGATTTTTCCGGCCACGGCGATAAGACCGCCGCCGCAGCGGAAAAATTCCTCGCCGCCCGGGGCGTCCTTACCCGCGGCGTCGCCGCCTACGGCCTGCCGGACCATTTGCGCGTCAGCGTCGGGACGGAAGAGGCGAACCGCACCTTTATCAACGCCCTTTCGGAGTTTCTGAGCTAGCCCCATGAGCCAAAGCGCCCCCCTCTTCGATAAGGCCAGCGTCGTCGGCCTCGGCCTCATCGGCTCGTCGATGACGCGGGCCCTTAACCGCCACGGCCTCGCCGGCGCGCTCATCGGCTGCGACGCTTGTGAACAGGTGCGCGCGCGCGCGGTCGAACTGGCCCTCGCCGATACGGTGACGGACGACATCGCCAAAGCGGCGGACGCCGACGTCGTGATCGTCGCAACGCCCGTGGGCGCGGCGGCGGCCGTGTTCGACGCCCTCGCCCCGCACTTGAAGCCCGGAACAATCGTCACCGACGTCGGCTCGGTAAAGGGCGCCGTCGCGAAGCTGGCGGGCAAACTGCCGGACCATGTCCATTTCGTCCCCGGACACCCCATTGCGGGTACGGAGCAATCCGGCCCCGACGCCGGCTTCGCCGAACTGTTTGAAAACCGCTGGTGCGTGCTCACCCCCCTGGAGGGCCACGGCGCCGCCGACGCAGACGGGGCCGCCTACGCGGCCGCCGTCGACAAGGTGGAGGCCATGTGGCGCGGCTGCGGCAGCGAGGTGGAGCGCATGGACGCCGCCCACCACGACCTCGCCCTTGCGATGACCAGCCACCTGCCCCACCTGATCGCCTACACCATGGTCGGCGCCGCCGACGACCTTGAGACCGTGACGGAGGCGGAGGTCGTGAAATACTCCGCTGGCGGATTTCGGGACTTCACCCGCATCGCTGCGTCCGACCCTGTGATGTGGCGGGACGTCTTTCTGCACAATTCAGAAGCGGTTCTGGAAGTGCTCGGCCGGTTTTCAGAAGAGCTGGCCGCCTTGCAACGCGCCATACGCTGGAAAGACGCCGACCAGTTGTTCACGACCTTCAGCCGCACCCGCGAACTGCGCCGCCGCATCGTCGAAGCCGGCCAGGAAAACCCGGCGCCGAATTTCGGACGCGACACAGGGCGTACGGACGGTGAAGATACTGAGTAGCTTATGACATTAAAAGCGTCGTCGCTTCGATTGAAATCAGGAAATGCTTTAAGCCCTTGGCTTCACGCATTTCCTGACGACGAACCGCACACTCCTTACCTGAAGGCGCTTTAGATCTTCGGATTTGAAGTCGTGTGCATGGTTTTCCAACATGTGGCGTCGTCATCATGAATTTCGCTGGGATGACGCTTCTGCTGTTTGGGTACACCGTGCGTACGACTTCAAATCCGATACTTTAGAACGCCGTTGGTAAGCGTGAGTCGCCTTTCACCGTACTGTGCATACAACCGCGCACGCTATCTATGGCCCCGTGGGCAATTGAAATTGCGCCCTCATCCTGAATGCTGGGGGCGGTCATTCTACAAACAGTTGGAAAAACTCAACTGTTTGCCCCTCCGGGTCGGAAAGCTTGAGGAGATGAATGCCAGGCTCTTCGATAATGTCCGGCAGAGGCCCTTCGATCTTATGCGCAAGACGCTCTTTCAGGCTTTTAATGTCTTGAACCTGGATGTACGGCACGGCGGCAAGGCTTGGGCGAGAACCGGGCGCATATTTCGCCTTTGAAACGACGGCGAGAATTCCGCCAGCAACATCAAAGGCGACAAATCCATCAAGAGCCATCATGGGCGGGCGACCAAGTATGGTTTGGTAAAACTCCGCTGAACGCCCGACATCGCTCGCGGCGACATAGGCTCCCATTCTCACAAACTCGTCCGTATCTTGCACTGGTTCGGCGTCAGCCAAGCCCGACGCCCCCAGCAAGATGGCTCCAGCGAGTGCAACGATGCGTTTCATAGTTCTAACTCCTGCGCTTCCCAATGACGGCACCGGTTGATGAGCCGCCGTATTGAGATAAATTAGCAACGCCATGCTGACAGCATGGTGTCAGCATGATGGCGAGGTTAACTTGCGGCGCGCGGAACGCTTATTTGAGATCGTTCAAATCCTGCGGAGGGCTAAAACGCCTATATCCGCAGAATCGATCGCCGAAGAATTGGAAATATCCAAACGCTCGGTCTACCGCGATATGTCCGCGCTGATCGCCCAGCGCGTTCCGATCCGCGGCGAGGCGGGCGTCGGTTACGTGTTGGAGGATGGTTTCGATATGCCGCCTTTGATGCTGACTGACGAAGAAATCGACGCAGCCGTTCTCGGCGCGCTTTGGGTCGCAAGTCGCGCTGAGCCAGATCTTGCAAAGGCGGCGAACAATCTTCTGTCCAAAATTGAAGCCGTCGCCCCGAACCGCCTAAAGCCACAGATTTTGCATCCAGCGACAAGCGTCGCGCCGCCAAAACCACAGACGCCCGATCTCATCGATCCGGCATTGCTCCGCCGGGCCATTCGAAAGGGCCATAAGGTCATGCTTCGCTATCGCGACACAGACGGAGCTGAGACCGAGCGAACAGTCTGGCCTGTCGTGTTGGGCTATCGGGAAGAAGGCCGAATTCTCGCAGCCTGGTGTGAGTTGCGTGAGGGTTTTCGTTACTTCCGTACAGATCAGATGATAACGGCCGAGGTCCTGGACGCGCGTTTTCCGGAGCGCCCGGAGCGCCTAAGAGGCAAGTGGCGAAAGGCCATGGATGAAGAGCGCTTGCAGTATGAGGCGGCCGCCGAAAAATCCAAGTGATCGCCGCCGGGGCATTTTTCTTTCGAATTTGCCACTTAAGCGGCCTGAAGCTAGAGCGCGTTGCAGGCGATGTGGATCAGGCGAAGGTCGTCTCACGCGCCCAAAACATAGATTCTAGATCGCCGGACTTTTATTCATGCGCATGTTGTATCGATACGATAACACGTCATCCCAGCGAAAGCTGGTATGTGAGGGGCGGCATACTGAAGAGCAAGCGGCCCCTAGATCCTGACTTTCGTCAGGATGACGATGACCCTTGTTGAAAATTATGTGTACGAATAAAAGCCCGGCAATCTAAGGCTTGTTGAGGTTCATAAATATATCTGGTCATCCCGGACGCCGGTTTTCTCCAAGTCTTTGATGACTTGGTTAGAAAATCGAGCGATCCGGGATCTGGCGCAACAGATTTCAGACACGTGCAGACAGATCCCGGCGCTAACACGCGCACGCCAAAACCTATGGGGTTTGGGCGCGTGTAACGTCCGGGATGACGGAACAACTCTGAATCTCAACAAGCCCTAGATCTTTGTTTTGACGGTCGAACACGTGTTCGACCTTTTGCGCAAAACCGGTATCCGCTTTTGCGCGACATGCTCTAAAACGTCAGAGGGGGATGTTTTGCGATCACAAGCGGCCCGAGCTTTACTTCGCCGTTTTTCACCGCAAGATCGACTTTCACCACCCCTGCCTCCGCGCTTGTGGCGGCGAAAACCTGGAACGCCGCGCGGACCGTTTCAGACATCTCCGCCGGCAATGCGCCGCCGGCGACGAACACGTCCACAAGATCGTCAGCATTCTGTAGTCTGACATTCATTCGACCTGAGGGAAAGCCCGCCGCATCCATGGCGAGCCGACCGGATGCAGCAAGACGCGCCTCCCCGGACGTGACCTGAAAGCGATCGATCAACGCCTCCCCGCCTTCGTCCATCCACCGCTGAAACGCCCCCTCGCCGCTGCGGGGGGCGGGGCTCAGCGCGCCGACAGCTTCAAACGCCCAAAGGGTCAAGGGCGCGCCTTCAAAAAACGGGCTATCGAGACGCACCGTCACGCCCGCCCCGGACACAGCCGCCAACAGCAAAGGCGTGTCGGTCTCCTCATCGCTCGCATCGGAGGTCTGCACCAGGAGCTTTTCAAATGTGATATCGCCGCCGATGGCGTGCGCATCGGTGCGGCGGGCCTTGCCATTGGTCATCTCAACAGCAAAGTTGCGCCCAGCGGCGGTCTTGCGCAGGGAGCCACGGGTCGCATCGGTCTCAATCTCCAGGACAACGCGCCGCGGCGCCCGCGCCGCAACGCCGGGATCATCGAGAAACGAGACGACAAGCGGACCTTCAACGTCGGCGACAACATGGTTTGCATCGAAAGGGCTCGCGTGAAACGCAATCCGCTCCGCCGACCAGGACAGGGCCCGGGGCCCGGGGCCCTCCGCATAGCTGGGCGCTTCCAAGGAGATTCTTAAAAACGCCGGAAAACCACGCGCTTTCACCTCACCGTACGAAACCTCGGCGCCCGCCGCCCGCTCCTCGGCCGCCCAGGCGTCAATCTCCGCCTCAACCGCCGAGGCGGTGCGCAGCCAGATGGCGGCGTATATAGCGAGCAGGACCAGCGCTGCAGCGAAGGGCGCGTAGAGGCCAAAGCGGGGAATGCGGGTTTGCGACATGTTAAAAGAACTCCAATGCATAAAGCCGCCGACACGCAGCGTTCATGCGGAAGACGAATGGGCGATGATTGCTGTCTATAAGAGGCGTTTTAGCTTTGGAATGCGGCGAAGTCGCGACTGAAATCGACATAGCAAGATATAGTAGACGCCGCCCGCCTCAACGCCAGCGAGCAACTGACAATACAAATGTTCTTTTTTTGTTCCGACTTATCCCACAAATACCAAGCCCTTGAAAAACATAAGGCTTTTAAATAGTTAACAACTTCTTAAGCGTTTTCTCCACAATTGATCTTGTTTTGTTCTAAATAAGATCAAATGGATTCTGGATAAAAATCAAAACCTTAATGAACGCATCGCTGCTGCAATTGAACACAGAAGACGCCCTAGGTGTTTAGTCCCGGGAAGTGATGGAATCACTTTATGCAGTGATCCCTCATGGAGGAAGGCCCAATGGGACAGGTTTTACACGAGTGCGCCACGACCACGCACGCGGTCCGAAAAGC
>JBCDBL010000129.1:0-10873 GCA_039183635.1 Pseudomonadota bacterium
CCGCACGCCCTGGCCGCTGCTGCTGTTGCGCATGATCGCCGCCGCCGCCGTCATCCTGGGGCTCGCCGGCCCGATCCTGAACGCGCCGCCAGCCTCGGAGCGCACGGGGCCCCTGGCGCTCGTCGTCGACGACGGCTGGCCAGCGGCGGAAGGCTGGATCCGGCGCCAAAACGCCATTGCGGCGGCGGTCGACGGCGCCGTTAGAGACAACAGGCCCGTGATCCTCGCAACGACAGCCCCGACGGCGCGCGCCGAAACGCCGTTCCGGCTTTTGTCGCCGGAGGAGGCCCAAAGCCTCGCCGCGACGCTTCTCCCCAAACCCTGGGCGCCGGATCGCGCCGCCCTCGCCGAACAAATCGACGCATTACAGCGTCTTGTGTCCGGCGCGCCGGGGGAAGCTGAAATTCTTTGGCTGTCCGACGGCCTAGACCACGGCGGCGCCGGCGATTTCGCCCGCGCCCTCGCCGGTGTCGCACCGCTGACGGTTTTAAAAGACGCCGCGACGGGTTGGGCGATCGCCGACGCACGGCCCGACAAATCCGGGCTCGCCGTCACGGCGCTGCGCGCGCCCGCCGATACGGCGGCCGACGGCGTGGTGATCGCAACCGCCGCAGACGGACGGTATCTTGGAGAGACCGCTTTCGCCTTCGCCGCCGGCGCGAGCGAGGCCGCCGCGACCTTCGAGGCGCCCTTGTCCGTTCGCAACGCCGTCGCCGCCCTTACCCTCAAGGGACGCGCCTCCGCCGGGGCCATACGGCTCCTCGACGCCGGGGCGCGGCGGCCGTTCGTCGGCATCGCCTCGGTCCGGCAAAGCGACGACCAGCCGTTGCTGTCGGGCCTGTTCTATGTGGAGCGCGCGCTTCAGCCCTATGCGGATCTTGTCCGGGCGCCCCTCACTGAGATTTTAACCTCAGAGGCGAACGTCATCCTGTTGCCGGACACGGGCCGGATTCTCGGCGAAGACCTCACCGCCCTGCGGCGCTGGGTGGAGGACGGCGGGACCCTCATCCGCTTCGCCGGACCGCGCCTCGCCGCCGCCTCCGCCGACGACCCGCCCCTGCTGCCCGTGCGCCTGCGCGGCGGCGGCCGGGCCCTTGGCGGGGCCCTCTCCTGGGACGCGCCCCAGGGGCTTGCGCCCTTCGATGCGGGAAGCCCGTTCTACGGCCTTGCCGTTCCGGGCGACGTCGCCGTCAGCCGCCAGGTGCTGGCCGAACCTACAGTGGAGCTCGCCGCCCGGACCTGGGCGCGGCTTGAGGACGGCACGCCCCTCGTCACCGCCGCGCCGCAAAAGGACGGGCTCGTCGTTTTATACCATGTGACGGCGGAGCCGGACTGGTCGACCCTGCCCCTGTCCGGCCTGTACGTGGAGATGCTGCGGCGGACAGCGATGCTGAACCCCGCCCGCGCCAGGGCGGCCGACAGCGAGACCGTGCGGGCCCTGCCGCCTCTGCGGACGATGGACGGGTTCGGCGCTTTACAAACGCCGTCGCCGTCGGCCGAGCCCCTGAAGCCGGAGGACCGCGCCGCCGCCCCGGGCCCGCGCCGCCCGCCGGGCCTTTACGGCGCCGCCGGCGCAGAGACCGCTTACAACGCCGTCGCCCCAGACGCCGCCTTAACGCCCCTGCCCGCCGCGCCGGCGGGCGCGCAGGTTCAGCCCTATACGGCCGAGGCGCCGCAATCCTTCGCCCCGCCATTGTTCGCCGCCGCCATCCTCCTTCTGCTGATCGATATGATCTGGACCCTCGCCTTCATGGGCAAGCTCCCCCGCCTCGTCCGGGCCGGGAGCGCCGCTCTGGCGCTGGTCGCAGCCGCGCCATGGACCGCGCCCGAGGCGGCGGCGAACGATACGTTCGTTCTAAACGCGATAGAGGAGACACGGTTCGCCTATGTGACCACGGGCGATGCGCGCATCGACGAGATTTCGAGGGTCGGCCTCGCCTCTTTGAGCTTTTCGTTGCGCCGGCGCACGGCGCTGGAGCCGGCCGATCCCGTCGCCATCGACGCCGACGGCGATCAGATGGCGCTGTTCCCGCTTATCTACTGGCCCGTCACCGCCGACGCCCTTCCGCCGGCGGACGATGCGGCGGCGGGGATCGACGCCTATTTGAAAGCCGGCGGGCTCATCCTGTTCGACACCCGCGACGCCGACCGCGCCGGCATCGGCGCCCCCACCCGGGAGGCGGAGGTGTTGCGGGAGATCCTGGAGCGCCTCGACATCCCCCCGCTGGAGCCCGTGCCGGAGGAACACGTCCTGAAACGCAGTTTCTATCTGCTCGACGATCTGCCGGGCCGCTACGCCGGCGGAACGGTCTGGGCCGCGGCGGGAACCGCCGCCACCTCCGCCAATCCCGGCGCCACGGGAGGCGCGTCGAACGACGGCGTCTCCCCGGTTCTGATCGGCGGCCATGACTGGGCCGCCGCCTGGGCGAGGGACGATCTCGGCCGGCCGTTGCGCCCGGTGGAGCCCGGCGGGGAGCGGCAACGGGAAATGGCGGTGCGCACCGGCATCAACATCGCCATGTACGCGCTGACAGGCAATTACAAGGCCGACCAGGTCCATATCCCGCTGCTGCTTGAAAGGCTCGGTCGATGACGGCCCAGGACATCGTCTTCGCCCCGCTTGTTCCGTGGGCGGCGGTTTGGGGCTTCTGCTTCCTCGCCGCCGCCGCGACGGGGCTCGGGCTTTTCCGCCGGGCCAAGGGCGCGATGTGGCGCGGCCTCGCCTTTGCGGCGCTCATCGGGCTTATCGCCAACCCGTCCTTGCGCGTCGCCGACCGCACGCCCCTTGACGACATCGTCGTCGTCGTCACAGACCGCAGCGAAAGCCAGGGCCTGAAAGACCGTCCCGCCGCCACGGACGCCGCGCTGGACGCGCTGGAGGCGGAGCTGTCCGCCCTTGACGGCGTTGAGACCCGCACCGCGGAGGCAGGCGCGACGGCCGACGGCACGCAACTGATGGGCGCCCTCGACCGGGCGCTGGCGGACACGCCCCCGGCCCGCCTGTCCGCCGTCGTTCTCATTACCGACGGCCTCGCCGCCGATGCGGTCGAAGCCGCCGAAGCGGCCGCTGAGGCCGTAGGTGCGCCGGTCCACGTTCTCCTCACCGGCGAGGAAGCAGACAAAGACCGTAAGCTGACGGTTATCAGCGCCCCGCGCTACGGCATCGTCGGCGAGCAGGTAGAGATCGCCTTTCGCGTAGACGAGTACGGACCGAACCCGTCCCGGGAAGCGCAGGTGGCGATCCGCCTCGACGGGGAGGTCGCCGCCGCCCGGAGCTTCCGCATCGGCGAGGAGGTGCGCATCGGCCTCACCCTTGAGCACGCCGGGCCGAACGTTCTGGAAATTGCAACCACCCCGATCGCGGGAGAGCTCACCCAGCGCAACAACGTCTCCGCCCTGCCCATCGCCGGCGTGCGCGACCGGCTGCGCGTGCTTCTGGTCTCCGGAGAGCCCCACGCCGGGGAGCGCACATGGCGCAATCTTTTAAAATCGGACCCGGCCGTGGACCTTGTCCATTTCACGATTTTGCGGCCCCTGGAGAAAAGCGACGCCACGCCCATCGACGAAATGGCGCTTATTCCGTTCCCGGTGCAGGAGCTGTTCCAGGAAAAGCTCACCGAGTTCGACCTTGTGATTTTCGACCGCTACAAATTGCGCCGTGTGCTGTCGTTCATCTATTTCGACAATATTCTGCAATATGTCCGCAACGGCGGAGCGATGCTGATCGCGGCGGGGCCGGAGTTCGCCACGCAGCTTTCCCTCGCCAACACGGCCCTGTCCTACGCCCTGCCGGCCGTGCCCACGGGCGAGGTGTTGAGCGAGGGCTTCCGCCCGCAGATCACCGAGGACGGCGCCCGCCACCCCGTGACAGGAGATCTTACCGGCGCAGGGGAAGACGATTGGGGCCGCTGGTTCAGAATGGTCACAGCCCGGCAGATCACCGGCGATGCGCTGATGGCGGGGCCGGAAAACCGCCCGCTTCTCGTCCTCGACCGACAGGGCGACGGCCGGGTGGCGCAGCTGATGTCCGACCAGGCCTGGCTTTGGGCCCGGGGCGTCGAGGGCGGCGGGCCCCATGCGGAGCTGCTGCGCCGCCTCGCCCATTGGCTGATGCGCGAACCGGACCTTGAGGAGGAAGATCTGAAGGCCGAAGCGCGGGGGGAGACCCTGTTCATCGAACGGCGCACCATGGCCGATGAAGCCGCCCCGGTCAGCGTCGCAACGCCGTCCGGCGAGACCTTCGAGGTGACGTTGGAAGAAGTGGAGCCCGGCCTGTTCGCCGGGACCGCGCCGGCCGAGGAGATCGGGCTTTACCGCCTCTCCGACGATGCGCTGTACGCCGTCGCCGCCTCGGGCGCCGTCAACCTTGTGGAGTATTCCGACGTCATCGCGACGGAGGACCGCCTCGCCCCCCTTGTAACGGAGACCGGCGGCGGCGTTTTCCGTATACAGAACGGCGCCGGGGCCAAGATCCCGGCCCTGCGCCAGGTGCGGGAGGGTCGCGCGCGCGCCAGTGATCGCTGGATGGGTCTCGTTCGGCGCGACCAATACGACGTGCGGGCCGTGGAGGACAGAACGCTTTTACCCCCCTACGCCTGGCTGGCGCTGGTCCTCGGCCTTCTCGCCATCGCCTGGCTCAGGGAGTCGCGGTGAGGTTTAAGCCCAACCGATGTGCTTTCCTCCCCCGTTTACGGGGGAGGTGGGCCGCGCTGCAAAGCGCGGGTCGGAGGGGGCCGTCGTTAAAGCGTAGTCAAAGTTTGCAGAGGTTGTGGAGACATCCGCCCCCTTCGCCCGCTACGCGGCCACTTCCCCCGCAATGCGGGGGAAGGAACGGTGCGCATAACTCTGCTTGAATGCAAACATAAGGCGCAAGCTCCACCGCGCCTCCCAAACTCGTGATTTGAACTCCCGCCCTGACGCCCCATCTGTTCGTCAACTTCCCAACAATCTAACGGGCCGGCGCATCCGAGCGCATCGCGGCCCCGCGACAGGAGATGACGCCATGATTGACGTTCGCAGCTTCGACAGCCTCGGCCGGTTTCAAAACGACTGGCTGAACGCCCGACACCATTTTTCGTTTTCAAGCTACATGGACCCCAAACGTATGGGATGGGGCGCGCTTCGCGTCTGGAACGACGATGAAATCGCCCCGCAACAAGGTTTTCAGCCCCACCCCCACCGGGACATGGAGATCATCACCTATGTGCGTCAGGGCGCGATCACTCATGAAGACAGCCTCGGCAACAAGGGCCGCACGGAGGCCGGCGATGTTCAAGTGATGTCCGCAGGCGCCGGCGTCGTCCATTCGGAATTTAACCTGGAGGACG
Source organism: Pseudomonadota bacterium (assembly GCA_039183635.1). Lineage (GTDB taxonomy): Bacteria > Pseudomonadota > Alphaproteobacteria > Caulobacterales > Parvularculaceae > JBCDBL01. The sequence continues at coordinate 5,328 of JBCDBL010000129.1, forward strand.
AGACCACGCGGATTTTCCAGATCTGGATCACCCCGCGCGAAGCCGGCGGCGAGGCCTCCTGGGCGGCGATGGAATTCCCGAAAGCCGACCGGGCCGGAGAGCTTGTCATTCTCGCCACCGGCCGCGCCGGCGACGAGACAGGTTTGCCGATCCGCCAGGACGCCAGGGTTCTCGGCGCCACGTTGAAAGAAGGGCAAAGCGTCTCCTACGCCCTGGAGCCCGGACGCCATCTTTACCTCGCCACGTCCGAAGGCGTCGTCGACGTCAACGGCGTCAAAGTGGACAAGCGCGACGGCGCCGCAGTCAAGGATGTTGAAGAGGTCGTCATCACCGCTTCAGAAGATGCAGAAATCGTCCTCACGGACACGCCGTAAAAGATAGAGTTCAGGCTTTTTCCAAACCTTGCAAAACAGCCCAGTCTCATTCTCTCTCCCCTAGTGGAGAGGGAATGAGGAGAGGTGAAGAACCGCTTCGCCCTGGCGATAAAACACATCACGCCTCAGACCCGGGCTAAATGGTAAGAATCGAGCCTCCCCGCCCGGTCAAATTTTATCCTTCGGCTTAACGCCGCGCTAAAACAACCCGGCTTAGCTTACCCCGATCCTGAACGGGGAAAGGCCAAGCCATGAGCGGGGCGAAACGCAACGACAAAGGGACCGACGGTCCCCTCGATTTTACGGCGTATTTGCGCCGGCGCGCCGAGCCGTCCGATGTGGACGTCAGCATCGGCGTCGACCGGGCGCTGCGCCACGCCCAGCAGGGCGAGAGCCTGCGCGAAGCGGCCGACCAGGAAGAGGTGCGCTTCGCCCTCCACGCCATAGAGGCCGCGCTGTTCGCCATCGACGATATTCGCGAGCTTTTGGAGGAGGCCTGTGAAGTGACCCTGTCGGCGCGGGAATCCTCCGACGAAGCGGCCCGCGCCCTGTTCGCCGAGCGTTATGACGAGGTGCGTCTGGCCATCGATCCCATTGCAAATGAAGCGGAATATGAAGGCGCGTCCTTGCTGTCGAAAAAAGCGCGCGCCCTCGACATAGAACTTGGGCCAAAGGCGCATTTTTCCGTTTCCGCCTATCGGCTGGACATCGGCGAAAAAGGATTGGACCTGCCGCCGCCGCGGGACGCGTTCGAGACGGCGGAAGAAATTGAAATGGCCCTTGAAAAGCTCGACAGAGCCCTGCAACGTGTTGACAGGGCTGCGGAGTCCTATTGCCGCGACGCCCAATATTTAAGCGGTCGTCTTGAGCTTCAAACCCAGTACGCCACTCACGCCTAAGACTTTAATCATCAGCCCCGCCCGTAATTTATTGAGTACAGTTTTATGTCGTCGACTCCTGAAACCTTACATGCGGATGAACAATCTATGCGCAAAATTTTGATCGCCTTCTTCACCGCCGCCATTCTCGCCGGCTGCGCTGCAGCGACGGCTGTGAACACCGCCGTGGGCGTTACCGCCAAAACCGCCGGCGCGGCCGCCGGCGCCGCGATCGACGTCACCGGAGCGGCCGTGGACATCGCAATCCCGGACGGCGAGGACGACAAAGACTGATTGCCTTAAAAAACGACCAAAGCCCGGCGCCCGCCTTTCCGCGGCCGCGTGTGGGCGGGAATCTCACGGAAAATTAATTTGGGGCGCGCGCTCCGACGCGTCATGCTGCCGTCATTCAGATCGTTAATGGAGGCGACCTATGACCGGCAAGCGCATCAGACCATCCCTGTTCTTCGCAGCAGCCCTCAGCATCGCGTTCTGGAACGCCAACGCCGCCACCGCACCCGCAGCGGAAGCGGCGGAGTTGGCGGACGTTTCAGCCCGCCCCTTCGACGATGCAGCTGTCGCATCTGGCGTCACCTTGGCCAGCTACGCCAAAGTGCGCCTTCTAAGCGTTGAGGCGGATTTGGACCAAAAACGCGACGAAGAGCTTTCGGAAAACGAAATCAGCGGCCAGACGGAGGAGCTGGAAGAGCGCCTCACCGAAGCGTTGTCAGACAATTTCGACATCGTATCCGAAAGCGGCGAAGGGGTTTTGGAAATATCCGTCACGCTCACTGCGCTGCGCCAGTCGCGGCCGACCCTGTCGGACTATTCTCGCCAGCCCGGCCTGTCCCGGGAGTCGGTTTACGCCGGCGGCGCAGAAGCGGATTTTGTCTTCACCGACGGCGGCTCCGGCGAGACGGTGGCCACCCTGTCCGACCGGGATTTCGCCAACGGCATAGCCGACGGCTTCCCCCGCATCGGCACCTGGGCCGACGCCCATCGCGCGTTCCGCAAATGGGCGCGGAATTTGCCGGACTTTATTGAAGAGAATTAGGCGGTGGTCTGACAAATAGGATGATCTTCGCGCCGCGGGGCGCGGCAAGGTTTCGCCAAAGGCGGCCATTGTGTGGTGCGCACCGGGTGTCATGTGCGCACCACAAGCGGACATTGATGCATTTCACACTTCCCCAGCACGTGTGAAAGCTACGCGCGCAAATGTATCCGAATTGGCGCATACAGCGCGCCTTTTGGTTCTAACGCCCACCCTCGGATTTAACTGAATTACCAATAGTGTGAAGTTGCGGCTATGGGGTGAAGCAGAACTATGTATGGCGATATCGGACATGGGAAGCGAGGCCTTCATTGGTAGGTCCGATTGCGATGACCTTCATCTAGTCTATAATGACATAAATAGGGGATTTAGGTACTTCATGTTCAATGTTTTTGATTGGCCGCTGCGAATGCGCGGACTATGTCTTGCAGTTTTCATCTCACTACTTACCGGATGCCAAGCTGTTGATAAAGCACTTTACCGTACACTGTGTAACCCAATTTTCTGCCCAGTTGTGAAAATAGAACAAGTGCTGCCAAGTGGTGCTGCCTTGCGTCATGTGCCAACAACAACTCGCCTTCGGGATGGAAGACGAGTTGCAATTCTATTGGAAGACTGGTTCTACTGTGACCCTCAAAGCGACCTCGTGTACAAGGTGCCAAGAGGATTTGAAACGGACTTTCCATCAATACCTACGCGACTACTACGGGCAGTTTTCGACGATAAGCGGGCAGAGGAAGCAGCTCTGCTACATGATTATCTTTACGCTGTCGGCACGCCAGGTGATGATGAAGGACGGGGTATAGCAGACGAGTTGTTCAGAAATATACTTGAGGAAAGCAACGTTTCCTTTCCGCGTCGCAAAGCTATGTATCGAGCCGTACAAGCCTTCAGACTAGTTGAAGGTAAAAATTCTCCATACGGACGCAGTAGTGAATGGGACAACTTTGCAGATCCTATGACTACTCTTCCAGCATGTGCTCCATTTGAGAAACCTCATTCTGCTGTTGTGGGGCGATCACAGTGCAAAAAATGGGCCGAAGATCGCACCAACGATTGGTCGTCGGAAGACGCTATTGCATATGCGCTGAAAGAAACTTCTCACTATGTGACTAACATTGACCCTAAACCTCGAAACCAGTCCAACTCATGCGCTTCAGTAAATGAGCTGTAGACAGACAAGCGTCTCGATGTTGACACCAACATGGCGAGGTATTTAGTGGCCATGCGGCATTGCAACAATTTATTTATATACGGAATAATTTGCAGCAATCTTAATAGTACGTTCGCGAAAATTTCATTCGCATAGCGGTCTCGAACCCATCAGAATTATTATCTTGACCTAATACCATCTAGACCTTATAATAAGGCATGGAATGGGAAGTCGAATACACCTATGAATTCGGTGATTGGTGGTCCGATCTCGAAGATGCTGTGCAGGAAGACATTGCTTTTGCTGTCGGCCTTCTTGGAAAACGAAGACCATCTCTCGAACATCCTTATTCCTCCGCCATTAATGGTTCAAAGCACACGCATATGCGAGAGCTGAGAATCCAATCAGGCGGCAACCCCGTGCGGGCCTTCTATGCATTTGACCCGCGTAGGGCGGCCATCCTGCTCATTGGCGGGGACAAGACAGGCGATAAGCGTTTTTACGAGAAATTCGTTCCAGTCGCAGACCGCCTTTATGATGAACACCTCGACATGCTCAAAAAGGAGGGCTTGATATGAGTGGACGTAAACCCTTCAAGGGTCTGACTGAAAACTGGGCGGCGGAACGCAAGAAACGCGTTGCCGATAAAACGGCGGCTATGGAAGAAGAATTGGACCTTGCCGCCTTACGCGAAGCGCTTGGCCTTTCCCAGACCGAGCTGGCGGAAATGCTTGGCCGTTCCCAAGGCGCGATTTCACAACTGGAAAACCGCACGGATATGACATTGAGCAATTTGCGCCGGGTGATCGAAGGCATGGGCGGCCGTTTGAAAGTGTCCGCCGAGTTTCCTGACAAAACGGTATCGCTTGGGATTGGATCAGCGCCTTAAGACATTAGCCTAAAATTAAATGCAAAAGAGTGTTTCTGTACGGACGAAATAGGTTCGCTATGATTTGCACTCGTGGTAATTCATTATTGTAGTAAATGCTTACACAACACATGGCTCTCCATCATGATGCCTTATACTATCGCTTAGAACTTTACACGCACAAAGACAGAGTTTGAGAAATGATTGGAAAAAGTGGTTTCCACTTGCAGCAGTTATGGCGTCATTTTTGGGAACAGCCCCAACCTTTGCGCAAACCATCGTGCAGACACCCGAAGCAAGTTTAATTGTAAGGGTTTATCCAAGAGAGAACTCTACATATATCCAAATCGCGGATGTTTTACCGGGCGTATTCCCCAGCCAAACAGACACTTGCCGGAAATCTTTTCAGATTCCCAATACAGCAAGTAACTACGATACAATAATGGCAACTATACTGACTGCATTTTCCGGTCAATATCCAATACATATTTTTTATGATTCGACGTCTACTTATTGCAACACTCCATTTACCCGAATTTTAATAGATCTTTCAGATTAAATTCTAGACGCTGATACGATTGTTAATAGTGCGACACGTTCTTTTTGAAGATATTCGGAAATAGGGATCATACTGGAGCAATCTTCCAATGTTAGCTTTTCAGGATAGCGAACATTGAGCTAAATCACCAAAAACCTTCAATACTTTCAGCACACCCGCATTTTTCCATTTGGGCTAATTCGGCACCTTAATTAATGGAAAAGGCTTATCGAATTTGAATTCTTTCGACGTAGCAATAGGAGCCGCTAGCACTAGGGCTTAAACGAAACCTTACCTCATAGTTGGCTGCCATAGAAGTTAACAATGACGAATATACAACATCATAACCATTTCCCATTGGCACAGGCATATTACTGTCAAGATCTGTGCGCATATCTAAAATGGGATTGACATCAGTTTGATTTGGCAATGAGCTGCAGGTGACTTTCTCGTTATTTTTTAATCTTATCCAGACCCAACCTTTAACTGTTGGCTCCAAGATTTCGATTGTATGCCAACCACTCCATACTTCATTTGCAGAGTACGCAGTGCTTGAACTAAATATATTGGGGCTGACCTAGGAGATTGAACTTCCTAGGGTGGCCTGATGCGCTTAAAGCACTCAAAACTCTCACATATTCAGACGAACAAGCTACTTGAACGCTTTGTCGCCGGAACGCCCGC
>JBCDBL010000130.1:0-10570 GCA_039183635.1 Pseudomonadota bacterium
GTTGGAGATGAAGGCGAGAATGCGGGTGAGCAGGTCCGGCTCCACCCGGGTCAGCTGCATGTCCTCGGTTTCCAGAACCACCGCCTCGCCGTTGATGTCGATCGTGCGGCCGTCGATTTGCGCCAGAAGGTCCGGAATATCTGTGGCGACGACGTCGATGACGTTCAGCTCCAGCGCTTCATTGGCCGCCAGGCTCGCCGCATCGCGCACCGCCCGTTCGCCCCAATCGGCGTTGCGGCCTCGTAAGTCCGCGAGCGACCGGATGTAGGCCGCCGCGTCGTTGATCACCTTGGCGCGCAGGGCGTCTTCATTGCCGAGGGCCGGCGTTTCTTCCGTTGCGGTCTCCTCGGTCTCGGCCGCAGCCTCTCCGTCTGCGGTTGGATCTTCGGACGCCTCATCATCTGCGGGCGTTTCGCCGTCGCCGGCGGCCGGCTCCTCGGCCTCGAAGGGGTTCGACCCGGGCTCAGGCGACGGCGGCGCGCCGCCCACCTGAACCGGCGTCGCCGCGCCGGTGTTGGTGCCCGGCGACATGGCGGCGATGTGGGAGGCGTACATGATGTAAAGCCCGGCCGAGGCGGCGCGCGCGCCGGCTGGCGTGACAAATGTTGCGACGGGCGTATCCGATGCCGTGATCGCCTTGATCATCTGGCGCATGGAGGTGTCGAGGCCGCCGGGGGTGTCCATCTCCACAATGACAAGGTCCGCGCCGGAGGCGTTGGCTTCGACGATCTGCTCCTCAAAATATTCGGCGATGGCGGGGCCGATGGGGCCGTCCACCTCCAAAATCACACCGGTGCGGGCGGCGTCGGGGTTCTGCGCAACAGCTTGCAAAGTGAAATGCAGCCCCGACAAAAGCGCGCCAATCATGATCAGCGATGTGAAAAACGATAGACGTTGCGTCATAAAACCCGTCTCTCCCCCGTTAACCCTTCTCCATTAGATTACGTCTTTAAAGCGAGAGTTCAATGACGCCTCGCCTGCGGCGCTTTCACGGCTCACGGATTCTTACCATCCGGTCGACCTTCTTCCATGCGGCTAGGCGCGGGCCCAGATGTCAATATTTTTAACGTGATTTTGTCAGAAATACTTACAGCCCATCGGGAGGGAACTAAAAAATAATATAAATTTCAATAGTTTGTAGCATGGCGTGAAACTTGCTATTATTTGCCATTATATCTTGAATGTTATCTGAGGGATGAGATTGATGCTTAAGTTGGCGAAAACAATTGGGGTTGCTTTGGTGGCGGGCGGCTTTGCAGCGTCTAGCGCTTTTGCTGATGTGCTCCTCGCTCCTGGCTCTGAATGGGAGTACACATTCTCAGACCCAACGGCCGACGCATCCTGGAACACCACCACAGGCGGCGGCTGGGCTGTCGGTGACGCACCTTTCGGGAATTACCTGAACTCCATAGATGGTCACTTCGATTACAATACATTTTGGGCCGCGGACGGAACACGTGGCGACTTTGATCTGTGGGTGCGCAAAGAGATTGATTTAACCAACGCCGATCTGTCCACTGTCTTATGGGACCTGGGCGTTGACAACGCCTTCATGCTCTATGCGAACGGATCGCTGGTCGGCCAAGGAGACGCAGGCGGTTTTACGTCCCGCTGGGAGTACAGCGGAAATTTTGGCGCGTCCTTGACGTCCGGCATTAATGTGATCGCCGTGGCCCTCGACGATTATGGCGGGTTGACGGCGTTCGACATGCAGGTCACAGGCGATCTGAAACCCGTTCAGCCGCCGACGGGCGTGAGCGAGCCGGCGCCTTTGGCGCTGATCGGCTTGGGGCTTTTGGCGTTGGGTTTACGCCGTCGCAACAACCGCTAAACGTTCTCTGTTTTTGTAGAGCACGAAGGCCGGCTTGGTGGACAAGCCGGCCTTTTTTATTCCGTCAAAAACCTCCGCCTCTGGCGGAGGTCGGTGACTCAGGCGCTTTGGGCGGCGGGCGCTGCTTGTGCGGTTCGAGCGTCGGGCGCTAAAAACCTGAGCACGACAAAGCCCACTGCGCCGGAGATGATCGATCCGGCCAAAACGCCAAGGCGCACGTCCGCCGCCGTTGACGGATCTTCAAAAGCCAGTCCCCCAATGAACAGGCTCATCGTAAAACCGATCCCGGCCAAGCAGGCGACGCCGTAGACATGGGTCCAGGTGACGCCCTTTGGAAACGCGCCAAACCCGAATTTCACCGCGGCGAAGGAGAAGGCGAAAATGCCCACCTGTTTGCCCACCACAAGCCCCGCCATAATGCCAAGCGCGAGGGGCTCGGTGAGGCTTTGCAGGCTGAGGCCTTCAAAGGAGAACCCTGCGTTGGCCAGGGCGAAAACAGGCAAAATACCGAAGGCCACCCAGTAATGAAGTTTGTGTTCAAGGAACGTCAAAGGTGAATGGTTCTCGCCATGAATGTCGGAGCGTGCTCTGCGCAGAGGGATGGCGAATGCGGCGGCGACGCCGGCGAGTGTGGCGTGTACGCCGGATTCCAAGACAAGCGCCCACATAACGACAGCCACCAATATGTAGGGTGAAATTTTGCGCACGCCCCGGCGGTTCATCCAAAACATGACCGCGAGAAGAAACAGGCCCGCAAGAAGCGGCATCATTTTTAATTCCGCTGTAAACAGAACAGCGATCAGTGTGACCGCGATCAGATCGTCGATAACGGCGATCGCCAACAAAAACGCTTTCAGCGCGACAGGCGCGCGCGTCCCGACAAGGGTCAGCACGGCCAGGGCGAACGCAATATCGGTTGCCGCGGGGATGGGCCAACCCTCCGTCGGGCCGCCGCCGGCGACGTTGATCCACAAATATACTTTAACGGGAATAAGAACGCCGCCGAGCGCAGCGATTGCGGGCAGAGCGATTTTAGAAGGCGACGACAGCTCCCCCTCCATCATCTCCCGTTTGATCTCAAGCCCCACAAGAAAGAAGAAAACCGCCATCAAGCCGTCATTGATCCAGTAGATCAAAGGTTTGTTGATCGCCCAGTCGCCGAAACCAACCGTGGCGTAGGTTTTTAACAGAACAAGATCATAGACGCCCGCGAGGGGAGAATTGGCGATCAAAATAGCAAGGACAGCCGCGCCGGCGAGAACGATCCCGCCCGATGCTTCCATTTTTATAAAGTCTTTTAGGCGTTCGGCGGCTTTATCCATTTTTACGGGAATCCCCCTCGTTTGAATTTGCTTATTTAGTTATTTCGTCAAATGGGAGTGAGCGGGCGGCAAGGCAAGGTAAAACCATACGAAAAGGGTGCGGATTTGTGCGGTTTTCCAATTTGGCGCAACACAAACGCTCGCTTGGAGTTATAAACTTGCTTCTTGGTCCGTTTTCTCTACCTGTCAGTCATGAAATTCTCCCCGGAAACCGTTTTTGAAGACCTTGGACCCGACTTCGCCGACGCCGTCGCGCCTGCGGCCTTTCCGAAACATATCCTGCGCTACCGCAATGACAGGCACGCCGTTGCGGTTGGTCTGGATGGCCTTTCGCAGGACCAGTGGATTTCCCATTTCGGAAAGTTTGAAGCGTTGCCGGGCGCGCAGTCCGCTCCCCTGGCTGTCCGCTATCACGGGCATCAGTTTCGCCAGTACAATCCGCAAATCGGCGATGGGCGGGGCTTTTTGTTCGCGCAAATGCGGGATTGCGACGGCCGCCTTCTGGATTTCGGAACCAAGGGATCTGGGCAAACCCCATATTCGCGGTCTGGCGACGGGCGGTTGACCTTGAAAGGCGGCGTTCGCGAGGTATTGGCGACGGAGATGTTAGAGGCGCTCGGCGTTTACACCTCCAAAAGCTTCAGCCTTATTGAGACCGGCGAGCAGCTTCATCGCGGAGATGAGCCGTCTCCCACAAGATCGTCCGTGCTTGTGCGTTTGTCCCATTCCCATGTCCGCTACGGTGCGTTTCAAAGGTTCGCCTATTTCAAAGAAGCGGACGCCATGGCGCGGCTTGTGGATTACAGCGTCCGGCAGTTCTTTCCGGAACTGGAGGTCGAGGAAGGCGATGCGAAAGTCGCCGGCTTTTTAAAAGCGACAGCGAGGAGGGGCGGACGGCTCGCCGCCACCTGGATGGCGGCGGGGTTCACCCATGGCGTTCTCAATACGGACAACCTCAATGTAACCGGGGAGAGCTTCGACTACGGACCATACCGTTTTATTCCCCACGCCGATCCCGGTTTTACGGCGGCCTATTTCGATCAGACAGGCCTTTACGCCTATGGCCGCCAGGGGGAGGCGGTGGGGTGGGCCCTCAGCCAGCTTGGCGGCGCGCTTGTTCTTATCGCCGGGGAGGAGGCGTTGACGGATGCATTGCAGGTCTATCCGCAAAGTTATCGCGAGGGCATGGCGGACGCCTTTTTCGCCCGCCTGGGCTTAAAGCGCAGCGACGACGCGGCGCAGGACCTCGCCTTCGTTTCGGATCTCCTGGAATGGATGGGCGCCATCGACGCCCCGTTCGAGCAATTTTTCTTCGACTGGTTTTGCGGGGCGCAAAGCGCCGCCCGGGCGGAAAACAGTCCCGTGGCTGCGCTCTATACCGATCCCGATTTTCAAAGCCTGAAAGCACGCATCCTTGCCGCGGAACCGGATCGGCCTCAGCGGCTGTTGCAGCCGTTCTTTGAACAAGACAAGCCCATAACGCTGCTGATCGATGAAATTGAAGCTTTATGGGCGCGGATCGCGGAGGATGATGACTGGTCGGCGTTTGAGACGAAGCTGGAGGACATAGCTTCGGCCCGGTCGGCGTACCAGCTTACGCCGCGGCCTTAAAGTTCAAGTGCAATATCCATCGCTTTTGACGCCTGAATTTTGATGTCGGGCGCTACGCCTACGCCTTCAATTCTACCGTTCGCAGCTGAATAGTAATCAGCAATAGGAACGTTTAAATGAAAACCGCCGACGATATCGTAGACTTTTTGAGACAGCATCTGTCCGGCGGTGCGTTCGCCGATAACCTTCGCCCGTCCCGAGGCCTGAAGAGCATCCGTTACGAGTTCAGCAGCGCTTGCCGTTCGCTTGCTTGTTAAGACAAAAACCGGCCCGTCAAAGAGCGGCGCCATAGGCTCGAATTGAGCGACGGTTAGAGGGTTGGATTGCGCGTCGGCCCAAAAAGCCCGGATCGACCAACCTGACCATGGGTCTACGCTTTTCATATCTTCCAGAGTTGGTTTACGGTCATATGCCCTGTTCCAGGGTTGGGATACGAAACCGCCGGCGATGAAAGCGTCCCGGGTCAAATGCCCCGCCAAAGGGCGAACGGCGAAGGCTCCTCCTTCGTTCCGACGCAAGTCAATAATGAGTTTTTGTGCGCCCTTTTCATGTATTTCATCGTATGCCGCTTCTATGCGCGCGATAGTGTCGACGCCCATCATGGTGTTGACGGTAAGGATGGCCGTATCGCCTTTCCAGGCAAGCGTTGCGCCGTTTTCGCCGACGTTCATAGCGTCAAAGAAGGCTGCAAGGTCCTCGGCGGCGCCTTGGGCTTTGGAAAGGTTGACATGGGAGAAGGGGCCGTCGCGCCAAATCTCCTGAAATCCATCCACAAACGCCTCATCGGTTTTCGCCGTTTGCGCTAAATTGCAAACGGCTTTTTCGATCGCAGCGTATTCCGGCGTTACAAGCTCAGCGGGATTATAGTGATGCGCGGCCATGGTTGTGGAAATGGATTTTGCAACTGCGGAATAGTCTATGACGGGCTCTTCGGCCGTTGCGCCCACACACCAGAATGCGACGAGGATCAGAGAAAGAAAGGTATTCCGCATCTTCGGCCCTTTGCAGATTTATAGGATTAATTTTAAGCTGTGACGTCGTGCTGCACTGTCGCGGCGATCACGCGCGAAGTTGTGACGCTTTACGCGTGTCGCGACCACAGGTGGGCGAAGGTGAAGCTTTCTTGAAAATACGCATCTAAAGCGTTTACAGGCCAAGCATGTGCGGTTGGCCGTCCGGAAATGCGCAAAAACAAAGGCTTAACCCGTCGCCCCGATTCCGATCGAAGCGACGACGCTTTAATGTCTTATCTCTAAACCGTTCCCAAGCTCGCATTTTCCCGTTAACATTAATTCGTTTTGAGGATGTCCGCGGCGGCCTTTGGGGGGCGGCGGGCGCGGATTTGATGGCGGAGCCGAAAGGCCGCCTATGGGTGAGGGGTAATTATGACGTCAGAAGTGGTGCTGATGAACCGCCAAACCGTGGCGATGGCCGCTGACAGCGCGGTCACGATCAGCGGCGCAGGGTATTTGAAAACCTATAACTCCGCCGACAAGCTGTTCCAGCTTGTAGAGGGCCAGCCTGTGGCGGTCATGATTTACAACAACGCTGAAATCATGAACGTGCCCTGGGAGACGGTGATCAGCCTTTACCGCGACCATTCCAACGGCCGGCCGCTCGACACGATCGACGCCTACGCCAAGGATTTTATGAATTTCCTGTCCGGCAATCCGGATCTGTTTCCCGCCGAGCACCAGGACACCGAATATTTCAAGATGGTGGCGGTGATATTCTCTTACATCGCCCACGAGTTCGACCGGCAATTGCGGCAGTTTCGCGAGTCCGGCCAGGGCAATGCGCGCCAGCATGCAAACTCCATTCTCGACTTTGTGGTCGATCAATTGCACACGGATTATCAACTAAACATCGACGATACGCAGCGTGCAGATCTTGAGTGCTTCCCACAGGCTATGGAAGAGCAGGTCCGGCGGCGCTATGGCCGCGATATTGACGATCTTATCGCAAGTCTCGCGGACGCGCTGCAAGGGGACGTCTCCGGTTTGCGCGTCAGCGACGATACGCGGGAGAAATTGCGCGATATCGCCGCCTGGGTGGCGACGAAGGACGCGTTTTTCGAACACTATACCGGTGTCGTGTTCGCCGGCTTCGGCCGCCAGGAGCGTTTCCCGTCAATGCGGTCCTATCTTACGTCAAACGTTGTGCTCGGTATTTTAAAACATCGCCAGGACCGGGCGGCGGACATCAGCGCCGACGGCGCGCCGGTCATCCAGCCCTTCGCTCAGGACCGTATGATCCGCGCATTCATCACGGGCATGGATCAGAACTTGCGCATGTTCATGTTCGGAGAAACCCTGAAGCTGACTTACAATTTGCTGGCCGACGTGATCAACCGCGCGCCGGGCGTGACAGACACGGACAAACAAAAAATGTTTGAGGACTACAGCGAAAACAATCTCAACCACGCGTTGATGAGCTTTTTCCGAACTGTGGACGCCTATCAATATCAAGTGCACACATTGCCGATTTTTCGGGCGATTCAGAATTTGCCGAAGAAGGAGCTGGGGGAGATGGCCGCCTCTTTGGTGAAGCTGAACTCGCTGCAGCAGAAAATGACGGCGTCGGTGGAAACCGTAGGCGGTCCTGTGGACGTCGCCGTCATCACCCGCAATGGCGGCCTTGAATGGCATAAGGAAAGCGCAGCGCTTTAGATGTTTGAATTCATCCGTATAAGTTTTTCAGTATTTGCGATAACGTTCCCTCTCCCCGGGGGCGGCGGCGCCCACACCGCCGCATAGAGGGATTAACAGGAGGTCAAAAACATGGCGCACAGGCTACAACAAATCTGGATGCGGTTTGAAAAGCGCTCCGATCGCGATCTCAGCTCCGTCGGCATGGAGGCCAAAGCCATGCCGGAGATTGAAGAGGAGGTGCGCGGCGAAGATCTTCTGCCGCCTGACTTTCAAGCCCCCGCCGCCGAGGCGATGAAGCAGCTGAAGGCGGTGACGGACGACCTTAAAGACAAAAAAGGCCGCCGATCTCCGGAGAAGACGTTTTCGGAAGGTCCGCCTGTGGAAGCGATCAGTCTCGACCGTCAGTTCGAGGAGACCGATATGCGCACCCGCCGCCGGCAGATGGACTACCAGGACTGGTTATTGTCCAACAATCGTGCGGCCTATGACGCGATGCGCCGCCCCCGGAAGAAGTTTTTGGGGATTTTTTAGGTCTTAGCCTTTGAGAGGGCGGCATGCTGAACCGTAGGTCATTTAGCCTTGGCGGGGCGGCGGCTTTGATGCTTGCGGCGTCACCGGCGGTTTCCTCGGCCGGTGAAACCGGCGTCTGGTCGCAACGGGCCGACATGCCGTTTCCTGTGCAGGAAATTTATCCGGCGCGGTTTCTGAAGGGCGGCGCCGAGGTGATCGTGAACGCTGGCGGAGTTACGCCCAAAGGTCTTCTGCCGCTGAACTTTTCCGACGAAGTCGTCATATATGACCCATCGCAAGACGTCTGGTCTTCGGGGCCGACCTTGCCGGCGGCGCGACACCACTTGGTTCTCGTCGCAGCAGGCGGCGCGCTTTATGCGATCGGCGGGTTTTCAGGGGACATGCTCGGCCCGTGGCGGATGCAAAGCACGGTGTGGCGTTTGGATGATCTTCAGGGCGACTGGAGCCCTGCGCCGGATCTGCCCGCCCCTCAAGGCGAGGCCCACGCCGCTGCTGTTGGCGGCCGCATCCATGTGATTGGCGGGCGGACCCCTAAGGGGGAGGCCAACCGCAAAGCGTCCGACCATCGCGATACGGACGCCCATTGGGCGTTCGATATCGCCGCTGGAACCTGGGAAGCCTGCCGTCCCTTGCCGACGGCGCGCAACAGCGGGGCTTGTGTTTATCTGGACGGTCTTATTTATGTGGTAAGCGGACGGATGTTCGGCGGCGAAAACACGCCGGTGTGCGAAGCTTACGATCCTAAGACGGATGCGTGGCGCACGGTTGCGCCATTGCCCGCGCCGGCCCGCCAAGATGCGCCCCGCGGACAAGGCGGGCTCGCCGCCGCCGCCTGGAATGGTGAGATTGTCGCGTTGGGAGGAGAGTGGTTTTCCGGGGCGCAGGGCGTTTACGCCGACGCCTGGGCTTATAACCCTCAACAAGACGCCTGGCGCGCTGTCGCGCCGATGCCGCGCCCGCGCCATGGCCTCGGCGCTGTTGCGCTGTCAGATGGGGTGTACGTTATCGGCGGCGCCACGGAGCCGAGCGGAAAGGGAACCAGCCCTTATCTTGATCGATTTGTGATCTGATGGAGGCAGACTTAAACGAACCAATTTAACCGCTCCGCCCACCCTGGAAAGCACAGGGTGAGCGGATTGTTATCTACAAGTCGAGCCGTATGCCGAACAGTACGGAGCCGTGTTGGTACTCGCTTTGTGTGAATGTTGGAGGACCGAAAAAGCCGGGTTTGCCGTCGAAGGCCGTATCGCCGGCGTCAAACCAGCGGCCTTCCGTATAAAGTTCCACGCGAGGCGCCACATCCACGGCCGCGCCGCCGATCAATTGCCAGGCGAAAACAGCATCGGTTTCGTCCGCTGACCCCAGACAATAGGGGTCAAGGCAGATGATGAGGGGGCTTTCCACGACAAGGTCGGCTTTCACCCAGGCGGCGCCGACGCCGACGCCAGCGTAAGGCTTCACAAGACCGCCCAACAGCTCTGCATCATAGACAGCGTTCGCCATCAAGGACCAGGCTGTCTGGTCCCCATTGACGCTCACAACATCAACGGTTCGCGAGCCGTCATTGTTCCGGCGCGCCACCTCCGCTTCGAAGCGCAAACGGCCGATAATCGGCGCATCGAAACCTTTGCCTAAGGCTGCGCCATATACCGCGCCAGTTTCAAAATCCGGCTGCAATGCGAAGGCGCTAAACGCATCGTCCTGTAAAAAACCGGCGCCGCCGAAAACGGAGATATAGGTCTCGCCCGCAGAAGCAGGGGCGATCGCCAGCCCCGCAACGGCGATTGCGGAAAGTATGTATTTCATTGTGTTGTTCTCCCGTCGCAATGCGTCTGATGCGTTGTCAGACGTGCTTCGGTTTATACACATGCAAATGGCCGGCTGTTGTTAAACATCCGTAAGGTTCACGGTTTTCGCGCATGTCGAGAAGAGTTTTCTTTTCGACGATTTCAAAAGGCGAGTACAGCGTAACGGGACGATGCGCCAAACGCGCTTTGGCTTTTGCCATGTATAATCGACTTTAAAAGCCGTCCGTATAAGTTGTTTTGTATTCGGGGCGATGCAGAAAAATCCGCCTGCCTCGTCATGGGGGCGCGCTGCAGCCGTCGGCGCGGGAAAGCGCTTTGATCGGGCGAAGCTGAATATTGTCAGAAGCGATGCGAAGTCCCCCCGGGCTTTGCCGAAATCATCCTCATCGCCGGTGCGAGCGGCTGTGAACAATGTATTCAATCGTTTTGCCGGCGCGCCCTGGGATGACGGAATGGATGTTTTTCGCTCACCGGGGCAATTGGTTCGTCCATAGGCGACGCTGTCTGCACAAGGTGCGAAACTCAAGATTTCCTCCGGCGCCTGTTAGGATATACGCTTAATTTCCAAGATTTCGATGCGGGTGTTGTTGAAATTCATTTGCGCGACGGCGCCGGGCCTGCGGCGCGTATAAGGACGAGATGTCTTTTCGTGGAATTTTACGGGCTGCGCGGCGTTAACCATACGCGTTGTGTTTCTGGCCGCAAAATGATGTCTTTAAACTGTAGGGACTTTGGGTCGCATCGGTATCGATCTTGAATTGCGTTTCCTGCGTCCCGAAGCTAGTAAAAGAGCCGATTTTTGAAGGAGCGTGAAAA
>JBCDBL010000131.1:0-10391 GCA_039183635.1 Pseudomonadota bacterium
CGCTTCTCAAGCGCGTTCAATTGAGTGGGACCCATACTTCCGCGGACTTTCATCATGGCGCGCAGCAAAACCGCTGCAACATACGACGCCGAATACATGGCCGCAGCCGACCCGTTCGAAAAAACTCACAAAGCCCTTGCCACGCAGGAGCCATCCATACACGGAATCAGGCAGACGCTTTAAGTCTTTGTTTTTTCGCATTTGCGGACGGCCAACCGTACACAGCTGGCCTGGAAAGGCTTTAGGAGCGATGACGTCAATCAAAAACTGGATTCTTGCTCGTATCGACGCTTAATATTGACAAAGTTCTTTGCGCGGCGGAGGCGTAATAATTCATACTGTCGTTTCAAAAAGAAGCCTGGGGTTTCCCGGCGTCTTGGGTTCGGTCTTGTAATCCCGTGCGAACCTGATAAACCCTCGCAAATTTTAACCGGAGGCAGGCCCATGGAGATCAGAGAAGCGCTCACATTTGACGACGTTCTTCTGGAGCCTGGCGCCTCGGAGGTGATGCCCGCCGACGTCGATGTTGCCGGCCGTGCAACGAAGGACATCACCGTTCGCATTCCCCTAATGTCCTCGGCCATGGACACGGTCACCGAAGCGCCGATGGCCATCGCCATGGCCCAGGCGGGGGGGATCGGGGTCATTCACCGCAATCTCGACGTGCCGGAGCAGGCCGAGGCGGTGGCCCAGGTGAAGCGCTTTGAAAGCGGCATGGTGGTGAACCCCAAAACCCTGTCGCCGGACGCCACCTTGGCCGAGGCGCAAGCGCTGATGGCGCAATATAAAATCTCCGGTTTTCCGGTGGTGGAGAACCTTGGCCCAGACGGGCTTGGGAAATTGGTCGGCATTCTGACCAACCGGGATGTGCGGTTCGCCGAAAACCCCGACCAACCGGTCTCCGAGCTGATGACGAAGGAAAATCTCGTCACTGTCCAAGGGCATGTGAGCCAGGAAGAGGCGCAGCGCCTGTTGCATAAGCATCGCATTGAACGGCTCATCGTTGTTGATGAAAATGATCGGTGCACGGGGCTCATCACTGTCAAGGATATGGAGAAGTCGCACTCCTTTCCTTTGGCCTCGAAAGATGAGCAAGGGCGGTTGCGCGTCGCGGCGGCCTCCACGGTCGGCGATAAAGGCTATGAGCGCGCCTTGGCTCTGATTGATGCTGGCGCCGATATCGTTGTTATTGACACCGCCCACGGCCATTCCGCAGCTGTCGCCGATACGGTGAAACGTATTAAGGCGGAGAGCAATTACGCCCAGGTCGTCGCCGGCAATGTCGCCACTTACGACGCCACAAAGGCGTTGATCGATGCGGGGGCCGATGCGGTGAAGGTCGGCATCGGACCAGGCTCCATTTGCACCACGCGCATCGTCGCCGGCGTCGGCGTGCCGCAGCTTACCGCTGTTTCCGACGCTGTGCGGGCTGCGGAAGGCTCCGGCGTTCCGGTCATCGCCGACGGCGGCGTGAAGTATTCCGGCGACATCGCCAAGGCTGTCGCGGCGGGGGCCGAGGCGGTCATGATGGGCTCCCTGTTCTCCGGCACCGACGAGGCGCCGGGGGAGGTGTTCCTCTACCAGGGCCGTTCGTACAAGTCCTATCGCGGCATGGGGTCGATCACCGCCATGGCCCGGGGCTCCGCCGATCGGTATTTCCAGGCTGACGTCTCTGAGAAAATGAAACTGGTTCCCGAAGGCATCGAGGGGCGCGTGCCCTACAAAGGCCCGATCGCGCCGATCATCCACCAGCTTGTGGGGGGCTTGCGCGCCTCCATGGGCTATGTCGGCGCGCCGACGTTGGAAGAGATGCGCAAGCGGGCGAAGTTCGTGCGGATCTCAAACGCGGGCTTGCGCGAAAGCCATGTCCATGACGTGGCGATCACCCGTGAAGCGCCGAATTATCCGACGACGCAGTAACGCCGCCCCCATCGTCCGTTACAGCCCAAGGTGCGGCTTCAGCAGCATCCACACCGCCATAGCCATCATCATGATGTTTTCGGTGAGGGACAAAAACCCCAATGGCACGTTGCTGTCGCCGCCGACGCAGGCGCATTTTAAGTCGCGTTTGTCGATATAGACCGCCTTTATCACCGAAACCGCGCCGATCCCGCCTATCACCAACGCTATCGGCGCCGATAGCCATACGAACACGCCCATGATCATCAAGAGGCCGGCGAAAAGCTCCGCAAAGGGATAGATGTAGGCGTATCGGACCCATCTGCGCGCCAGTAAGTCATAGCCTATGAACATGCTGGAAAACGCTTCGACGTCGCGCAGCTTCAGCATCGCCAGTAAACACATGCTGAACGCAATGAACCATTCTGCGGCGCGAATGGACAAAACGCCGGCGGGCGTGACATAGCCGGCGGCCAGCGCCATGAGAAGCGCCACGGCGAACACGGCCAGCACAGGGGTATAGGTTTTTTGCTTAGGGTCGCGGACGTGCAGACCGAAATGCTTACGCAAATCCGTATACCCGCCAATGCGCTCTGCACCGATAAAAATCTGGGGCGTGGTGGCGACATCGTGTTCGGCCTTAAAAGCGTCCACCGCCTCACGATTTTTGAGGGGCATGTCCTGCACCGCATAGCCCTTGCCCTGCAAAAGGCTTTTGGCCTTCAGCCCGAACGGGCAAATATGATGTCCCATGACCATACGATACAGCCTCGCCTGGGGGTTGGAGCTGTCTGTCATCGCCGTCTCCTTATTTTGCGAAAACCCGGTTCGCCATGGTATACCTTGCGTACCAGGGTACGGAGTCAAGGCGAGATACGATGCGAATCAGCGAACTTGCAAAAGCGACCGACGTGGGCGTTGAAACGGTGCGATATTACCAACGGCGCGGCTTGCTGCGCACGCCGCCGCGTCCGGGCGCACAGGGAACCTCGCGCGGCGTGCGGGTCTATCATGAGGAGGATGCGCGCCGAATTCGGTTCATAAAGTCGGCGCAGTCCGCCGGCTTTACCTTGTCGGAAATTGCAACGCTTTTATCACTCGATTCAAAAGAGAACCGCGCTAAGGTGCGTGCTCTTACGGTTGTGCGCCTTGAAGCGCTTGATCGAAAAATAAGCGAACTTACTGCGGCGCGCGCCGCCCTCGGTCGTCTTTTGGCCTCCTGTGATCCCAGTGAAAGCGGACCTTGCCCTATCCTCCTGGCGTTTGAAGATGAAGGACAGAACACCACCGCATAGTCGCCTGGAACGTTTCGGGCTTTCGCGCTTTATCGCTGTTGACGTGCTTTGTGTTTTACGTGCTTTTGCAGCCACGACTTTGAAAGGTCGGCGATTATGACACCCGGCGCCCGGGCGGCGGCGGCGATTGAGGTTTTGGAGATTTTCCAAGACACCGCCGCGCCCATCGATCGGCTTTTGAAGGAATGGTCCCGGCGTTCCCGCTTCGCGGGGGCCAAAGATCGTGCGAATGTCGCAGGGCGCGTCTATGCGGTGTTGCGCCGGCGGTCCGAATGCGCCTTCGCCATGGACGACGACAGCCCCCGTGCGCTTGTTCTGGGCTCTTTGAAAATTATCGACGGCCTGTCTTTGGACGATGTCGCGGCGCTGTTTTCCGGCGAAGGCTATGCGCCGGCCGCTTTAACGGCGCAGGAGCGGGCGGCGCTCTGCGCGGAAGACCGCGCGCCCGACCACGATGTCCGTTTGAATTGGCCGATGTGGCTCGCCGAAAAAGTAAAGCCTCTGTTCGAGGCGGATTTCGATCCTGAAATCGCCGCGCTCAACGCGCGCGCGCCTCTGGACCTTCGGGTCAACACGTTGGCGCGATCCCGGCAGCAGGCCTATGTGGCGCTGAAGGCGGCGGGGGTGAAGGCGGAGTTGACCGCCGCCTCGCCAATGGGGCTCAGGGTCCCCGCCGTCAGCGACACTGTGCGGCCGGTGAATTTGCAGCGCCTGAAGCCCTATGTTGAGGGCTGGGTCGACGTCCAGGACGAGGGCTCGCAGATTGTCAGCCTCCTGGCTGCAGCAGCGCCGGGGGAGCAGGTGGCGGACCTTTGCGCCGGGGGCGGGGGCAAAACCCTGGCTCTGGCGGCGGAGATGAAAAACTCCGGCCAGATTTACGCCTGCGACATCAATCAAAAGCGTCTCATGGCGGGACGCCCCAGGGCGCAGCGGGCCGGCGTAACGAATGTTCAATACAGGCTGCTTAAAAATTGGTTCGAGGGGGACGGGCGGCCGGACCCTTCTTTTGAGGATATTGGAGAGACCGTGGATCTGGTGTTTTTGGACGCGCCCTGTTCCGGCTCCGGCGCATGGCGTCGCCAGCCGGACGCCAAATGGCGCCTGACCCGCCAGATGATCGACGGGTACAAGGCGCTGCAGCGCAATGTGCTTGAACGGGGCGCGCGTCTTGTGCGCCCTGGCGGGCGGCTGGTCTACGTCACATGTTCGTTATTTCCTGAGGAAAATGAGGACCAGGCCTTTGAATTTCTCTCTCGTCACGCCGATTTTGAAAAGGTGGAGCTGTCCTGGGATGCGCTGGACGGTCCTGAGAAGTGGCGCCACACTGGCATCGGCAAACAGCTGTCGCCGGGCCTTACGGGAACCGATGGCTTCTATGCCGCCATGTTCCGCCGCAAACGCTGACAGGACATCAAGAATGCGTTTTAAAGTATTGATTTTTTTGAGTTTCTTTTTTGCTTCAAAGGCTTTTGCCGGGCCTGTGGATGCGTATCTGACAGCGGCGGATCGAGCGCTTGATAAGGGCGACGCCGTCCTTGCGGTCGATCTTCTGGAGCATGCCCTTGTGGCGGCGCCGGCCATGTCGGAGATCTATGTGAAGCTTGGCGAATCCTATTTACAGCTCGATCGTATCGAGCAGGCGGAAAAGTATTTCCGTATCGCCGTTGAGATTGAGCCGGGCAGCGCCGCCGCCATCGCCGGCCTTGGAACCGTGGCGCTGGGCCGCAGCGATTACGCCGATGCAGAGGCGCGCTTGCGCCGTTTGTCCCGGGTCTGCGGCGAGGAGTGTTTGGAATACAAGGCGTTGTCCGCAGCCCTCAGCCAATCGCGTGAGGCGGCGCCTGTAACGCCGTAAAAGGCTTGCGTTGCCAGACGTAAGACTCGCACTATTCAAAATCGTTGTTTTTGCATCCCTCGCGTGGAATGGATTTCCCGTGAGATCTATCGGTTCAGGAGAGGCTTTTGCCCAAGCAAGAGGCCCGCGCGCACCATGAACGCGCGCTCATCGTCGATTTCGGCAGCCAGGTGACGCAGCTCATCGCCCGGCGTTTGCGCGAAACCGGCGTCTACTGTGAAATTCATCCTTACAATCGTGTCGATGCGGCTTTTCTGGAGGCCTACGGGCCGAAAGCGGTGATCTTGTCCGGCGGACCGGCCAGCGTCACCGGCGCCGACACGCCCCGGGCCGAAGAGAAAATCTTCACCCTCGGCGTTCCCGTCCTTGGCATTTGTTATGGCGAGCAGACCATGGTGGCCCAGCTCGGCGGTGCAGTAGAGCCGGCGACGGAGCGGGAGTTCGGCCGGGCCGATATTATGACCACCACGGACAGTCCCTTGTTTGAAGGGGTCTGGGCCGCCGGCGGTTCGGACACGGTCTGGATGAGCCATGGCGACCGCGTCGCGGCGCTGCCTGAAGGGTTTGACGTCATCGCCGTGTCGGAGAACGCGCCCTACGCGGCGATCGCCGACGAAGCGCGCCGGTTCTATGGCGTCCAGTTTCATCCGGAGGTGGTCCACACCCCCGCCGGGAAGGACATTTTGGAAAACTTTACCCACCGGATCGCCGGGTTTCACGGCGATTGGACCATGGCGGCGTTCAAGGACGAAGCGATCGCGGCCGTCCGCGCCCAGGTGGGGGACGGGCGGGTGATCTGCGGGCTTTCCGGCGGCGTCGACAGCTCCGTGGTCGCCGTGTTGCTCCATGAGGCGATCGGCGATCAACTCACCTGCGTTTTTGTCGACACCGGCATGATGCGCGCCGGGGAGGGGGAGCAAGTGGTCGGCCTGTTCCGCGATCACTACAATATCCCATTGGTCCATGTTGATGCTTCAGAGCTTTTTCTCGGCAAGCTTGACGGTGTGACGGACCCTGAGAAAAAGCGTAAAATCATCGGCGCGGCGTTTATCGACGTGTTTGAAGAAAAAGCGGGGGAGGCGGGCGGCGCCGATTTCCTCGCCCAGGGGACGCTGTACCCGGACGTGATCGAAAGCGTCTCCTTCGACGGCGGCCCGTCGGTGACGATCAAGTCCCACCACAATGTCGGCGGCCTGCCGGAACGGATGAACATGGCCCTTGTGGAGCCGTTGCGGGAGCTGTTCAAAGACGAAGTGCGCGCCCTGGGCCGTGAGCTCGGTTTGCCGGAGGCGTTTATCGGCCGTCATCCGTTCCCGGGGCCGGGTCTTGCCATCCGCTGTCCGGGGGAGATCACCGGCGAGAAGCTCGATATTCTGCGTAAGGCCGATGTCATTTACCTCGACGAGATCCGCAAGGCGGGGCTTTACGATGAGATCTGGCAGGCGTTCGCTGTGTTGCTGCCTGTGCGCACTGTCGGTGTGATGGGCGACGAGCGCACTTACGAGTATGTCTGCGCGCTACGCGCGGTGACGTCCACAGACGGCATGACGGCGGACTATTATCCGTTCTCCCACGATTTTCTTGGTCGAACTGCGAACCGCATCGTAAACGAAGTGCGCGGCGTCAACCGCGTCGTCTACGATGTGACATCGAAGCCGCCCGGCACAATCGAGTGGGAATAAACTTATCGGTCCTGTGTTTTATAAATGCGAAAAAGCACGCTTGCAAAGTCACCAGATCAGCTGCTCGATTCCGGTACGAACGCTCCGTCGCGGAATAAAAGATATTCATGCTCACTATAGCTGGTTTTCGTTGGAAAACGCATCCTCTAAGTCGTTAAGATAACGCATGGCTAGAGCGTGTCGCGCAAAAGCGGATACCGGTTTTTTGTAAATTGAGACGCGTTAAAGCAAAGATCAAGAGCACGTCACCGGAGTTCGATTAAGCTAGACGCGCTCTGGCGCTTTAGTCGATTGGCTGGAGCGTTTATGTCTTGCATGCGGTGTAAGGATATGCGTTTAGAACATCAGCATACTGTTCCTCTTGATTCCTATCTTCTGCGCGATTTTCAACCCGCAGATGCTGTGTTGCGCATTGCGCGCGGTGATGTACGTTTGAATGCGCCCGCCACGAAAGACGCCAAACTCTATCACTTTACAACGTCGACCTGCTCTCAACGGGTGAGGCTCGCTGCAGCGGAGAAGGGCGTTTCCTACAAAAGCGAAATGTTAGACTTTGCCGGGTATCAAAATCTGGAGCCGGACTATCTCGCCATCAACCCCCGTGGCGTCGTCCCCACCTGGGCGGACGGAACCTTTGTTGTTTTCGATTCTCCCACCATCATCAGGTTTATCGATGCTTATTATGAAGGCCCGCCGTTGCGGCCTAAGGCCGAGGGCGCGCGCGCCGATGTGGAGCGCATGATCGATCTTGGCGATCGGTTCCCCAATCGATATCTCACCTATTTTCAGCAATATGAGATCGCGGGACATACTTTGGACGGGCTTGACATCAAGGCCTGGGTTGAGGGGCTTTGCGCACGCGCAGCGGCGCTGTCGACGGATGACGAACGGCTTGCGCCGATATATCGGGCCAAGATCGCCGATTGGGAGAAGTTCTTCGCAGAACTTCAGGACGCGGCGCTGATGGAACGGATTGTCGCCCATGCCGAAGGCATGCTCGACACGCTTGAAGAACGGCTTCAGCGGTCCGAATTTCTCTGCGGCGATGCTTACACGTTGGCCGACACGTGCTGGACGACAAGTCTTCTCAGGCTGGAGAGCTATCATGGGCGGGGCGTGCGGCGATGGTTCGGCGAGGGTGAACGTCCGTATCTTGAGGCCTACGCCGAGCGCTTGAAACGACGCCCGAGCTTTCGGGAGGCGTATGTCGCTTACTTTGAAAAGCTCGCCGATCTCATCGATGAAAATACGCCGCCGGCGTTGCGCGAGACCTTTTTGAGGGTGTCGAACATGTACGCCGCTTACGCCTGACGGTCGATTGTACATAAATGTACAATCTCGCCTTTTCGCGGCGCGCCATTCAGGTCAGTATGTCTTCCGCATAACGTCAAAGATGGGGAGAGGCGTCCGTGATCGTATTCATAAAGCGTGTTAGGCGGGTTTTCACAATTGCGGCTTTCGGGCTGATCGCATTTGCACCGGCTGCCTATACGGCTGCGCCTGAAGACATGGCGGAGGCGGGGCTTTCTCTCGATGAACTCTTGTCGATCCCTGAGGTGACGCAGGTCATTTCGAACGGGGCAGGGGATGTCGCCTGGGTGGAGCGTCAGGATGGCGGCTGGAACCTCGCCTTGGCGCGCGCGCCTGCCTATGAACCGCAACAGCTTACCTTTTACGACGAAGATGACGGGCGCGAAATGTTTTTGGTCGGCTTTCGCGCCGATGGCGCGGTGATCTTTCGCCGCGGCGATTGGGGCAAGAACGCCGCCCATGCGCCTTTTGCGCCGCCGGTGACGCTTTTTTCCCTATCGGACGGCGCGGACGCCCCGACGGTTCTTATCGAACACATGGAAAAGAAATGGTCTGCGCCGCCGGTGATGGACAAAAACGGCGAGCGGTTCTTCGCGGCGACCGGCGGGGTGTTGTGGTCCTATGATGCAGCCGGCGGCGAAAGCCCGCACAAGCTTTTATCCGTTCGCGGCGTTATAAAATCGTTGGTCGTTTCCCCCGCGCAAGACCGCATCGCTTTTATCGTCGATCGCTCGAATTTAAAACGCGGCAAGTACGCCTTTGTCGGTGTTTATGACTTTTCGGCCCAAACCATCACCTATATGCAGCCTGGCCTCGCCATCGACCAGGATGTTGTGTGGTCGCCTTCAGGAGACAAGCTTGCGTTTGTTCGGTTCGGGTTTGAGCCGCGCACCTGGCGTTTTTCCGACCACCGCGAAGGCGTTCCTTTTGAAATCGTTGTGGCGGATCCGGCGAGCGGCGGAGGCGAGGTCGTTTTCGCCGCGGACGTGGGGTACGGGGCCCGGTTCAATGGTTTTAACGCCAGCACCTATTCCGGGCTTGGCGGCGTCAACAACCTTCTGTGGCTGTCCGATGATCAGCTTTTGTTTCCCTACGAAAGGACCGGGTGGAAACTCTTTTATGCAGTTTCAGCGAAAGGCGGGGCGGCGCGCCTTGTAACGCCCGGACGGTTCGAAATCATCGGCGCTGTTGCGGCGCGGGACAGGTCGGCTGTGTATTATTGGGCGAACAAGGAGGATGATCTGGCCCGGTTGCGGCTCTATCGCCTTGATGTCGCGGGCGGCTTGACGCCGCGCGCCGTCGTTCTTCCAGCTGGCGTCGATATGGTGTCTGGCGCCCACAGACCCGCTGTTTTTCCATTGGTGGACGGAGATTTTGCTGCAATTGTCGACGGTGCGCAGACGCCGAGCCAACTTATCGTACAATCTCCAGATGGCGACAGTCGAAAACTCAGCTCAGGCCCTGAGGCGGGCGACCCCATAACACTGCGCATGCCGGCGCCGGAGGTGGTGTCCTATAAGGCGCCGGACGGCGTTCCGATCCAGGCGATATTGTACAGGTCGCCGAAAACCGCCGATGGCGGCGCGGCGCCTGCTGTTGTGTGGGCCCATGGCGGCTCGCGCCGTCAGTTCTATCCAGCCTGGAACACTCGGCACACGAACAGCATGCAATATATGTATCTCGTGGCTAAAGGGTATACGGTGCTGGTTCCGAATTACCGCAGCGGCATTGGCTTCGGTCTCGATTTCAGAGAGCCGAAAAGCTATGGCGGTCGCGGCGCAGGCGAAGTGCAAGACGTGATCGCGGGCGCAAAATATTTGATAAAAAATGTTTCAGGCGTTGATCCTGACAAGATCGGGATTGTCGGTTTTTCCTATGGCGGACACCTTGTCACCAACGCGTTGGCGCGTTCGAACGTTTTCGCCGCAGGCGTCAGCGTGGCCGGCGTCGGCGATTGGGTGGTTGAAATGGAAAAGGACACGAAGGAAACGCTGCCGTATAACATCCCTGAACGGATGAAGCTGGAGCGGCGCGCCTACGCCTCATCGGCGATTTCGAAAATAGACGATTGGGGCGATGAACCGCTGATGCTCATCCACGGCGACAACGACGGCTCGGCCGCAATGCAGCAAAGCCTTGAACTCTATCTCGCCCTGAAACGCCGTGGCAAAACCGCCGAAGCGCTCATTTTCCCAGGCGAGGGACATCAGTTCTATAGGACCGAAAATATCAGACGCTCCTTAGAAGCAATGGATGCGTATTTACAAAGGCATATGGGCGATTGACCCTATGGCGATAAAGAGGCGTCTGCCCTTATGGTGTTGAAAGTCTATCGGGGATCGCCAAAGC
>JBCDBL010000132.1:0-10120 GCA_039183635.1 Pseudomonadota bacterium
GGTTATGGCGCCGGCTACGAATATGATCATGACGCGCCAGGCGCATTCTCTGGACAGAACTATTTTCCGGACAGCATGAAAAGAGCCACATTCTATACGCCCGTCGAACGCGGTCATGAGCGCAAAATCGCCGAACGACTGGACTATTGGAATCGGCTCCGCAAAAAACGCCCACCGCGTGACTGAATAGGGCGTCAACTCAGTTTAGAACCTCTCGCGATGAAGGTGACAGCATGCGCGTTTGCGTTCGTGAATGGCGTCTGAGAGCTGTTAAGCGCGGGTCGCTTCAGAATACCGGCCCATATCGAGATATCGCTGCTGATGATGGCAAATGGCGCACCTAAAAAGAGAAACTTTGAACCATTTCTACGATGAAATGGAGGAGTGGAAACAAAATTTAAGCGACCTATAGCTGTGGGTTTAGTCGAATCCATAGGGCGTCAAGCTCTATACGACGTATATATGAGGTTTTTCCACTAACTCTTGTTTCCATAACCTGAAATATCTATATCAAACAGAGTAACGTTTTCGATTTAAATGTCTTAAAGGTGTGAAGCTATGATAACAACAGAGATCAAAGCACGTTTCGAGAATTCTCTCCCTAACGGACACAGCCGAGACATGTGGGTTAAGGAAACACTTCTTGAGTATGAACGGTTTGAAGCGTTAGTGGCAAAAGGTCGATACTTTGCTCCCGAAAAAGGCTCGTTGTTATACCGTTTACTTGAAGAAAATGGTCAACTTGAAGACCGTCAATCAGAAGAGGCTTCTCCAGATAATTATATAAGTGAGTTTGGACACCAGCCTTCATATTGTTGGTCGATCGATATTTCAGAACTTTCCCATGGTGGAGGTGGTGCGCCAGCAACAGCATAGGGGATCGATTTACATTTTTGGTCTTTACTTATGCGCTCGGGCACATGTTATTCTCTTTATTCCATTGATAGTTGGACGAAGCAAAGGTTAGCTTCGGAAGCAACATCGCAAAAAATTCTAAGTGCACAAAGCAATAAGAATGATTTCGAGCTGGACGTTGATGGTGGCGTGCTAGGTCCTCACAAAGCCAGCATTGCTGGGCCAGGTCCTGAGCTGTTAGATTTTCATGAGAACTTAGGAAAGAAGATTGCAAAGACTTTTGCGGGTGGGAGCGAAGAGCTCCGCCCCACTAGAGCATCGTATATTTATTATGAGTCTGACGACTACGCATTTTTTCATCATGATCGTATAAATGCGCATATCACAATCATTTTGGGTCTAGGCGGAGAGCTTGAGCCTCTTGTTATGTTGCCCAATTTTGGAAAAGTTAGTGACGAAGATATCAAAGTCTTAAATTCAATAAACTCACCGGGCTCAAGCAATTTTTTGAGCGAATTTAGCCATCACTTTGGCGAAAGAGCAACTACGAAATTGATCGATTTCTCACCGTATGAGGCAGTTGCTATCAGGGGGCGAAGCACGGCTCACGGACGGATGAAGCAACGGGCACCCGGTGTAATTTGTGCAATTTGTTACGCGTTTGTTTCCCCGTCGCCAGATTGGATTGCATCTTAATATGCCAATCAACAGGCGCATTTTGGTTTTTATAGGTAGCATCTGTTTAATCACGCTACTTGTACAATTTGATTGGAGCGTGACACTTTTCGATGGAATTTTAGGTTTATCTTGGTCAAAAGAAATTGTTTCTTTCCTGAAAGAAAACACTCAAGGCCTTATCGTCTTTATACTAATGGCTCTATATTTGGAGTTCTTCGGTATTGATGGGCCAACTGGCGAAAAAAATAAGCGATCAGCAAACTTAGAAGAATTGCTTGATCGAACAACCCGCCATAGCCCATCCCAAGCACTCCTATTGTCAGGTTTGGACGGATTATTCGGGGCCAGTGCAGCTAATCATATTGAGAAGAACGTTTTTCGAGACATGTCGGTTTTAAGGCATTTTTCGCTCAATATTTTAGTGAAAGAAGACTCGGAAGCAAACTACAAGATAGATGTAAATTGGTCTTACGAAACTGATTCAAAAGATTTTCTTGTTGCGATGACAACTGATCCTCTTTGCGCTGAGGCTTTGTTGTCTACAGGTCTAATCGCAGAGGTTTTTGTGGTTGAGGCGATGGCGGAAAAAGTACCCGCTACAATTCAACGATATGCGGAGAGTAAGGGGCTAAATGAGAATACGCTTGAGAATCTTGAATTCAAAAAATTATCGACACGAAAATCAAATAAAGTTTTAGCTTCCGCTTCTTTAAAAAACTCAACCCAGCCAATTCATATTTTTGAAGCGCCAAACTTTCATCCAAATAACAACCGTCGCCATGATAGTTGCAAAATAGGAATACGTTATTCAACTACTCAATCTTCTGTTTATCCATATATTTTTTGGATGGGCGACCGAATTATCGAACTCGAAACCATCGGTATTGATCTAAGTAATTTGCCACCTCAAAAATACAAAAACTCAAAAGTTCATTTTTTTATTTCTGCATTGCAATATCCAGCAAACGTTAGTCCCCAGAATGGGGTATGGTCGTTTCCCTTGCACACATGGCTGGTTCCGGGTCAAGGGATTTTAGTTGTGTGGCCATCTGAAAGTGGTAACGTAGAAGAAAATGGAACAAAAAAACAATCAGTATAATGAATATTAACAAATTTATAAATGGCGGAATAGATCGTTGTGTTCAGGCAAGTTTTAGAATGATTGCTATCGCACATACGGGAAATGATCCCGGCAAAGAAGAGGCGGATCGCCTGACTGGTTACGTAGAAGGTCGTGGAACTTGGCAATTTCGAATGTTTCTCTCTCTAGCAGAAATGGGATTATCAATTGTTGACCATGAGAATTTCGATTTCCAGGGTTTTCTTACTGACCCCGAGAAAGCAATTTTCGAACAAGTCGAAGATCCAGAAGCCGTTCAGGGAATTCTAGACGAAACAGATATTCCAGCGGAGCAAGCAGCAATACGCTCTTGTATAGAGTCGGAACTTATCTCATTCGATCAGAGCGTGCCTTCTTTCTCAGATATTGAGCAGCAAATAGAAAAAAATAGAATTGTAATGTGCAACGTTAATTTGCGGGTGCTCGAAGGAAGAGATGGACGAGAAGGGCATATGCTTCTGATCAAAAGCCTTCATAAGGACTTCATTGTTGCTCATGATCCGGGCTCTAATGGGGGATTAAACAAGAAATTCGCAAGAGCTAAATTCGAAGAAGCATGGTCAAGCCCTTCACCGGAAATGGCAAATTATATCGCCATTGGGAATTAAACTAGAATTTTCTCTATACCTATCTTAGTAGTTGACTACCAATCGGTGGAAATGGCGGAGCAGATAGTATAAAAACACCGCATGTGCATTGGTTCTAGCGCCAAGCCTTTTGCGGATATCGGCTTCATGTTTGCGGACCATCGCTACCGAAACTCCAAGTTCATGTGCGATCTCGTCCGCACGTAAGCCATTTGCAATATGCATAAGAACGTCGCGCTGACGCGGAGTCAGTTTGTCGTTGCTGGCTCCACTGCCTTTTAAGTGTATCCAGTCTCTTTGGGGCGGTGCCATATAGGAGAGCTGGCGCACGCGTACGCCAGCAGACCTATTCTGCACACGTTACATATGGTTACTTTATAACGCAGGTTCAATATCACTACGTATGGATTTTGTTCTTTCCGCCTGCCTCTGACGAATGATCGCCCACTTCTTTCGCTGCGCATATTCGCGGCGCGCCTTTTCAGACCAGAACATTGTCGAGTTACCCAGTATGTAAAGGCCGGTTGCTTTCATAAGCTCCAGCGCGGTTACAAATGTGCGCATATGTTCCGGCGGAATAACCGAACGCGCTGTATCATTCGCTGTGACTGCGGGGTTCGTGGATTGCTCCCGAAGCGCCTCCATTTCAGTAAGGAGCGCTTCATAGCGTTCTCTTGCTCCGATCTCGGCGTCTTTGCGCATCATATTGATAGGGTTCTTCTCAGGATCGAGATTGCCATATGAGCGCTCAATGGTTTCAACATCTCTTGGGATCGTACCGCCATTCTGGAGGGCGATGCTTTCCATCTCGCGTTCAAGATCACTCACTTGCGCATCGATCTGGGCAAGCTCAGCGCCAGAAAGCTCTATCTCATTGACCATGGTATCAGTCTGTACATGCAGGAAGTTCTGCGTTGCATAGATATTGGTTGAGATGGCAACGGCGGCCACAGTAAGTGCCAGCATGGCTTTGCCGTAATGCCCTTTACGCATCATGAAGCCTGCATAGGGAATGGCGAAGAGCGCTGTCATCTCCATGCCGCCGGATAAAACACCATTTGCAAGCGCCTGCTGAACGGTCGAGGCCATGCCGACCCAGCCAGAGACATTCATAAAGGCGCTTGATATCGTCAGCGCGGCAATGCCCAGCCCTAGGCCGAGGCGCGTCCAGTTAAATTCCTTTGTCAGATTGATATGTGTTTTTGTTTTTGCATTCATACATGTCCTTTCGTTTTATAGTTTTGTTTTGTGTTATGAATAGCTGAGAACAGCGCTTGTAGAATGGGTTTTAAAGTGTTCTTTCAGGTGCAGCCTTTTCTGTAGCGCGCCAAGACCAAGACGCCTGCTATAGCGATTAATCGTCTGGCTTTCGCGTATTTGCTGTTTACGAATGATCTTTGATTTGCGCTGGAGGCGTTCAATTTCGGTTTTCTGGTTTTTTTGCAAATCCATCTTTTCTTGCAAAAACGCCTTCTTGCGCTTATTGTCTTGGAGAATATGTTTCCATTTTCGAAACATTTCTATCCCAAAGATCACCCGAAGGTTTTTAGATAAGCCTTCGGGTTTTTCTTTTTGGCGGCGGACAAGAACTTGTGCTTCTTTTGCGCGCTGCCTGCGTAATAGCGTTTCGCGTTCTTCGCTCTGTCGTAATTCTAATTGCCGGCGCAGCTTCACCAGCTTTGCACGGCGCATTAGGCCCATCTTGTCTGCCCTTATGGCCATGCGCCTCAGCTTTTGCATCAAACGCTGCTCTTTAGACAAATCCACCCGCATTGTTGATGTCTCATTTGCAAGACCCGGAGCGCTCTGCTCGCGTATACGGTATTCGTCCACGGCTTGCTCGATATCCGGATAGGCATGTGCGTTACCTAATCTCTCCTTAATCGCTTTGGTGTTTACCCCTGCAATTTGCCTTGCAAAGCCGTGGATACGCTTCTCCCGATCAACAATGACAAAGCTGCGCCTGTTCCCTCGTGCCACGATATATCCGGCTGCACGCATGTGATTACAGAACTGATCTGCACCTTGGCTCTCATTCCAGATTTTGGTGATGAGAGCTTTACGCTCCTGAACAGAGTCAGGATCGCGGCCCATACCGTGCGATTTGGCGTGATCGTAATGATCGCATTTCTTTTCTTTACGTGTCGAGCTATCGGTTTTGATACCCGCGCTGAGACCATTCGGCAGATCAAGCCCAAATTCTTTGGCGAGGTCTTTTGCGCAAGCTTTGAGCTTATAATAATCATGGCTCATCGAAATGGCTTTGAGTTTACCGTTCTCAAGTTTAATCCGTGACCAGACGACATGCGCATGTTTGCGTACCCGCCCATCTTCGCCTTCCTTCTCATGGAAGATGATTGCGCGCGGCTGACCCGTTAGACCAAGCTTTTCTTCGATATGCTCAATAGCGCGCATCCACTCTTCTGCGTTCCAGTCCCGCTGGTTAGGATCAGGATTGATGGATAGAGAATAAAACGGCTCTTTCGCATTGGTCTGATCCGAGATCAGCTCCCATTCACGAAAGCCGTCATAGAGGTTATCTGCCACCATGCCGCGCAGCTCTTTTATGCTGACGCGTTCATTATCGACGGCGTTTGATAAATGCAGCGCCAGATCATTTGCACCAGCGCGTGTGCTTCCTTTCAATATCATTATGGCTGCCTCCCAAGCTTGGCAAAGCAGTGATCACGGATCAGCAGGAGCTGGCGTGTCATGAGCAAAGCGCGATGCTCATCCTCTAGGCGCTTCACTTCATCTGTGAGGGCGGCGACACAGGCCAGAATAACCGCAATGAATTGCCCTTCTTCCTTGGTGAAGCGGCGCGTGCGCGGCAAGGGCTGATCAAGAGCGCAGATGCGCATATACGCACCCATAGACAGGCCGCGCGCGCAAGCACGCTCCTGAATGGATGTTTTCTCTAATTGTGTGGCGCGCAGCGAAATCATCTGCGAGCGCGCACGTCTGCCTGTCCCTGATGCACTCATCATGGTTCCTTTGTTTTAATTATTCGATTGCTCCCTTACAGATCGCCTTTAGGCAACCTGCGCATCGGCAATTAGCCGGTGCTCCGGGGAAGGTTCAAACGGAAGGGGTGTCCCCTTCCTTTATCTCTCCCGAAAGCCACCTTGGGGGTTTCGGGGGCAAGAGCGCGGTATGACCGCGCATATCTTGCACAAGGTCTATAGTATCGATTGTCGATTTAGCGTGCAATTGAAAGAACGGGTCACACATACTGTCCGGTTTCTTAGAACCGTAATTTGGTATTTACACCGCCCGGCAATGATGCGCTTAATTTTACTTGCGCAAGCGTGCATTGGGCAAAACCGCTATGGTTGGGCGTGATTCATCTATGAAAGAGGCTACAATGACGCAGATGATCTCGATAGGATCGCGTACAAAGCACTCTTTATATTGCTGTCCAGCTAAATTTCTTCCTCTGATTTTGCTGTTGGCTTATCCGCTTTTCTTTCTCGTTCTTCAAACTTTCGTTTGAAATAGTCTTCCATTTCGCCGTCCTCAGCCTTGCGCGACAAGCCGGCGGCTTCGCGGCCCTCGGCGCAAATCTCATCCGTTGAAATACCGTAATGCTCCTGAAAGAGACCTTTTACTTCGTCTGTCCAATGACGATAGGACGCGCATTGTTGGCGCGCAGCGTCGCCATCCCATTTCATTTCCGGCGCGCATTGCGCCGATTTGCGGTTA
The DNA here is from genome assembly GCA_039183635.1 of Pseudomonadota bacterium. Lineage (GTDB taxonomy): Bacteria > Pseudomonadota > Alphaproteobacteria > Caulobacterales > Parvularculaceae > JBCDBL01. The sequence goes on from JBCDBL010000132.1 coordinate 6,943, forward strand.
GTCGCCTGCAACGATGATGCTTTGTCCGCTTTGGCGACCACAATGACATTATTTTCATCTCCGGGGCCGACTGCGACACAAGCAGCGCTCGCCGCGCCAACAACCAGATTGATCAATGAAAACGCCATGGCGAAAGTCTCCCCAAATGGTCAGGCAATAGTGTGCCGAAAAACTTATTCGTGCACGTTGGAATGCAAAAAAACAACCCCGACTCGATCACTTTTTTATTTCTTCGTGTTGACAATGAACAATACTTGTCCTCTTCTTCTTTTCATGCGGAGGGGAGCTGCATTGTTATAGGTTCCTCTCTCATTCGGGTATGACTGCAAACGAGCGCGCCTGGCGTGTTGTGTGTTTTGGCTGGTCTGCGCTCCTATCTCGGAGGAGCCGCTCTTATGATCAAGAGCTATCTCTATCTGTGCGCCAGCATTCTGGCGCTCAGCGGCGTCGCACACGCCGGCGAAACTGAAACATTCACCTATGATGTGCACGGACGTCTTGTTAAAGTCGAAATTGAGAAAACGGGTTCGGCGCCGACGCCAAATGACGGCGCCGTCATCGATTACACATTCGATGACGTCCATAACCGTACGGAAACGGAGATACAGAACGTTCCGCCGCCGCCGCCATAGTTGCGTTACTGACTAACGCCTATCCACGTGCTTTAAAACGAAGTTTTTGCATTCGAGGTCGTTATGAATCGCATTCAGCAATGCGTCGCGGGTTTTTGCGCGCTAATTTCTGCTGGCGCCGCATCAATTGCATATGCGCAAACGCCGCCAGAACCGCTGCAGGTCAATAACAATGTTGACGGCTTTGGCGTTGACCTCGTTTCCGGGATCGTCTCACGCGGCGATCTTGCCAATATTTCGATTGGGCCCGGCGAACCGCAAGGGCTATCGTTTTCCAAGTTCTTCTCCGGCAGCGGATGGCGAAACTCGACGCTTGGCACTATTTTTGATCCTAATTTGTTAGGTTTAAATCCTATTAATCCAATTGTGAGTTTCGGCGGCTCCGCTGAACAATTTGTATTTGTACAAGTCGTTGGAAACACTTACGAATACGAACCGGAAATCCCCTCAGGGGCTTCCCTCATCTTGGACGTTAACACATTTGAGTGGCTCTACACGTCGGCGGACGGAACAAAGTACGTATATGCATTCGAGCTGGGCGCAGTTTTAGGGCCGGAATATGGCCTCGTATCCGGCATTTTAAAATCCGTAACGCTCCCGACGGGTCAGATCATCTCTTACCACTATATCGAAACCGGCACAGGAAATGATCGGACGACGCGTATTTTCGCGGTGACCACCAACACCGGCTACCACATGCGTCTTGAATATGAATTCAACGGTACGCCAACAAACGAGACGCAGCGGTCAGATTGGCGCACGCTTACGAAAGTTGTTCTGTTCGATCCAACGATCGAGACCAGCTGTAATATTTTTATGGCGACATGCAGCACCTACACCAAAACATGGCCGTCGCTGATTTTCACAGGCACTGAACATAAAGTGACGTCGGTAAAGGACGCCGAAAACCACACGACGTATTTCACGCATAACGGCTCGGGGCAATTGACCTCGATCCAGCTGCCAGGCGATTCATCGCCCTATATTACCTATACCTATAACGTGTCCACCGGCCGAGTGTCTTCGGTGCAAACGCTAGGTCAGACCTGGGCGTTCAGTCGTTCAGATAGCGGTAATAATCGGACAACCACAATTACAAATCCTGAAGGTAAGAACCGGGTTGTGACATCCGATCTCAATCGGTTCGTCGTTTTGCGGGATAAGAACGAACTCAATCAGGAAACGGTCTACCAGTATGATGCGAACCACCGGTTACACAAAGTCACTGCGCCTGAAGGTGATTATGTTCAATATGGGTATGATGCGCGGGGCAATGTCACAACGACAACGGTAAGGGAGAAACCAGCGGCGGGTTCGGCGACGATCACCACAACGATCGTTTATCCGGGAACGTGTACCGCTACGAATAAATTTTACTGCAACAAACCATATTCGATCACGGACGGGCGCGGGAATAATCAGATTTTCCATTATAGCGCGACCCATGGCGGTGTTACAAAAATTTACTCAGAACCGGTCGGCATTCAGCGTCAGATCACAGAGCTCACCTATACGGCCATTGCGTCTTATGGATATGGCGGCCCAGGACAGAACATTTATTACCTGACCAAAACAGAGACCTGTGCAACGACGCAATATTGTCCTAATTCGGCGAACCAGTTGAGAACGACGATCACCTATGGCGGGGCCCACTGGCTCCCCATTTCGACAACCGTCGGCAATGGCGCAGGCGGCATTCAGTCTACAACGTCACTGACCTATGATCACGTGGGCAATGTCGTCACCGCCAACGGCCCCCTTACCAATGACGAGACATATTTCTTTTTTGACGATCTGCGCCGGCCTATCGGCTCGATCGGGCCGGACCCGGCGGGTCCCCGCCCACGCCCGGCGCAGAAATTTTGGTACAATAGCAGAGGCCAACAATACCGAACGGATGTTGGCACGGCGACCGGCGTCAATGAGACCCACCTTCACGGCCTGACCATCGAACAGATGCGGTGGACTACGTATGATTCTCATCGCCGGCCGATTCGGACCATAAATTATGCTGGTTATTACACCCCAAGAACGAGCGTCGTCGACCTGAATTATGACTCCATGAGCCGCGTAAAATGCCGGTCTGTGGGGACGACGCTAAGCGCGAATTATTCGGACCCATGCATCGCCACGCAAAATAGCAATCAGGAATGGGACCGGATCACGCGAAACTATTACGACGAGTTGGGACGCCTTAAAAAATCGGTGTCCGGTTTTGATGTCGATCCGATCGTGAATTCAGAATCGACATTCACCGCCAATGGTTTGCTCAAGACGCTAAAAGACGGCGACGGCAATGTCACAACATATATCTATGACGGCTTTAACCGGTTAGTCCAAACCACTTTCCCGGACGGCTCAACAGAGAAATTCCAGAACTTCGACGCCAACGGAAACATAAGAAAAATCATCCGGCGCAATGGCGATATCTTCTACTACGCCTATGACGCCCGCAATCGATTAACGGTTGTCAATGCGCCGAGCGGAACGGCCGATCTCGAATACACCTACGATCTTTTCAGCCGCATGACGTCGGCGAAAGAAAC
>JBCDBL010000133.1:0-10114 GCA_039183635.1 Pseudomonadota bacterium
AAGACTGGCTGAGACCCGTAACGTCAGGGACGTTCACCGGAGCCGGTCCGGACGAGAGCACAAGGTCCACAGCCGTACCAGGCGCGACGGAAGATCCGCCCGCCGGGTTCTGGCTGATGACATCGCCGGCCGGAACCGTATTGCTGTTCGCGTTCGTTACATTGCCGACCGCAAGTCCGGCGCCGGTAAGGGCGGCGGAAGCGGAGGACTGGCTGAGGCCCGTGACGTCAGGAACGTTCACCGGAGCCGGGCCGGACGAGACGACAAGGTCAACCGCCGTACCAGGCGCGACGGAAGATCCGCCCGCAGGGTTCTGGCTGATGACGTCGCCGGCCGGAACCGTATCGCTGCTCGCGCTCGTCACGTTGCCGACCGCAAGTCCGGCGCCCGTAAGGGCGGCGGAAGCGGAAGACTGGCTGAGACCCGTAACGTCAGGGACGTTCACCGGAGCCGGTCCGGACGAGAGCACAAGGTCCACAGCCGTACCAGGCGCGACGGAAGATCCGGCCGCAGGGTTCTGGCTGATGACGGTTCCTGCGGGTGCTGTTGGACTGCTGGTGCTTGTGACGTTGCCGACGGTAAGACCTGCGCCCGTGAGGGCAGAGGAGGCCGCGAACTGATTTTGGCCCGTGACGTCAGGAACGTTCACATTAGCGGGACCCGTTGAGACCACGAGATCAACGCTGGCGCCTTCCGTGACCACCGAACCGGCGGCTGGGTTTTGGCTAATGACATCGCCCACGGGAACCGTGTCGGAATTCGCCGTAGTGACGGAGCCGACGGTGAGGTTCGCGTTGGTGATGGCGCTTTGCGCCGCCGCTTGGCTGAGGCCCACAACGTTCGGCGTTGCGACTTCTGCGATCAACTCCACAACCCGTTGTTCGAAGACGTCCGGGCTGAGGCTGTTGCCGTCAGAAATTTTGACGCGCACAACCGCAACGCCTGTGGCGCCGGGAGCAGGGGTAAACACGAAGCTGGAGGCTGTTGAAACCGGCGTTCCGTCCACGGTCCATTCGAATGTGGGCGTATCGCCATCCGGGTCAGACGCTGACACAGAGAAGTTCAGCGGCGATAAAGCGCTTGCCGTCGGCGTCAGGCTGGCCGGCAAGAAGACCGTGACCGCAGGCGGGCTGTTCGCCTCCGTAATCGTCACTTGAGCATAAGCGATAGACATCAACCCGGCGCTGTTTGTGACTTTGAGGCCGATTTCATATTCACCCGGCGTTGCGAACGTAAAGCTGGGCGATACGCCTGCGCCGTCATCGAAGCTGCCGTCGAGATCGAAGTCCCACTCATAGGTCGTGATGGAGCCGGACGGTGTCGTAGAGCCGGACCCGTCAAAGGCGACGGACGCGCCTTCAACGCCATTATAAGGCCCGCCGGCATCTGCGTCTGGGTGCGTGATGGTGACGGAGCTCTCAAAGAAGTCCATCACATCTTGCGCTTCATCGGCGGCGTCGGAAAATGCTGTGTCCATCTCATCAATTGAGGTGATGAGATCATCGATCCCCTGCGTACGAGAGAACGTGCCCGTTTCCGCAGGGAAGGCCGCGATGCGCGCGAACAGAAGATCGATATCGGTTTGATTAAAGCCGACGCTTTCCAGATCGGCGCGCTCGTCCGGCGTCAGACCTGACGTTTCCAAACGGTTGATGAGAGCCGCAAGGTCGGCGCCGTCATAGCTTACGCCGCCGAGGCCGTCATTGTTCAGCTCATCCCTGTACGTAACAAGGGACGAACGCGTGTCGCCGAGCTGCGTGCGCAGCATATTCGCGTAATCGCGCACAGCACGGGCTTGCAGGAATGTGAATTCATCATCACCTGCCGCTTCGGCGCCTTGGAACTTTTCAAAGGTGCGCATGAAGGCGAACACCATCGCTTGTTCCTGGGCGATTTCATTTGCGAGTTGAATTTGCGCCAGGTGCAATGGGTCGTCTGTTTCCGCTGTGAACGGGTAGGTGAGCGGAATGCCGGGATACAAGGCGGCGTCTGCTGCAAGTTGCGCGTTCACGGCCGCAAGATCCACAGGCACAAAATCCGTGAAGTTCGGATCCGGGGGGTCCGCCTCAAGGTCGCGATAGCGATCCGCTTGACCGCCGGCCAGGGCGGCGATGACTTTACCGCCTACGGTGAGAACCCCGCCATTATAATCTGTCGGCAGACCTGTGATAAGACCGAACGCGCCTGCTGCAACGCCAACCACATCGCCTGTGGCCAAGGCCCAGCCGAGGCTGAATGCTGTGGCGTTATCACTAAGATTCGCGCCCCAATTGGCTTGAGAGCGCCAACGGTTTTTCTGCTTGCCGGCGGCTTTTTTAATCTCCGCAACGTTAACCGTTGGTGCGGCGCCGCCGCTGGAGGTGATGACTATTCTCGCGACGCTTTGCCCGCCATCCACGCGTGTCCACCAAACATCATAGGTGCCTGGCGTTGTCGGTGGCAGCCAGAACGGGATTTCAACAAGCGATGTCGGCGATGATCCGATAGCGTTACAGCCGCCCGCGCTGGCGTCGGCGCCACCTGGTCCCGGGTTTGGGCTGCCCGCTGGAACGACACAGACCGAGCCTGAACCGCCAAAGATAGCGAAGCCTGGCGTCCCATAAGCCGCCAAACACTCATTGTCCTGGAATGAAGACCTGGAGAAGTCAAAACTGTTGCAAGGCCCAACGGCGGCGATTTGCGCTTCCGCCTTCTGCGGCGTCACAACGCTGCCAATCATCGCCAACGCCAATGCGGCGAGGGTTGTCATGGCGAAACCCAGCCAGCGGGTTTTTGTTGGAAGAAAACGGCTTTCGGGTTGGGCGCGCAATCCGGTCATATCTTGGTCTGCTCCACAAAGGGCCGTGGTCGAACGATCAGAGTCGACTACGGAATATAATTATAAATTGAGAGAAAAGACGCGCGCTCCAGTCCGGATATCGCGCTTAGCCCTGAATCCCCCAATTTCAAACCGTTAACGAATACATTTAATTGACGAGGGCTGCAAGGCTGTAAACTGATTAAGTGACGTATATATTTCTATTACAACTTTTAGATTAATCTGAGTGGCTAGGTATGAACACAATAAAAAACGCCTGCCGAATATTAAATTCGGCAGTCTGTATTTAAGTGCGCGCCGACAGGGCGGCGGTGTTGTGCAGCTGACCTTGCTTACGCCTTTTGACGACGCGTGAGGCCGAGCCCCAACAGGCCAAGTGCGAAAAGTGCGATGCCGGAAGGCGCCGAAACGACATTTGGATTCGGGTTCCGGATGGTCGCGCCGTTAAAGGCCGTAACGGCGAGATCTTGACCGAAACCATCTGACAACAACAAGAAAGGATCGAAGGTGTCGACGCTGACACTCGTTGAAGCGCCAAGGGCGAGCACGTCAACCGTAAAGTCCAGCGTAGCAAGAACAATGCTTGAGCCTTGCAGAAGATCAAGGTCGAAGTCGAGCAGCACGCTTGTGGAAGCAAGATCGATCAGGCCGCCGCCAAGGTCGCCGAACGAAAAGTCCAGTTGTTCAAACAGGCCTTCATCGCCCAGATCCGTACCAAGCGCATACCCATCGAACGTAAGCGCAGAAGGATCGTATAAGATGTCGAAGTCAAATCCGCCAACCGACGGCGCTGCGCCGTCGCCCAATCCGGAGACGGTAAGATCAAGGGAAATGGTGTCGCTTGGGCCAGCGGTTTGCGCCGATGGTGAAAATCCGACAACAACTGCGCTCGCAGGAGATGCGGCGAAGATGGCGGACAGCGAAAGTGCGGCTGCAATCGCTTTGTACATATAAAAACTCCCCTCGAAGAAACCCCATATAACGTAGATGTAAGCTTATCGCTTAAATCAAACTCATTGGGCAAAGTTCTGCAATATTTGCGCCAACCCATCTGGCGTTATTTTTCAAACGGTTAACCGCATTTTCTCAACGAGAAAATGTAAAAAAAACTGACTCAAGTCTCGAAAGTGTAAAAAACCTTACACGGGCCCCAAGTCGGCTTTTTCACCTGCGGCGCCCCACACGGCCCCTCAGCGCCTGCAAAATAATCTCTATACTAATTAAATTCCACATGCGGTTTGCAACGGACGTGCATAGCGTCTATGCGCGAGATTTAGGATCCGAGACATTTGTGAATACGTCCTATATGATGCAGTTTTATCGTCCAGATCTGAATTCATGTTATTGCGGACGCCTCGAATACGAAAAGTATAGCTTCAAGGCCCATTGCAAACTTGGAAATTGGCGTTATTGTGCGCCAATCTGATGAAAGACGCACGATTATGCCTTTTGTAACCGCCAGAACCTTACAAGCGCCTACATGTCGTGGAATGGGCGTCGTCGCCGGCTTAGTGCGAATTACCGTAGATCTTATCATCGTACGCCCCGTAGGAAGCGGGGGCTGATCGAGCGCGGGACAACCAAATTAACAACCGTGAAGACAGCCCCCGATCAAAATCGGGGGTTTTTGCTATGGAAAGCCTGTACTACAACGCCTTGGAAAAGGGACGAAAATTAAAATGAGCGATACGACTAAAACGCCGCCGCGCCGCTCCGGCGCCATTGTCGACGGACCGGCCCAGGCGCCGGCGCGGGCCATGCTGCGGGCCACAGGCCTTGGCGACGACGACATGAAAAAGCCCATGGTCGCCATCGTCACCACATGGTCCAACGTCTCGCCCTGCAACCTTAACCAGCGGGAACTTGCCGAAAAAGCCAGGGAAGGGATCCTCGAGGCCGGCGGCGTGCCTTTCGAGTTCAACACCATCGCCGTCACTGACGGCATCGCCATGGGCACGGCGGGCATGCGCGCATCCCTTATGTCGCGGGAATGCGTGGCGGACTCAGCTGAGCTCGCCATCAACGGGCATTCCCTTGATGCGGCCATTTTCTTTTGCGGCTGCGATAAAACCATACCGGGCGTCGCCATGGCGGCGGCGCGGCTGAATGTGCCGAGCGTCATTGTCTACAACGGCTCGATCATGCCGGGCCATCACAATGATCAGAACATCACCATCCAGGACGTGTTCGAGGCCGTGGGCGCCTGCACCGCCGGCAAGATCACCGAAGAGGAGCTGACGGATGTGGAGCGCAGAGCGTGTCCCGGCGCCGGCGCCTGCGGCGGTCAGTTCACCGCGAACACCATGTCTTTGACGATGAGCTTTCTCGGTCTGTCGCCGATGGGTGTAAACGATATTCCCGCTGTTCATCGCGATAAAGCCGCCGCAGCGAAAGCCGCCGGGCGGCTGGTGCTTGAAGCGTATAATGAGAATCGTCGCCCCCGGGATTTCATTACCGAAACCTCGATCCGCAACGCCGCAGTCGCGGTGACCGCCACCGGCGGCTCCACCAATGTGGTGCTGCACCTCACCGCCATCGCGCGGGAGGCGGGGATCGAAATGGATCTCGACCTTTATGACGAAGTGTCCCGGGCGACGCCGATCATCGCCGATATGAAGCCCGGCGGCCGGTTTATGGCGCCGGATCTGTTCGCCGCCGGCGGCGCGCGTCTTGTGGGCCGTCGCCTGATGGCTGCCGGATTGATCGCCGATGCGCCGACGATCACCGGGCGCTCATTGTTTAAAGAATGCGCCGACGCGGAGGAGACGCCGGGACAACTGGTCGTGAAAACTGTGGAAGACCCGGTAAAGCCACATGGCGGTTTCGCCATCGTCTACGGCGATCTCGCGCCGGATGGCTGCGTTGTGAAAATGTCCGGCCACGACACGAAACGCTTCGTTGGGACGGCCCAAGTGTTCGAATGCGAGGAAGACGCGTTTAAAGCCGTAGAGGCGCGCGCCATCAAAGAAGGCGACATCGTCGTCATCCGCAACGAAGGCCCCGCCGGCGGGCCCGGCATGCGTGAAATGCTGGCCGTCACAGCCGCATTGGTGGGGCAAGGGCTCGGCGATAAGATTTCTCTTATTACGGACGGCCGGTTTTCCGGCGCAAGCTATGGCTTCGTCGTGGGACATGTTTCGCCGGAAGCGGCCCGGGGCGGTCCGATCGCCTTTGTGAAGACCGGCGATAAAATCACAATTGATGTCGACGAGCGCCGTATCGACGTCGATGCGGACTTGAAAGCCCGTGCAGAAGGCTGGACGCCGCCGGCGCCCGAATTCAGGAACGGCGCCTATGCGAAATATGCAACACTTGTCGGCTCCGCATCAAAAGGCGCTGTAACAAGTTTTCCGTATGGGGACTGAAGTAATTCGAAACACAATCCAAGCTTGCTTTTAGAAGGAGAGAGCGCAATGACAGACATCACCGCCGATAAATCGGTGTTCGACAACAAGCCCATCGCCATTGTCGGCTATGGCAGCCAGGGCCGCGCCCACGCCATGAACCTCCGGGATTCCGGATATGACGTGGTGATCGGCCAGCGGGAAGGGGGCCGCGGCTGGGACAAGGCGAAAGCCGACGGCTTTGAGCCCGTCACCGTCGCCGAGGCGACAAAACAGGCCGGACTTGTGGCGCTTTTGACCCCTGACATGACGCAAAAGGACGTGTTCGAAAAAGAAATCGCGCCGAATTTGGCGCCGGGTACGGCGCTGTTGTTCGCCCACGGCTTTTCCATTCTCTACGGCCGCGTCAGCCCGCCGGAAAGCGTCGACGTCGTTCTTGTGGCGCCGAAAGGTCCAGGCGACCTTGTCCGCCGGGAATATGAAATCGGCCGCGGCGTGCCCAGCCTTTACGCCGTACACCAGGACTATTCCGGCAAGGCGAGCGCCAAGGCGCAAGCCTACGCCAACGGTCTTGGCGGGGCGCGCGGGGGCCTGATTCATACGACGATCCAGGAAGAAACGGAAACGGATCTTTTCGGCGAGCAAGCCGTTCTGTGCGGCGGCGCGTCGGAGCTCGTGCGCATGGGCTTCGAGACGCTGGTCGAAGCAGGCTACAATCCGGAAGTGGCGTATTTCGAGTGTCTTCACGAGCTGAAGCTCATCGTCGACCTGATGTACGAAGGCGGCCTTGGCAAGATGCTGCATTTCATCTCAGAGACAGCGAAATACGGCGACTTCGTTTCCGGCCCGCGGGTCATCAACGAAGAAACCCGGGAGCGCATGCGCGAGGTTCTCAAAGATATTCAAAACGGCAACTTCGCCTACGACTGGATTGCGGAGAACCAGGCCGGCCTGCCGCGCTACAACGCCATGTGGCGCGCGGACCTTGAGCACCCGATTGAAAAAGTCGGCGGCGAGCTGCGCGAACGCATGCCCTGGCTCGGAGAAGACGATAAGAAGAATTGATTTACGAACAAGCTGATGAACTTAGAAGCTCCGGGATTTAACGGTCCCGGAGCTTTTTAGTATGGCGGCATGTTATGTGTTGCTTGGTGTATTGACGCTCGTTTTTATGATTGCCGAACATTAAAGCCTTTCCAGGCCAAGTGTGTCCCGTTGGCCGTCCGGAAATGTGAAAAAAAAAAGACTTAAAGCGTCTGCCTGATTCCGATTGAAGAAGAGACGCTTTAGGGACGAAATCCGTTCCACCATTCCAAATCTCAGCAGGACGGTTCTTGGAGCGGCAATTTCGCCACGACCTGGAAAGGCGCGTCGGTGCGGGCGGTTATGAGGATGGCCTGTCGGCCTGTGGCCTTTACACCGCCCTCCAAGACTTCCGCCGTCAGCGTATAGCGCTTGCCGACGGCGGAGCGCACGGCTTGCGTGGCGAGGCGGGTTGAGGGTGTTTCACCATCTGCATTTAACTTGGTTTGTTCCTGAAACGGTGCATTGGCGCGTCCGAATATGGTGACGTCTTTTAACAGGCAGTCGACGGTGTCTTGATTGATGTCCAGGACCTGTCGCAACTCCTGCATATCCACAAACGGTCTGTTCTGTGGGCGGAAAGGGCTGCGTTTTGCGGCGTAATCATTCGCCTCAGCGCCATTAATGCGCTTTAAGTTGTCCGCATCCCGCCAGTCCAGAATATTGTCGGCAAGAGCCGCGGCGGCCTTTGCGTCATAACCATAGCGCTGCAGGCCATTGCCGAGAGCCTCCGGCGTGGCGGTGTTAATATCGAGCTTATACGCCTCATCAAAGCTGGTCACGGATACTCTTTTGTCTCCAATCATGACAGTTGTGTTTGAGGAGGCGGTGTTTGTGGCATTGTGTTGTGTCGCCAAGCGATAGGCGGCAAGCGTTATCGCTGCATCCGTCGCCTGACGGGCCTCAAACAACCGGATATGGGCCGCCGCGATCCGTATTTCCGTGCGAACCGTAGACAAAGTGGTTGCAATCAATACGGACAAAAACAGCGCGATCCATAAGACCGTAATCAAGGCGGCCCCGCGCTGTCGTGTCTTATGGGTTATACGGTTCGGCATGCGCGGGTCACAGGGTCAAAGTCACAAATGAGCGGCGTTTGGGCAGTCAATGGAATCTCAATGCGCAGGGGCGCAAGGCTGTGTTCTGTGTGCAGCTCAAACGCCATGAGGGATGGGAGATCCTGGGAGCTCCAATCGCTGCGCCAGACCGTATTGCTGTAATAGAAAAAGCGGGCCTCTTTCAGCCCCCTGATAACAGGCTCTTCTATAACCTCTTCTGGCCCGCTAAAGGACGTGATCTTCGCCACAACGGTTTTCGCGTCGCCGGCGCTTTCAATGTTAAAGGTGATGCGAGCGAGGCCTTCAACGCCCGGCGCATACCCCAAAAACGACACCGTATCGCTTTGGCCTGTAAAGCGCTCCCCTTGCAAGAAGGTCGGCACACGCACGGCCTGTTCTATCAGTGTACGCAAAATACGCTCTCCGGACCGGACAGCCTCGGCTTCCGCCGCCATGGCGGAGGCGGCGCGTGAGGCGCGCACGGCGTTGTAGAGGGTTGGGGCCAATACGCTGAGAAGAGCCGCAAAGATTGCGATGGCGATGAGTGTTTCGCTGAGGGAAAAGCCAGCTTGACGCCTCTTACGGTTGGCCGTCATGGTGCGGCCTTTCGCACCACGTAAACGTGGAATTCAATCTTGGGGTTTGTATCTCGGATGACGTGAATATCCTCAAGATAGGTTGCGCCTCTGTTAGAGTTTCCTGACGGCAGGCGCGTGCGGGTGAGGGTCCAATCTTCATCAAGCAGATCATCAACGGGCGCGCCGGCTTTCAGGCGGGCGGCGATGGTCTCGGCTTGTCTCAAGGCGGCATGAGCTTCCGTCACAGCCTTAGCGCTGCGAACGGAAGAGGACAAAGCATTCGCACACGCCACAAGTACGGCGGCGGCGATGGCCGCAGCGATCAACACCTCGATCAGCGCAAACCCGCAGGCCCTACGGCATGTGGAGCGTGATCTCGCCGGTAAGGGGCGCAATATCGACATGGGCCGCGCCCTTCGCGTCCGTGAGGGTAAAGCGTTCATAGGAGGCTAGCGCATCCAGTGTGAATATAAGCTCTTCTGTTGTGTACGACAAAGAGAGCCTGTCTGGAAGCTCTTGGGAAACGCCCAACGCTTCGATGGCGTATCCATTGGGGGCGGCTTTCACGGTGACAGGTGCCGCGCTTGTCGCCGCTTCGAGCTTGGCGCGCTTCAAGTCGGAGGTGAGTTGCGCTGCGGCCTGGCGCAGATGTAAAGAGGATTGTCCGGGACGCATCGCCCCGACGGACAGGCCCGCGAGCAGGGAGAACAGCGCCAGCACGATCAAGGCCTCGAACAGGGAGAACCCGGCGCGGCGTGTTGCACAGAGATGCGCCGTCTTGGAAGCTGTCACGCCATCGGCCCTTTCTCTCAGGCTTACCTGACCCGGATATCTGCGTATTGATATGAACGGCGCGACGCCAATCGTGCAATGGCGAAGGACGCCAACTCAGAATTGCCTTGACCTTATTCTATAGCGGCATCGAACGGTTTTTTACATTGTTTGCGTGTTCATACAACTTACATAATAGTAAAATGATGACGCACCATTATAACTGTCAAGACAAGAATAATACTATTTAGAATTTTATTCGCCTCCAACATTCTTGAAATATGTTTGGGATCAAGGTACGAATCCCAATAATCAAAAAGGGGCTGACCTAGGAGATTGAACTTCCTAGGGTGGCCTGATGCGCTTAAAGCACTCAAAACTCTCACATATTCAGACGAACAAGCTACTTGAACGCTTTGTCGCCGGAACGCCCGCGCGAACGGCGGCTTTACTTGTCGGCGT
>JBCDBL010000134.1:0-10077 GCA_039183635.1 Pseudomonadota bacterium
CGTCCGCTATTCCCAGGACCGGGACGCCTCGGCGCAGGGGCGGATGGTGAGGCCGTCCGGCAGCTCCGTCGCGGTGTCGCCGCAGGCGGCGTTCACCTGGTCCTGGGTGAGGCCGAGGGCTTCGCTCAACTTCGCGCCGCTTAAATTCGCGTCGGAGAAGGTGGCGTTGTCGAGGGAGGCGTTGTCGAAGTCGACATTGGTGAGGTTCGCGCCCTTGAAGGCCGCGCTTCTGACGTCGGCGCCGCCGAAGCTGGCGCTGTGGAGGTTCGCGCCGACAAAGGTCGCGCCGGTCAGATCCGCGCCGTTGAACCGGGCGGCCTGGACATTGGCCCCGCCCAGGCGGGCGCCGGAGGCGATCGCCCGGGTGAAGTCGGCCCTGGCGAGATTCGCGCCGCGCAGCACCGACTGCAGAAGCACCGCCTCCCGGAAGGAGGCGCCGCCGATATTGCCGCCGGTGAGATTGGCGTTCGACAGGTCCGCCCGGGCGAAATCCGCGCCGGTGAGAGTGGTTCCCTCAAACCCGGACCGCATCAACAGCGCGCCGCGGAAGTCCGCTGCGGTCATGTTGGAGCCGGAAAACAGAGCGTCCGACAAGTTCGTCGCCTGGAAGTCCGACCCGATCAGGTCCTGCTCCACCGCGACGCGGCGGTGGGAGACGCCGTCGATTTCGTCGTTAATGGCGCCGACTTCTTCCTGGAAACGGCCGAGGGCTTTTCGGATCGTGGGACCGGCGGCGAATTTAAGGTCGCGCGCGGTCGCCTTCATGCCGGCGGCGATGATGTCGGCGCGATAACGCACGTCCGGCGGCAGCTGGTTGCGCCAGCCGTCCGGGGAGAAAATGTAACCGACGACCGTCAATACGACCGCCAGTATGGTGACAAACACTACTCTCATATGCCCAAGATCCCCGCCTAAAATGTCCCCGTTAACTATATCGGCCGAAGAGGGACAGGCAAAGGCTTAAGTTTGAGGATAGGCTGAACCGGTTGACGGGCTGTTAAGATAAACGCCTGGATTAAACTAAGAATGCGACGCCGGCGGCAACGTCTATCGCTTTGACGATCCGGATCGCTTATATCTGCCTGCTTCGCCACGCTTTTTTTGAAAACGAGCCCCATGACGCGCATTCTCATCACTTCCGCCCTGCCGTACATCAACGGCGTCAAACATCTCGGCAATCTCGTGGGCTCGATGCTGCCCGCCGACGTCTACGCCCGGTTTCAACGCGCGCGGGGACGGGAGACGCTGTTCATCTGCGCCACCGACGAGCATGGCACGCCGGCCGAACTCGCCGCCCTTGACGCCGGTCAGGACGTCGCGGCGTATTGCGCGGAGCAGCATGCCCTGCAAAAGGACATCGGGGAGCGGTTCGGGCTGTCCTGGGACTGGTTCGGTCGATCTTCCGGTCCTGAAAACCATGTCCTGACCCAGCGGCTCGCAGAGCTGTTGGAGGACAAAGGTCTTATTGAAGAACGTGTGGACGAACAGATCTTCTCCATCGACGACGACCGGTTTTTGCCGGACCGCTATGTGGAGGGGAAATGTCCTCACTGCGATTTTGAAAAGGCGCGAGGGGATCAATGCGACAGTTGCGGCAACCTTCTCGACCCCACGGACCTGATCGAACCTTACTCCTCCGTCTCAGGATCGAAAAACCTTGAGACCCGGCAGACGCGGCATTTGTACCTTCTGCAATCGAAAATGACGGACCGCTTGCGCGCCTGGGTCGAAAGCAAGACGGAGTGGCCGCATTTGGCCAGATCCATCGCCAACAAGTGGCTGGATGAAGGTTTGAAAGACCGCTCCATCACCAGGGATTTGAAATGGGGTGTGCCGGTGGTTCGCAATGGCGCGCCGCGGCCGGGCTTTGAAAACAAAGTTTTCTATGTCTGGTTCGATGCGCCGATCGAATATATCGCCGCCACCGAAGAATGGGCGGCGAAGACCGGCGCGGACGCGCAGACCTGGTGGCGGACCGACGCCGGCGCTGAAGACGTCAAGTACGTTCAATTTATGGGCAAGGACAATGTCGCCTTCCACACGGTGAGTTTTCCGGTGACAATGCTTGGCTCGCAGGAGCCGTGGAAAACCGTGGACACGCTGAAGAGTTTCAACTGGCTGACCTGGTATGGCGGCAAGTTTTCCACCTCCATGTCCCGCGGGATTTTCATGGATCAGGCGCTGGAGATCCTGCCGGCGGACTATTGGCGCTATTACCTGATGGCGAACGCGCCGGAAGGGTCGGACACGTCTTTCACCCTTGAGCACTTCGCATCCGTGGTGAACAAGGATCTCGCCGATGTTCTCGGCAACTTCGTGAACCGCATCCTGAAGTTCTGCAGATCGAAGTTCGGGGAGGCGGTTCCCGACGGCGGCGCCCCAGGCGCGCCGGAGCAGGCGCTGTATGCAGAACTCGACAGGCGCATCAAATCCTACACGGATTTTTTAGAAGAAATGGAGTTTCGCAAGGCGTTTGCAGAGTTGCGGGCGATCTGGGCGGCGGGCAACGAGTATTTGACGCAAGCTGCGCCCTGGGCGGCGTTTAAAACGGACCCTGAGGCCGCGGCCCTTGGGGTGCGAACGGGGATCAATCTCATTCGCGTGTTCGCTCTTCTTGCACACCCGGTCATACCGTTTACGTCGGAAAAAATTCTGGGCGCGCTTGGGCTTGATCAAGAGGCCGTGGAATGGCCGGATGGCTCGGCTGAAGTGTTGCTGAACGTTCTGCAGCCCGGTCACGCTTTCACAATTCCGGATGTTCTGTTTGCAAAAATCGACGACGACGCCCTCGCGGCGTGGGGAGAGCGTTTCGGCGCTGAGAGTTGAGCAATGCTCTTGTCTGGTGAACAGGCGCCGCTATGATCGCGTTTTCCGCGAAGGCGTTTGGGACATTCCATGTCCTCTGCCATGATCGCCGCTTCTGCGCCGTGTAGGGGCGGCTTACACAATCCATAGTGCTACGGGCGGGGGCGTACGCTAAATGTCGTTAAAAACAAGAATAATCGTTTATCTTAGCATCCTTGCTGCGCTGACCGCGTTCGCTGTTGCGTCTGCGGGCCTTGGCTACAAAATTGGCGTCTTTAATCTTCAGGCGGCGTTTAAGGTCCTGCAATTCGGGGCCATGGCGGCGATGGCCGGCGCCGGGGTCGCGTTCATTGCGCTATTGGTCAGCGTCATCCCTGCGCCCCGGGCGATCGGCGCTGTGCCTCTCATCGCTCTTATCCTCGCAGCTTCCGCTGCAGCTACGCCTTTTGCAATGCGGCATCAGGCCTTAAAGGCGCCGCCCATACATGACATAACGACGGATACGGTGAACCCGCCGCGCTTTGTTACAGTCCTTGAGAAGCGCAAAGAGGGGGAAAACGACACGGATTATGCAGGCGAGGAGATCGCCATTCAGCAACGTGAGGCGTACCCTGATATTCAACCGCTATACTTATCGCTCAATAAGGATGCAGCTTTCGCCGTGACGCTCGATGCGATCTCCCGGTCTGGGTGGGAGCTGCAAGCCGCCGCGCCCGTTGAGGGACGAATAGAGGCCACCGCCACAACGTTCTGGTTTGGGTTTAAAGACGATATAGTTATCCGCATACGCCAGGAAGCGGCCGGTCGAAGCCGCATAGATATTCGCTCCGCCTCTCGCGTCGGCATGAGCGATCTTGGCGCAAATGCGGCGCGTATCAAAAAACTCGTCAAAAAGATGGAAGAAGGCGCCTCTTAAAGCGTCGTCGCATTTTTCGGACGACGAACCGCATGCGCTTCGGCTGGAACGCACTCTAAAGCGTAGGCGCCATGGGCGTGCTTTGTGTCACGCCGTTTCCTTCCGCATAAGCCTCAATGAGGTCAATGTTCGTAAAGTGGATATTTTTTATCCCTTCCACGGCGATTGCGCCTTCGGATTTCAGCCGCGTAAATATTCTGGATACGGTCTCTACGGTCAAACCGAGGTGATCGGCGATGTCGCTGCGCGCCATTGGCAATGTGACGCGCCTTGCGCCCGGTCCGTTCAGGCGTTCCGCCTCATTCTTCAGGAACAATGCGATCTTTTCAGCCGGCGACATTCGCGCCAGCGCAAGCACGTGCCGCTGCATCGCTTCGTTTTGACCTGAAAGTTGCGGCAGGAGAGACGGCGTTTCCACCAAGGCGTCGTTAAAGGCTGTTCGGGCGATGGCGACGGCGCGGACGGGTTGCAACGCTTCCACAGTGGCGCAGTAAACGCTGCGCGTCGGAAATCCGACAATATCGCCATGATGGTGGAATGAGAGCACGCATCTGCGCCCATCGGCAAGGTACGTCACAGCTCTCAACGCGCCCCGCACGATTACGAAGACTTTGCGCGCGATGTCGCCTTCGTAAAACAAGGATTCGGCGGCGCTAAGGTGTACTGTCTCGCTATATCGCTGCAAGCGATCTGCAATGAACGGGTCGGAGGTGAGCAAGCCTGGAAAACGCAAAACATCTTGTGAGGCGTGTGAATCGACGAAAGCGGCCATGATTTTTCTCCCACCCCCGTAAAGTCCCATAACGTCAGGTTGCTGCAGCGACCGAAGGCTTGTCTTTGATTTTGCGCAAGGCCGCCTGTAAAACTCGCGATTTAGGGAAGGGCGCCCGGAACCCTGGGATAGCGGCTCGGGATTATGGGGAAACCGACACGCGTTTGTGACGCGACACCTTGGTTTATGATGAACTCGAAGCCGTATGGTCGGCGTTGGAAGCGGCGTCGACGGGGTAATTGTTCAGAGCAACAATCATCATTCCAACCCAGCATCTCCGTAACACTGCGATGCGGATTTGAAATTGATTAGGCGCAAATAACAGGCGATTATCGCTGAATTCGTTGAGGCGAGACTGTCGTCGGCAGCGATCGCTTAAGCGCGTTTTAAATTCTCCGGCGCGACACGGAAGTGAAACAGATCGTCGACACGGACGATCTCGCCCTCCGCCACCAGAGGGTCCGCGACGAGAGGCAAGATTTCGTCCTTCAGCGCCTCGCCGTTTGCGTCTGTGAGCAGGAGAACGGTTTCCCGGCCCGCTTCATCGACGGCGTAAAAGGATGGAGGAATTCCGCCGCGAATGCATAAAGCCGCGCACGCCTTGTGGGTTTTGCCCCGTCCTGGTCGCATGACGCCGAAAAAGCATTTCGTGTCCATGATCGCGCCTTTCAGCCGCACTGGGCCGAGAGCCTCGGTTGTCGGAGATGACAGGCGCGCCTTGTCCGCGGCGTCGAACATGTCCAGGGGCGTGAGCCATTTGTCGAGGAGCAGGGGCACCTCCAACATCATCCGGCCTTTGCGTTCGATCAGGACGCCGTTCACCGTCGCGGCCTGTCCTAAAACGCTGTCGAAGGGCAGGCCCGAAGTGCATTTGCCTTCGGCCACGACGAGAACCGTCCGCACCCCGCCGGGGGTTGCGGCGTCGGCGATGCGGATGATCGGGTAGGGCGCCTGGTCGAGGACGCCGGTGACGGCGAACGTCTCCCCCGTCAGCCAGGCGCCGGCGCCGGGATCGCTATGGAAATGCGTAAATGCAGCGCTAAGTCCGGTCGTCCCCAGCAACGCCAGGGGCGCCGCGCCCAGCCAGAACCGGCGGTCGACCTTTGGGGCTTTTGCGTAGCCCATGAAAAAATCGTCGCCGCCGTCATTGTCTTTCGGGGGAAGAACGCCAGGAACGAGGCTCATGCGTAGACCTCCTCAATCACAGCCGGCGGGGTGCGTGTGCCCGGCGGGTTCGCCTGCCGGTCCACGAACACGCGGCCGTTTTCGATTTTGACGTCGTAGGTGGCGATTTTCTCCGTGAACGGCGGCGGCGAGACGCCGTCATCCGGGCGAAACTGCCAGCCGTGCCAGGGGCAGGTGACGCAGCCGTCGACGATGCGCCCCTCGCCGAGGGGGCCGTTCTGGTGCTTGCAGGCGTTGGTGACGGCGGAGATTTTACCCTCGTAACGGAACACCGCGATACGTTCGCCGCCCGCCAGGGGCACGATGACGGCGCGGTTTTCCGGGATCGACATCGGGTCGCCGACCTCCACCCAATCCCCTTTGCCCTGTCGTTTCATGCTGCGGTCCGCGCCGTACTCCTTCAAACCGGCGGCCAAATGCAATGTGCCGACGACAATGACGCTGGCGAGGGTGAGGGCCGGATAGAAAAGCGCCTTTTCGGTTTGCAAAAACCCGAGCGTGATGTGAACCACAAGCAATCCGTAGGCGATATAGACCAGCATGTGCAGCGCCTTCCACACCGGCGCGGAGAGGTTGGCGAGCCAGAAATCATGGCTGGTGGCGGCCATCACGAATAAGATGATCAGGGCCGCGGCGCCCAGCGCCTCGAACGGAAATCCGGCGATCTGGTCATAGAGCGGATTGCTGACGAACAACGAGACAAGCGGATTGAGGGGGCCTCCGCCATGGTACCAGAGCGTCGCAAGGCCGCCATGGGCGAGGGCGATCATGAACGCCATAACGCCGAAATGGCGGCGATTGTAGAGCGCCGGCTTGAACCGCGGGCTGAGCCGGGCCAGCGGGCCGATCATCAAAATGACGGTCAGCATGACGAAGGCGCAACTGCCGAGCGCGCGCATGGCGAGGATCACGGGGTCGAACGTGTGGCCCGACGGATACGCCTGAAGCCCCAAAACGAAAAACGCGACAAGGTATGCAACGACGCCCAAAGCAAGGATGAGATCGTATACGGCCTTGTTGCCGTCCCAGAGAACAGCTTTGTACTGATGGCTCATTCAGCGTCTCCTGCAATCGCGTCGGGCAAGGCGGCGTTGACGGGGTCTTCCTTGCGCACGCTGACGCCGACGATGACCGCGGCGATGAGCGCCGGGAGCAGAAGCATCCAGATGTAAACGTGAAAACTGCGATGGGGGCGTCTCACAGGGCGTCCTCCCCGGCTTTTCGAAACAGCCATTGGGGCGCCATGATCGGCCACAACGCCATAGATCCGAAAAAGATGAGACTGCGGAAGCCCCACCCGGCGCCGCGGGCCCCGGCGTCGATCCTGGGCGCGCCCCATATGACGAACGGAACGGCGAAAACCGCGCCTATGGCGAAATAAACGCCGAACAACGTCACAATGAACTCAGCTGTTTGCATAGCCTTGCCCTCCCTTTTTTATCCTCGACATGCGAGGGCGTTATTAAGGCAAGCCTACCTCTATCCTCTGAAGATTTGAACCGCGGCCGCTTCACATCCGCGTCACGTCAAAGTGTGCGGCCCGCGTCTCACGTTTTTCCAAAAGACGTCGTATAACGACTTCAAACAATCGGACGGGGCGTTTTATGATAAAAAACATGTTTGGGGCCGTCTTTGGCCGCCAGTCCGAGGTCTCAAACACGGGAGAGGGGCCGGGCATGACAGAAAAAGACGCCGCGCCGCTGGAGTGGCGCCGGGTTCTCGACAAGGACGCCTTGCCGGACGGGCGCGTCACCACCGTCACGGCGGGGGTGAAAACGCTGGCGCTCGTTAACTTCAGCGGCAGCTATGCGGCGATGGACAATCGCTGTCCCCACCAGGGCGGTCCCCTGGGCGAGGGCTCCATCGAAAAGGGCGAGGGCGGCCAATGCTGGCTGCGCTGTCCCTGGCATGGCTGGGATTTCGATCCCCTGACCGGCAAGCCGCCGGGCGGACACGAAGACACGGGCCAGGAGATGTTTCCGGTCGAAGCGCGGGACGACGGCATTTACGTGGGCGTGCCGGAAGAAGCGCCCCATGCGCGCACCTCCACGGACGTCGTCGCCGAGACCATGGTCAATTGGGGCCTGAAGCGCGTCTTCGGCATGGTGGGACACTCCAATCTCGGCCTCGCCGACGCCTTCCGTCTCCAGGAAGAGGCCGGGAACATCAGCTATATCGGCATCCGGCACGAGGGTGCGGCGTCCTTCGCCTGCTCCGGCTACGCCAAGCTCACCGGGCGTCCGGCGGCGTGCCTCGCCATCGCCGGGCCGGGGGCGACGAACCTGATGACCGGTCTGTGGGACGCCAAGGTTGACCGCGCGCCGGTGATCGCCTGTCCCGGTCAGGTCCAGGTGCAGGTGTTTTCGCCCTTCGCGTTCCAGGACATTGATCTGCATTCCGCGTTCGCGCCTTTGGCGGCCTTCAACCAATTGTTGCTGCACAATTCCAACTATGGCGAGCTGACGAGCCTCGCCATGAAGACGGCGATTGTGGAGCGGGACGTGTCCGTCATGATTTTCCCCGACGACGCCCAGACCCTGCCGGCGGCCGACGCCAAGGCCGGGGCGCCGGACGGGCGCCTTGCGCCGGTGTCGATCGCGCCGCCGGAAGACAGCCTTAGCGCGGCTGTCGATCGTTTGTCTTCGGCCAAGCGTCCGATCATCGTTGTCGGCTACGGCGCGCGGGAGGCGATGGACGACGTCGTCAAACTCGCCGAGCGTCTGAAATGTCCGGTGCTCACGACGTTCAAGGCCAAGGGCCAGATTCCCGACAGCCATCCCCATGCCGCCGGCGTCCTTGGGCGGTCCGGCACGCCGATCGCGTCCTGGTTTATGAACGAGTGCGATCTCATCCTCGCCCTCGGCGCGTCGTTCTCTCACCACACCGGGATCGAGCCGAAAAAGCCCATCGTGCAGGTGGATTTCGACCGCATGCATCTCGGCAAAGGCCATCCCGTGGACGTGCCGGTATGGGGGGAAATCGGCGTCACGGCGAAGTTGCTGCTGGATCGTTTGCCGAGCCGTCTCGCCGCTGGGGATCAGACCGGCGAAATTCAGGAGCGTTGGGCTATTTGGCGGCGGGAGAAAGAAAGCCGTCTCGCCGACGATCGCGGCGCAGGGATCAATGCCGCGTCCTTGTTCGCCGCCATGACGAAGGTCGTGCCGGCGAACGCGGTGATGCCCGTCGATGTAGGCAACAACACCTATTCCTTCGGCCGTTATTTCGAGCCCACAGGCCAGCGCATTTTGATGTCCGGCTATCTTGGCTCCATCGGCTTTGCGTTCCCGGCGGCCATGGGCGCTTGGGCGGCCACGCAAGACTGGCCTGACTACGCCGGCCGCAAAGTCGTCTCCGTTTCCGGCGACGGCGGCTTCGGTCAATACGCCATGGAATTCACCACGGCCGTAAAGTATGGGATGGACATCTGCCATGTGCTGATGAACAACTCTGAGTTAGGAAAAATCTCTAAAGAACAACGCTCAGGCGAGTGGCCCGTCTGGCAGACATCGTTGCGCAATCCCAGTTTCGCTGCGTTTGCGGAGAATTGCGGCGGGCTGGGCGTTCGTGTTGAGCGGATCGAAGACCTTGAGGCGGCGTTGTCGCGCGGCGTCGCCCATGACGGCCCGGCGTTGATCGAGGTCATGACCGACGCGGAATTGGTATGAGGATCTTCCCATGGCGTTTTACGCGCTTCTTTTGACGCCGATTGTTTTCATCGCCGGCGTGGCGGTGCTGGTTTTATCGGTCAACACGCGGCTCGCCCATTTGGACAGGCATTTGGGTGATCTATTCCTTGACGATACGCCCCGGGCGGCTGAGTTGACGCATCACACCCTGCGGCGCTCGCGACTGTTGCGCCGGGCTTTGTTAAGTTTCTACGTCGCCGTCACGATTTTGGCGGCCGGCGGGGTCGGCGGAGCCGTTTTATTTGAGTATCAGGATATCGCCGCGGCCCTGGTCATTGTGTTCACCGCTGCAGCCGTTGCTGCAACGTGTTACGGCATGGTGAAGCTTGTGCGGGAAGTTTTGATCGGAGGCGAGATTTACGAGCGCCATCTCAGCCGCGCCGCCGCCGAACCGCTTCCGCCTCCCCAGGCTGCTGCCGATGCGCCCAGGAAAGGGCCAGAGCTTGTTTTTCCGACCAAAGCGTGACGTGCGCTGTAATTAATATGCAAAAAAACCATTTGGGATTGATCCAGAATTGGACGCCCTGCGTAACTAACAGTGCCTCGACTAGACTAACACCCGCTTGTTTCTGGCGTCTCGCCTTATAAACAAGCGGGCTTTTTTTTGGGAGAGGGGGATAGCGTTTCCAGGCGAAGTGGCATCCGGTTCGCCGTCCGGAAACGCGTTAGACCAAAAAAGCGTTTCCAGGCGAAGTGGCATCCGGTTCGCCGTC
>JBCDBL010000135.1:0-9920 GCA_039183635.1 Pseudomonadota bacterium
CTCCCCCGCTAATGCGGGGGAGGAAAACCACTGAAGAGCAGGCTTCATACCGATGACAAACGTCACACTCAGTACGGTCTGTCTCCTACAATGTAGAACACGTCCAATCCTCCACCGAAGGTGGAGGGTTTTGACTGAATAAAAAAGTTCCGTGCGGTCAACGCGGAGCCTTTACTCAGGCAAAGCGTTAAAAAACGTCCTCGGCGGTCTGCGAAGACAAGCGCGATTGCAGATCGCCGATGTCCGTTGTCGTATAAGTGTCTATAACGTCCTGGGCCTCTCGCCGGGCCTCGCTCAAGCTTTTTGCGCCCTCACGCAGATCTTCGGCCAACTCCAGCAATGGCATGTACAGGTCAGAGGGCTCCCCTTGCATCGTCAGGCCAAATACATCGTGCTCATTCACCATGGACGCCCAGATTTCACGAACAGCGCGCCAATAGCCCTCTGTTGCACCCCAATATTCATCGGCCACGGATACGTCGTACTCTGTCGACCGGCGATACGTATTGACGCCGATTTCACGCACAAGCGTCTGTCGGCCGCCAAGAAGAGCAAGCTTTGCATTATCCTGCTCATGCACCCAGCCAAAAGGTGCGATCGCATGGCGATTCACAGCGTTTATGGCATGGTAATCATTGCGCTTGGTGGCGTCGCGCCGTGGCAAAGGCCGCAACTCGGCCGGAGGCGTCCATTCAGAGACGCCATTTTTGTGGGACCAAGCCGCCACCGCGCCATAACGCGGCGCATCGTCCACCTGATATACGGTTTGGGACCACTTGCCCCGCGCCTCCGCGCGCTTTACAGGCCGATTTTCCCAGGCCGCACCGCCGACAAACACAAGAACGCTTTCCGGTTCATAAGACCAATCCTGTCGCCAATGTTTAATCGGAAACTTGTCCTCGCCGCCAACAACTAAAATATGCTGCAAGCTGATGAAATCACCGCGATCTTCGATCACCCTGACACTTTCATAAGCGCCGGAGCGATACCGCTCTTTCGGTTCATACCCCTCGACGAACGGCGTTGTTTCACGAAAGTCGAATGTCACTTTGTAATCGCCAGCCATGGCGAGAATGGCGGCCCTGTCTTGTGAGAATGAATCGGACCGTTCAGCACGCCCGGGTGCCTCGCCCGGTAACGAGGACAACCGTTCAGACGAGGCGCACGCGCAAAGCACAGCCGCAGCACACGCCAACAAAATTATGCGAAACAAAACCATTAAAGCCTCTTTTATTAATTTATTTCATGTACTTAATCTAAATAACGCCTTGCACCCACCTCCGACGAACGATCCTGTATTATAGCAAATAATAATTATTTTCATATGCTCATGAAATAGCATATACGTGATTTGGCGGATGCGAAAAGCATTGTAACGTATTGAATTTACGTATTTGTTGCTAAACGACTTTACGCCATGTTTGTCATGCAAAAAGCGCCCTAAGGATGAAACGCACCAAGGAAGATTGGATCGCCGCTGCAAAAAGCGCCCTTGTTTCAGAAGGCGTGGAGGCGGTAAGGATCGACCGATTGGCCAAACGACTGGGTGTTACGCGCGGAGGGTTTTATGGATATTTCAAATCCAGAGATGCTTTGCTGGACGCGCTTTTGGATTTATGGCGGATTGAAAATACAGCCCCCCTTGTTCGCGCGGTTGACGAGGCGGCGCCGGATGGGGTTGCACAATATGACGCTGTGACAGATGTATGGGTTGCAGAAGAATTATTTAGCCCCCCATACGACTCTGCGGTCCGGGACTGGGGGCGCACAGATGAAAAAGTTGCAAAAGCGGTTCGTAAAGAAGACGAAAAACGCATCAAATCCTTCGAAGGAATGTTTCTAAACATGGGCTACAGCAACGAGGAGGCCCAGATTCGCGCTCGCGTGATGTACTATCATCAGATCGGATACTACGCTATGGACGTTCAGGAACCGCACGAAAGAAGGCGCAAGAACCTGAAAATGTACAGACGTGTGTTGACAGGACTGGATACGCCATAACGAAACGCTTGCGTTTGCTAGCGCCGAAAGCTCCGCATGACGACGACTATGAAACAAAATACCGATTATGTATCTTCGCTGGCGAAAGGCCTTGCGGTGATCTCCCACCTGGCGTCGGTTAAAAGCCCGCAAACGCTGACAGAAGTTGCGGACGCGCTGGAGATGCCGAAGGCGACAGCACGCAGGCTCTTGCTGACGCTTGAAAGCCTAGGGTATGCGGAACAGGCAAGCCGATATTTTTCATTAACGCCGCAGACCCTTCAGTTGGGGTTTGGGTATTTCGCCTCTAGCCCTCTTTCCAGTCACATCGACACGCAATTGCAGCGCATTTCCTCAGATACTGGGCATACGAGCTTCGCCGCCGTTTACAGCAAGGGCGAGATCACCATTATCGGCCGCCATGTGGGTCTTATCCTTGAATCTTATTCCAGCCTCGGCACAAGGTGGCCGGCCTTTTGCACATCGATGGGCCGGATCTTCCTCAGCTATCTGCCTGACGACGAAGTCGATCGCATTCTACGCGAAGGGCGAATGACTAAATTCACATCTTCGACGCTCACTGATATTGAAAAAATAAAAGCAGAAATAAGAAAAGTACGTAAATCTGGCTACGCACTTATTGAAAGTGAAACCACAATGGGATTGCGGGCGCTCGCTGTACCCGTGGAGGGCAAAAACCAAGAAATTGTCGCAGCGATCGATGTTGTTATGATCGCCCAAAGCGAAAGCCGGAAAGAGTCGGTGGATAAAAACCTTCCCGTTCTTCAAGAAGCTGCATCTCGGTTGAGCGTCATCGCCGCGAACAGCACCTCGCCCTCGCCCATTTAACATCAAGAGCGCTCTCACAATTCTTGCGAATCGCAAACGCACTCAAAACGCCTTCATCACGCATGTCCTGACGCCCAACCGGCATCCGCTTGAGCTGGAAACGCTTTAAAGCGTGTCGCGCAAAAGTGGGTACCGGTTTTGCGCAAAAGTCACGCGTAAACAAAGATCTAAAGCACGCCCGTGTGAATCCGATTAAGCGAGGTGTGCCCTAGGGAGCCTTTGCGCCGCGTAACTCTAATATATCTCGGGCCTCTTGCGGGGTTGCAATCTCCCCGCCATGGAGCGTCACCGTTTGAACGGCTTGCTCTACGAGTGACGCGTTCGACGGCGCAAGCACCCCGCGCTTCAGATAAAGATTGTCCTCCAAACCGACTCGAACGTGACCGCCCAGAAGAAATGAAAATGTCGCCATGGGAAGACTGCGCCTCGATACGCCAAACGCGGCCCAGTGTGCGTCATCAGGAACAAAGCGCTTCATATATGCGATAGTTTCCGCATCCGCAGGCGCGCCCCAGTCAACACCAAGCGCCATCTGAAAAAAAGCGGGTCGCCCTATGCGCCCGCTATCGATCATATGACGGGCCAGACGTATGTGGCCGACGTCGAAAACTTCCAACTCCGGCTTTGTGCCCGCTTCTTGAATCGCGTCCGCCATGAGATTGAGTTGACTTGGCGCATTCAGCATAACAGTGTCGCCGAAAACGCCGCCGGAGTTCATCGTCGCCACGTCGAGACTGCATATCTCCGGTCTTAACTCAACAACATGGGCGATGCGTTCTTCAGCTGACATGAGATTCGTGCGTGGGCCGGGCGTGCGAATATTATCGTCCTGCAAATGCAGACGCTGTCCATAGCCGGTCGTCAGATTGATGACGATATCGGTTTCGTCTTGACGAATGCGGTCGACTGTTTCGCGGTAGAGTTCAAGATCCGTGCTGGGGGCGCCTGTTTCAGGGTCGCGCACATGAATATGGACAACGGCGGCGCCCGCCTTCGCAGCGCCAATGCATTCCTGCGCAATCTGTTTGGGCGTTACGGGTACAGCCGGGTTTTTGCCGACCGTCTCAGCGGACCCGGTGACCGCACACGTTATAATTGTTTTACGGTCTGTCATGTGAGAACCCTTTCGTTAAACCCTTACGCATAAACTGTTAATTTGGTCGATAAACCGGTGCGCCGCCCATGCGCTGCGCGCTGTCGCGCACCTTGGGCGCATCTGAAAGCCACCACGGATCATAGTCTAATTTCTTCGAGGACGGATAAATGCGATCTAGTGTGTCGGCATTATAGACTTCGCCGTTTTTCACCACATAACGAATATTCGCCGTATCGTTGATGTTCGTCAGTGGGTCGCCGTCAATTACGAGAAAGTCCGCAAGCTTGCCCGGTTCAATGGTTCCAAGATCGCGATCAAGTCCCAGAGAGGCCGCACCGCCGCGCGTCGCCATCGTCAGCGCCTCATGGTTTGTCATGCCATGAGAGGCCGCCCAGATTTCCCAGTGGAGCCCGAGCCCGCCCCATTCGCCATGATCTCCGACGGAAACAGGAACGCCAGCGCGCATAAGCTTCGCCGCTTGGCGCGCCATTAAAGGGAAGGCATGTTCTGAGGGGTGTATTTCCAAACGTCGCGAAAGCCGGCTGGCGAATCTTTCCCTTGGCATGAAGGCTAAGGATTTCTTATCCGTATATGGATCTACCTTATTCATAAAATAATACATCGCCGACGGCGCTCCTTCGCCGCGCAGGGTTCCGAACTGATAGGAAACCGACGTTCCGGCTTCGGCGAGAAACCGCACCACATCGTCATACAACGGCGCTACACCAATGGAATGAGACATATCCGCATACCCATCGACAACATGGGAGAGGTTATAATTGAAATCCTCCCCTTCGAAGACCGGCAGCACCGTACCGATCTCGCGCGCAGCAAGCGCGATCCACTGACGGGCGATGCGATCGCCTGCAACATATTCCTTTAAGGACAAGGTCCGCCAGTGATCGCCATACCTGGACAATAAATCTTTTGCATCATCATACGTTTTCAACCGGGCCATGCCCCATTTTACATGCGGGCCCGATCCAAAAACGCGGGGACCCAACAGCAACCCTGCGCGTATTTGATCGCCATATTCAAGATCTCCAATGACCTGCGCCGGATCATGGATCGTCGTCACGCCGTATGATAAATAATTAAGATACGCCCAGGGTTGCTTGACGCGGGCGCCGGCGCCGTCAGGTGCAAGCTTTGTATGCGCATGGGTGTCTATAAACCCCGGCGTTACTGTGGCGCCGCGACCATCGACGATAAATGCACCCTTTGGAATCTTCGTCCTTCCCCTCGGCCCGACTGCGGCGATGCGATTGTTTTCAACGACGATCACGCCACGCTGAATAATTTCATCTCCCCGCATGGTAACGATACGCACATTTTTTACCGCAAGAACGCCTTCAGGCGCATACTGCGCGAGGGGCGCCTTTACGGTGATGACTGAGGTCGGGGTCGTTTCAAACCGACCCGCGTCGTTCATGTCATATCGAAAAATTTTCGGACCTAGACTGTAAACAATGCTTTTCCCATCGGCGGACCAGGAAGGCTGCTCTCCGCCAAATTTAGACAGACGCGTTACCGGACCGGTCGTATCGGCCAAATCCGGAAGAGAAATGGAAAAGCCCGGCCCCATTCGCAAAGCATCGCGCCGCGCTGCGTATATGTGTTGGCCTACGACGGCCAGAATATAAGCGCCGTCCGGAGAAGGCGCCACATACTCAGCATGTAATGTATTTAACATGCTGGCCCGCCCATCGAACGGCCGGCCCCTGCCCGAAAAGGATGTCATAAGCGTTGGTTTGGCCACGCCATCACGACCAATGCTTGTTATAACGTTGCCCATACTGACGGAAAGACGGTCCATCGTATCGCCATGGATGTGAATCCGAGCCGGATAAGGCGTTTTTGAAAAGGGAACGGCGCTCACGCGGGACGCACCGCCGCCCGCAACATCAAGCTCCAGCAAATCGTAGGGCGGCGCGATATTCTCCGGGTGCGCGCCGCTGATTCTGGTCACATAAACCGCCTCGCCGTCGGCGCGAAAGGTTGGAACGACGTAGCCGCCGGAGGTCGCCGTCAAGCGCGAAGAAACGCCGCTTTTTACGGTCGTTTTAGTGACGTGTCCGCCATTTTCAGCATCATAAGACACGTAAACGATGCTTTTTCCGTCCGGGGACCAGGCCGGATCGGCTTCAGATATATTGTTCTGCGTCAATCGTCGCGCTTCGCCGCCGCTGGACGCAATAAGCCATATGCGGTCGTGCGCGACAAAAGCAATTTTGCGCCGATCCGGCGACAGGACCGGCGACCGGACGCGACGCAAAACAGCGATATTTTCTGGTAGTATCCGTATTGGCCGGGTTAATGGAATAACGTCCTGGACCACATCTACCGAAAACGGAATTTTCGTAACTTTGCCATCTGCAAGATCGACGCGATTTAGACCTCCGCCAAACCCCGCCACCAACGCGCGCCCGTCTGGCGTAAAGCCCATGCCAGGCAAATTATAGAAAAAATTACTTTCCTGCTGATCGCGATCTACCGGAAAAACAAGCCAGTCATCTTCACCGGTCTGCAGGTCTTTCAGGCGCAGCCCCGTATCCGCCTTGTCTCTGGAGCCGTAAACAATATACCGTCCGTCCGGGGACAGCTGCGGTGCAAAAGCGCCCCCATGGCGGTCCGTGAGCGCAAATGCAACGCCGGTTTTCAGGTCTTTTCCTTCAAGCTGCCATTCGGGCAAGACCCGGTCGCCATAAAAGGGACTGCGTGTTTCCCGAAATCGAGCGTAATACAAAAACCGTCCGTCAGGACTGAGAGAGGGCGATTCTGCGCCGCTGATCGACGCGCGTCTTTCTCCGGTCAAGCTTTCATAAACGGCCCCGTCTTCTGCATTATAACGCCGTATTTCCCGAGGTAAGTTACCCAAAAACCAGTTGCGCCGCCGCGTCGCCCAGACAAGTATCCCTTCTCCGTCAGGCGTCCATTGCGGGTCGGCGAAAAACATCTGATCGCCAACCTTTTCATGAGTATGCTGAAGCGATTTACCTGTCTTTAGATCATAAATCCAAAGGTTCATGGAGCCGCTACGGTCCGACACATAGGCCAGTTTGCGCCCGTCCGGCGAAACCGTCGGCTGAACCGACCAATCCATGCCGCCTACGAGCCGTTCTGCAACGCCGCCTTTAATGGGAAGCTTGTAAATATCGCCCAGATGATCGAAATAGACCGTGCCGCCATCCGGCGATACGTCAACGGACATCCATGTGCCCTCAGACGTTTGAAATTCTATCGTTTTTGTTGGAACTGGCGAGATCTCATCCGCTGTAGCCGTTCCTGAACCGCCGTAATAAATAAATAATACGGAACAAATAACTAGAAACAATCCTGTGATGTGCAAGATCATCGGCTGATACGATCTAAGCGTCGAATAAGTCGTTGTCGTTGATATTTGAATAACGACCATTCGGCGCGTCCGTCTCCTTTAAATGAGATAGGCTTGCGTGTTCACCTGAAATTTTACGTATGTGAGAAGAAAAAACAGGGAGCTGGCGCGCCAACTCCCTGAATTTCATCAAAAACGCACCGTTTACCAATCAACAGTTAGGCCAAGGAATACCTCCCGTGGCGGAATAGGTTTGATGCCGGAACCATTCCAGGAGAATGAGCTGTCAAAGCCAAGCTCATCGAAGACGTTCGTAACATTAAGGCTTACCTTAATGTTTTCCTTGATCTGGTACCGCGCATCAAGATTAACGACAGTATCGGCGGGTAAATCAAAGAAACCCTCATCGCCTATTTCGTTAGAAAAATCTGTGCGTATAAAGTCGTTACCGGCGCGTTCACCCCGGTAAACAAGGCCGCCGCCAATTTGCAAACCATCGAGGAAGTTACCCTCAAAGAGGTAGTTTGTATAAAAAGATGCGCTGTTTTCCGGAACGTTCGCCATCGGCCTTCCCAGAACCAAAGGGTCACCGCCCGGGCCTACGTCTGTATTTTCAGTATCAAGAAATGCATAGGCGAAGAACACACGCCAGTTGGGTGTAAGGCGGCCGACAATTTCAGCCTCGAAGCCCTTGCTTTCTTGAGAACCGGCTGGAAGGGAAAAACTTCCGCCAAACGTCGGGTCGTCCACGTCGACATTAGCGCGTTCAATCTTGAAACCGGCAAGCGTAAGCAAAAGCTCACCGTCGAGAAGTTCGGTTTTCACACCGACTTCAACCTGTTCGCCCGTTTCAGGATCAAGAATTTCGCCTGGAACCTCAACGCCATTAACAAGTTGGCCGGTTTGACCGAACGTTGGAAAGAATGATGTCGCATAGTTTGCATACACATTGAACGTATCGACTATACCTACATCTTCAAAGACATTCACCAATGCCCCGACATTATAAGTCACATCGTCGACTTCAAGCGAATCGTTATCGCTGCTGGCTTCAATCGTGTCATAACGCACGCCGCCAGTGATCGTTAAGACCTCCAATGGACGCAGCAAAGCCTGAAAAGAACCGGAAAACACTTCCTGTTCGCCTTCGTTTATGCCGCCGAATGTGACCTCAGGCAATCCTGCCGTATAATCCGGGTCGTAAACATTAAAGTCAAAACCAGGCAGCGTGCGCGCGCCGCCCCAGCTTTGTCCATCGCTCTTAAATTTCACATGCTCGCCGGTGACAACGATGCTGTGTTCACGACCAAAAGCGCCGAAGTCGTATTTTAGTTCAGCCTGTTGACCGAATGTCGTCGTCTCACTGGCTTGCGGGCGACGAATTTGATACTGGCGCACCGATCCTGCTTCACGCGCCGTGCCTTCCAGATCGACGAAGTCATTCTCGTAAACAATGAAACGCGGCCTCGCATAACGCCTTTCAAAATCGGATTTCGTCTGGAATATATTGAATTTACCTGTGAGGTTTTCTGAAAACTCATGGTCAATAATGAACTGCAGGCTTTGAGCGTAAGTATTCGCGTAAGCCCAAGGTTGCCCAGTGAATAATTCGCGATTTGCATCAAATGTCGCCTTGGGAATCTCCCCAAATTCATTTGTGGACAGACCTGCTTCAGGGACGTTGTTATGGCGTTGCGCATAGCCAATAAACTGCACAAGAGTTCTGTCAGTCAGGTCATATTCCAATGACGGTGCAAAAACCGTCGTATCCGACTCCACCTGATCAATGAAACTGCCAGCCTGTTCAGCGGCGCCTACGATCCGATAACGCAAGCGGTCTGTTATTGAACCTGTTGAATCGGCCTCGACACGATAGAATTCGTGAGACCCGGCGACAAAACGAACCGACCCAGCCTGTTCCGCTTGCGGTGTTTTTGTGACAACGTTAACAACCCCGCCAGGGTTAGCGCGGCCGTATTCAATACCGCTCGGTCCCTTGATGAACTCAATACGTTCGACTGCAGCAAGATCCATCTCGAAGTTTCGAACAATAGACAAGCCGTTTTGTTTGAACCCCGTGAACGTATCCAGCGTAAAACCACGGGCGAAGTAATCCGTGTTTACCCCGCCCGACACCTGTACTGCGCCAAGGCCGCCAATGAGATTGGAAGCGCGAACAGCATTGAAGCTATTTGTCGTTTCCAAAAGTTCGCGCGATAAAACTGAAATTGAAAATGGCGTCTCGACCAGCGGTAAATCAAAGCCTGTACCCGATGCATCAAGATCCCTGAATGTTTTAATACCTTGAACAACAATCTCGTCCGCCGCTTGTCCGGATGTTTCTTCCGCCGTTTGCGCCAAAGCGCCCCCAGCGATTGCAAATGCGCTGGCGCTCGTCATAAGCAGCGCCCCCGCCGAAATACGCCTTAATTTTTTAGTAGCCATAACGCCCTCCCTTTCATGTCCCAACTTTAAGCGTGTGCCAATTATCAGCGCCGCGCCATTTTATGACGCGAACGTCGTAGGGTGTTTTTCAAACCCGAGAATAATTGTTCACATTATGAACATATATTCAATTATTGAACTTAAACGGTTTTACAGCGGTAAGCAATTGAGGTTCAAGCCCCTTGCGTAGGCTCAAGCGTAATAAACAGGATAATA
>JBCDBL010000136.1:0-9907 GCA_039183635.1 Pseudomonadota bacterium
CCCGGACGTTACACGCGCCCAAAACCCATAGGTTTTGGCGTGCGCGTGTTAGCGCCGGGATCTGTCTCCACGTGTCTGAAATCTGTTGCACCAGATCCCGGATCGCTCGATTTTCTAACCAAGTCAAAGACTTGGAGAAAATCGGCGTCCGGGATGACCGGATATATTTATGAATCTCAACAAGCCCTAGTCGCGCAGCACAGCGCCTTTAACCGCCGAAACGATGAAAATAGCGAGGGCGAACACGATCATGTACGAAACAAGCGTGCCCGCACTCATCGCCGTGAAGTTGGTCCAACCGGATTCCAGCTGAGACACCCAGGGCGAAGCGGACGCTTCCGCGCCCGGCGTGGCGACGGCCGCACGGATGACGTTGGCGGCGCCGAACAAGACAAGGGCGAGAACGCCCATCGTGAGAATGTGCCCGAGCCCCCGCTGCACAAACGCCAGGATCAGAACAATGGCCACAGCCACAGCAATCATGACGATGTCGCCCTGGAGAAAAATCGTTTGAAACGCCCCAATGACGTCTGAAATAAAGTTGTTTAACACGCGTACGCCCCTCCGTTACTCATGCATCCGTTTTCATTGAAGCAACAATGTTAAGGGAAATTAACGATTTTTTGAAGAAAAAGACACGCTGCGCCGCAGCGTAGCTGCGCGCTCTGTGGCCTTCAGGCAAAGATTTTATGATACGCTCTATAGGCTTACAGACGCAGTGCAGCGCCGCGAATTATTTTACTGTAACGCCAGCGCCTGCGTTCAAGCGCACAGAAATCAGGCTGTCGCACGCTCCAGGTCGCCATCGATGACGCGCAAACGGCCCCGCGCGGCGTCAAGAATCGCCCGCAAGGTTTCAACGCCGGCGCCGGCCTGACATTCCATCATCGCATCGGAAAGCTCCGTTGCGTAATTGTCCGCCGTGACAAACCGCAAATGGGGCAGCGGAAATATCATCTGCGCGCCGTTGAAAATAGCCTCACGCTCGCGCTCCAAAATCTCCCGTCGGAAGGTCCAGGGAAGCACGAGATAATAATCCGGCCTCATGCCGCGGGAGGCGGTTTCGGAAATAACCTCGATCTCGCCTCCGGGCAGCCGCGTTCCAACTTTAATAGGATTGCGATCAGCTGCATACCGAATAACGCCGCTACTAAGACCGCACCATTGCAAAAGCGTGTTGCCCCCCGTCGAGGCGCCGTAAAGATGGATTGTTTCGCCGCGTTCATGAATATCGCTGACGACCCGCGCCAACTCATCGCGCAAACCTTCAAGGCGCATTTGAAACGCACGATACGGCGCCCCGCCGTTGAGGTTCAGCTCCGCCTCGCGGTCCCATATATCAGCAAGCGCATCAAGCCATTGATCCCGATCATAGCCCCCCTGCTCAGCATGGGTGATATAAAGGCGTATCGATCCGCCTTTGGCTTCATTTAACTCCCCACGGACGATTTTCAGGCCGGCGTCGCTCATCACATGCTCCAACACCGCCAGGCTGTAATGACCGACCCGCTCACGCCGGATCCCGTCATAGGCGTTGCGGGCCAGCATCAACGGCAGGTAAGACGTCTCCAGGACCCAGACGCCTTTTACGCCCAGGACCTTGCGGATGGCTCTGGCGAAGGCGGCGGGGTCTTCAACGCTGTCGAACATAGCAACAGTGGTGACGATATCAAATGTCCGTCCACCAATGGCTTTACACGCGGCTTCGGACGGAAAAACATCGCTGACGACATTGGCCCAACTTCCGATAGCGCTCGCGACATCGGACGGGTCAACCCCGAACCGGGTCGCGCTTTTAGGATAGTAAGACAGCAGCGTGCCGTCGTTGCAGCCGATGTCGAGCACAGAAGGCGCATCGAGCCCGGTCATGACGATGGCGTCGCCGACAAGCCCGCGTAAATGATCGCGCATGGTTTTGTTGACGCCGGACCGGCTCCAGTAAGATGAAAAGTTCGGACCGTCCGGTGTAGCGTAGGCCCGCTGTAACAGCCCGCACGCCTCAGGGTCCGCCGCCGCATCGCAGCGGACAAGCTCCGTCGGATAAAGCTCTGCCGCCGACGCCGCACCCCGCGCCGTGAAAGCGCCTTGATCGTATTGCGCGCCAAGATCGACCGCATCTTGCAGATGGCGCGACCCGCACGCCCGGCACGCTGTGATCCTTTGAAGCGTCATCTCGTATCTGGTCTCCGTCAAAACGCGGCGAGGACGCGACTAAGCCCAGCGCGCCTCATAAACATGGCTGCAAGCCTGCCCTTTCATAGTTAATGTCACGTAAAGCGGCGCATAGAGCGGATTGCAGACGAAACAGGTCGCAGGTTCGCCGCCCGCAGGTCGGCAGGCCCGCAAAAATAAAGATGTAGAGCCGTTTACATCGGCGCAGGCCCATCACGTCCGGCGAAAACGGTTCTAAAGACGCACGCTTTCAAAACGCTCCGCCGTATTTTTCGCGACGGACTCCTCTGACCTGTCCCGTTAGACACATGAGATCGCGCGACGCCGCCAGGAGTCTTATATGGGTAAAACCGACATCGCATTGACCCGCTTCGGCCTCGGCGCACGCCCTGGGGAGCGGGTGGCTGTCGCCAAGGACCCGGAAAGCTGGCTTAAAGACCAAACCAAGCCCCGCAGCGCCGACATGCCTGCATCAAAAGGCGTGTTGTTCTCCGCTGAGGGCTTTCGGAAAATCCGTATGGCGCGGCAGGACTTAAGGCGTGCGGCCGACGGCGGCGACGCAAAAAAAGCCGGCGATTTTCTGAAAACCCTGCGCCCCTATTACGCCGCCGACGTCAAGGCCAGGGTCGAACACGCCGTAACGACAACAGCGTCTTTCCGGGAGCGGATGGTCCTGTTCTGGTCGAACCATTTCACCGTGTCCGCCGCCGGCAAGCCGCACCTTATCGGCGTCATCGGAACCCTGGAGCGCGAAGCGATCCGTCCGAAC
Source organism: Pseudomonadota bacterium (assembly GCA_039183635.1). GTDB lineage: Bacteria > Pseudomonadota > Alphaproteobacteria > Caulobacterales > Parvularculaceae > JBCDBL01. The sequence continues at coordinate 2,942 of JBCDBL010000136.1, forward strand.
GTCATGGGCAAATTCGAAGACATGCTTTTGGCCGTCGCCCGTCATCCCGTGATGCTGGCCTATCTCGACAATATTCAGTCCGTCGGCCCGAACTCCAGGGGCGGCCGGTTCAAAGATGTCGGCCTTAACGAAAATTACGCCCGGGAGACGCTGGAGCTGCACACGCTCGGCGTCAACGGCGGCTACGCCCAGGACGACGTTATCGCCCTTGCGAAAATTCTCACCGGTTGGTCCGTGGACAGAACCAGCGGCGCTTTCACATTCCGAAAAGCGGCCCATGAGCCCGGGGCGAAAACTTTGCTGGGCGAGCGTTATTCTAAAGCCGGCGTCTCACAGGGCGAGAGCGCCTTAAAGGGCCTCGCCCGTCATCCATCGACAGCGCGCCATATTGCAGAAAAGCTCGCCCGCCACATGCGCGCCGACGCGCCGCCGGACACCCTCGTGGAACGTCTGGAGCGCACATTTATAAAAACCAACGGCGATCTTGGTGCCCTCAGCCGCACACTGATAGATAGCCCAGAAATGTGGGAGGCGGATCAGGCGAAATTTAAAACCCCGAACGAGTTCATCGTCTCGGCCCTGCGCGCGCTGAACGCCGGCGGGCCGGACAGTCCGGTCCCGGATCGCCTCGCTTTAAGTTTCGATCTGATGGCGCAGCGGCCGTTCTTCGCGCCGTCCCCCGCCGGCTGGCCCGATGGGGCGGCTGACTGGGCCGGGCCGAGCGCCGTCAAACAACGCCTTGAATGGTCCCAACAAATCGCCGCCATGGCCGGCGGCAAGGCCAATCCGGCGCAGCTTGGCGAGGCCGTTCTTGGCGATCTTTTGGGCGAGACAACCAGATTTCATGTCGCCGGCGCTGAAAGCGGCGCGCAAGGTTTGACGCTGATGCTGATGGCGCCGGAATTTCAAAGGAGATGACCCTCTTGCGCAACGCTGCTTCCATATCCCGCCGCACATTGCTGGCCGCCTCTGCGGCCACTCTATTCACCTCCCGCATCGCGTTTGCAAAAGCGCAGACGGACAAACGCCTTGTCGTCATCATTTTGCGCGGCGCCTTGGACGGGCTCGCCGTCATGCCCCCCCACGGCGATCCACGGTACGCCGACTTGCGCGGCGACCTCGCAATACGCCCCCCAGGGGCGCTGAAAAGCGCCCTGCCCCTGGACGGCTTCTTCGGTTTGCATCCCGCCATGGTGGAGATGCATCGCCTTTACGGCGCCGGAGAAGCCGTCTTTTTCCACGCCATATCCTCTCCCTACAGACAACGCTCGCATTTCGACGGCCAAGATGTTCTTGAAAACGGGGCCGGGGCGCCGCTCGCGGTGAACGACGGCTGGCTGAACCGGGCGTTGACCGCCCTGCCCGGCGCCGAAGCCCTCGCCATCGGACAAAACGTGCCTTTGATTCTGCGCGGAGAAGCGTCGGCCGCCTCCTGGGCGCCGTCCTATTTGAAAGCCGCCGACGACGACACCGTGGCGCGCCTGATGCGCATGTATGCGGATGATGCGCTGCTTCAACCCGCATTGGAGATGGCCGCAGCGACCGACGCGGCGGTGGGCGAGATGGGCGCCCGCAAACGCCGGGGCGCGGCCTTTAAAGCCGACGCGGAAGCCGCGGCGAAGCTGCTCGCCGGCGAAAACGGCGCCCGCATCGCGGTGCTGCAATTCGGCGGCTGGGACACCCATGTGAACCAGGGCGCGGAAACGGGACAGCTGGCGAACCGCCTTCAGCAACTGGACGCAGCCCTCGGCGCCCTTAAAACCGGTCTCGGCCCAGCCTGGAAAGACACCGCGGTGATCGTCGTAACGGAGTTCGGCCGCACGGCGAGAGTGAACGGCAATCGCGGCACGGATCATGGCGCAGGGGCCGCAGCGTTCGTGCTGGGCGGGGCCGTCAACGGCGGGCGCATCGCCGCGGACTGGCCGGGCCTTGGCGACAGAGATTTATATGAAAACCGCGATCTTCGTCCGACAGCGGATATTCGCAGCGTGTTCAAAGGCGTGCTGCACGACCATATGAAGATCCCGGCGGCGCGTCTTGAAAACGACGTGTTTCCGGACAGCGCGTATGCGAAGTTGATCACAGGGCTTGTGGCTTAGGCGGCTTTAAAAATATGCACGGACGTCATCTCGACGACAATCAGGATCGAGGGACCGCTTGCTCTGAAGACGCAGCCCCTCGCATCCCAAAAGACGCTTTTACGCCGCCATGCGCGAAATTAGTTTCCGCAGAAAATCCGTTCCCTGACGCACCTGGTCGAGGGAAATAAACTCGTTCGCCTGGTGGGCTTGATCGATGGAGCCGGGCCCGCAAATGACGGTGGAAAAACCCGCCTCCTGGAACTGACCGGCCTCGGCGGCGTAGGGGACGGTTTCGGTATGGTTATGCCCCGTAATCCCCTTGGCGAGGTCTGCAGCCGAGTTATCCGCTGTCGGCGCGAGCACCGGCGCATTCGTCGCCCAATGCGTTTCAACCCGGCAGCCAGGGGCTTTTTCCTGCATTTCGCGCTCAACACGTTCGGCGTAGGCGGAAAATTCGCCATAGAGCGCTTTTGGATCGTCTCCGGGCACGGTGCGCATGTCCCAGTCGAACGCGCACTCAGCCGCCATGATGTTCAGCTGCGTGCCGCCATTGACGACATTCACCGTCATCGTCGTATAGGGCGGATCGAATGTAGAGGCCGGATCAGCCTTCGCTGCATTCGCGGCGCGCATATCGGAAATCTTGGCGATCAGCTTCGCCGCCGCCTCCACTGCGGACACGCCCCTGTCCGTCTGGCTGGAATGGGTCGTGTGCCCCGTAACGGTGGTGCGGAAGGAGGCGATGCCCTTATGGCCGTCGATCACCTTCATCATTGTCGGCTCCCCGATGATCGCAGCCGACGGCGCAGGGACTTTGTTCTTAATCTCCGCAATCATCCGCGGCGCGCCGACGCAGCCGATCTCCTCGTCATAGGACAAGGCGAAAATGAGCGGGCGTTTTAAATCGGCGGCGCGCATTTCCGGCAACAAAGACAGGGCGATGGCGGAAAAGCTCTTCATATCGCACGTGCCGCGCCCGTAAAGCTTGCCGTCTTTCTGCGTAAGTTCAAACGGGTCCGTGTCCCAATCCTGGCCGTCCACCGGCACGACGTCTGTATGGCCGGACAGGATCACGCCGCCTTCGACCTCCGGCCCGACGACCGCGTAAAGGTTCGCCTTGGTTTTTTCATCGTTGTGAACGCGAACCGCTGAGACGCCGTGATCGTTAAAATACGCTTCAACATCGTCGATCAGCGCCAGATTCGACAAATGCGAGGTCGTGTCGAAGGCGACCAGGCGGCGGATCCAATCGATTTGGGGGGTCAGGTCGGTCATAGGGAAAGACTTTTCGTTACATGGATCATAATTACATAGAGTAGCAACGCCTTATGGGCGATCGTACCGCGTTTGGCAAAACCGTCTTTGTTTATGCTTGCAGCCGTTCTCATTATCGCGTTCCTCGCCGCTGTCACTCTGCCCTCCTTCTGGGCGCAGTCGATCTTAAAGAAATACGCCGCGCCCCGTCCGGATTTTCCCGGCACCGGCGGGGAGTTTGCACGCCATCTTCTCGACGGCCTCGGCCTGCAAAACGTCAAGACGGAGCCGACAGCCGCCGGAGACCATTACGATCCAGAGGCCAAAGCCGTCCGCCTCAGCCAGGACCATTTCACGGGCAAATCGCTCGCCGCCGTGGTCGTCGCCGCCCACGAGGTCGGCCACGCCCACCAGGACAAGCACGCCTACGGCCCTTTGCGCTCCCGCACCGCGCTTGTGAAATCGACGGCGTGGATCCAAAGGGTCGGGCCCGCCGTGATCATGCTGAGCCCGGTTCTGGTGGCGGTTTTGAAAACCCCTACGGCTGCGCTCCTCGGCCTCGGCGCCGGGCTTGCGGTCATGGGGGTCGGCGTCCTCGTCCACCTCGTCACTTTGCCGACGGAGTTCGACGCCAGTTTCAACCGCGCTTTGCCGATCTTGAAGAAGGGCGGGTATCTCGGCCCGGACGACCTGCCTGCAGCGCGGCGCATTCTCACCGCCTGCGCCCTGACCTACGTCGCCGGGGCGTTGATGCAGCTTATCAATATCGCGCGCTGGCTAAGGGTTCTAAAGTTTTGACCGGGACCGCTGGCCGCGCCGCCAGACAACCGCCCGGCGCCGTAACGGGATTGCAGCGCACGACGCCGCCGCCGGAAAAGCGACCGGAATAACCGCCAGGTCCCCCGCCTTCAGGATAATCTGTCAAGATGATCTGGGCGCCGGAGCGAAACGCCGCGCCGGAGCGCACCACGTTGTAGACGTCTTCGCCCTTAACACGGCTGTCGGCGCGGGTGCGCACGAGGTAGCCGGCGGCTGCAAGACCGGTAATATCCACGTCTTTCGCAAACACGTCATCAGCGACGATCACCGACGCCCCGGGATGTCCCGGCGGCAGATTCGCAAACATCGACTTGCCTTTTAAGTTGGGCGCGCCCCTGGCGTACAGGGCGCTGGCGGCGCCGGCGTCGGCCAGGACAAGCATGATGCGCCCCTTTGCGTCCGCCAGCCGCGGCCAGCCGCCGGACAAAAGAGCGCCTTGCAACGTCGGACGGCCGCCGCGCACATCGTCGGGTATGAGAAGCTTGCGCCGCGGCAGCACGGTCCGCACCTCCCCCTCCAACTGATCGAGGTCGAATTGGCCGATGGGCGTCACTTTATCTCGGACAAAGGGCGCGCGGCGTTTCTGGACGTCGTCATGGGGCTGCAAAAATACGATCAGCGGCGCATGACCGGGATGCGCGTCCGACCAGACCCGGAGCCGGGTCAGGCAAATCATAAGCGTCGGACAATGGCTGCGGTAATCCGTTCCGCCTTTGCGGAGCACTTTAAATCCGGGCGCCGCCAGCGATTGATCCAACGCATCGCCTACAATCGGAGCCTTGCTCATAATCGGTTGAGCGTAGCGCCCGCCGAGCGGATCGGGGTGAATATCGAAATCGAACGCGCGAAACTGACCCGTTTCCAACTGTTCTGCGAGGGGGGCATGACGCACGTCGTCCGGACCTAGTTCGGCGCGGACTTTTTTGACGATCTTGGCCACGCCAGGGGCTCCGGCGCGGTAGGACTGATGAACTCCGATGATTTGCACTTCATTGAGCCGCATCCGATCCAACGACGCCGCTGCGGAAATTGAAGGGACCGTCGCACAAGCCGCCAAAGCCAACAGGGCGAGAAAACCGCCGTTTTTTTGCAACACTCGGACACTTTTGCATCGCAGCAAATATAACAGAAACTTGTAATGTAAACGCTTCATTAATCTTGATCCTGCTTAAGTCTAGTCAGCAGATGCAGCGCAAAAAGTTTGCTTGCGTCCTATGCGTGTCAGTTGGGAATTACACATCTTCGCCTTGCGTCCTTTTCGGTCTCGCCTATTTTGAAGCCAGCGGATCTAAAAAATTGCAAACGCGAATAAGAATTTGTTCAGGTCCCGGTCTTGCGATGGCGCAAGGCCTGTCATCTTCGGGAGGTTTTTCATGAAAAAGTTCAAATGGCTGCACGGCGCATCGGCGATCGCCGTCGTAACTTCTTTCCTGGCGACGGACGCCATGGCGCAGTCCCTCGTTGACGAAATCACTGTTACGGCGACGAAGCGCGAGGAAAACATCCAGGATGTGCCCATCGCCGTGTCCGCCTACAGCGGCGCGCTGCTCGAAGCCTCCGGCGCCAACGATATTCGCGAGCTGACCAGCGTCTCCCCCAGCCTCACGGTCGCCGCGACGCAGTCCGAAGCCACAGGCGTCAACGCCCGGATCCGCGGCGTCGGCACCGTGGGCGATAACCCCGGCCTGCAATCGGCGGTCGGCGTCTTCATCGATGAGGTTTACCGCTCCCGGAACTCCGTCGCCCTTGGCGATCTTGGCGAGATCGAAGGCGTTGAGATCGCCCGCGGTCCGCAAGGCACCCTGTTTGGCCGCAACTCTTCCGCCGGCGCCATTATCGTACGCACCAAGCAGCCTGAGTTCGAAAACAGCGGTTACATCGAAGGCACCTACGGCAGTTTTGACAATGTCCGCGTCTCCGGCGGTCTAACGGGCCCGCTTGTCGAGAACCTCCTGGCCGGTCGCGTCAACGTCTCCTGGGAACAGCGGGACGGCTATATTGAGGACCTGAACGGCGGCGACGATCTTAACGATCGCGACCGCGTCCAGGCCCGCGGCCAGCTTCTGTTCGAACCCAGCGACGAAGTCAGCGTGCGCTTCATCGCAGACTACGCAAAGCGGGAAGAAAACTGCTGCGGCGCCGTATCTATCGTGAACGGACCGCTGCAAGGGCTCGCCAACGCCCTTGGCGGCGGCGCAGAGGTGGATCCGCCGAACCCGTCCGCCCTTGTCGCATCGGTCACACCCGGACGCGGCTATCAGCAAGATGTCGACGAATGGGGTGTTTCAACGCAAGTGAACTGGGCCTTGCCCTTCGGCGATCTTGTGTCCATCACCGCCTATCGCGATTGGGAAGTGGTTCGCTCCCAGGATGTTGATTACTCAACGGCTGATATCGCTTTCCGGCCTGAAGACGGGTTTACGAACGGCTTTGAGACATTCACACAGGAACTCCGTTTGTCCGGCGAAACAGGCCCGCTGGAATGGATTTTCGGCGGCTTCTACAGCAAGGAAGACGTAACGCTGAACGATCAGCTCAGCGTCGGCGCGCAATACGAAGCGTTTTTCGATACGCTCGCCAGCGGCCTTGCGGGTGCAGCAGTTGATATTTCAGCCATCACCAGCTTACCCGATGGCGCAGTGTTCGGTCCGGGCGGCATCGCCTCTCAAAACGACAATCACAATGTCGAGTCGACGAGTTGGGCCATATTCACCAGCCAAACGCTGAATGTAACGGATAGACTCGCCGTAACCGCTGGCGTTCGGTATACTGAAGAAGATATCGACTATAGCTCAGTTTTGAGTTCAACCAA
>JBCDBL010000137.1:0-9888 GCA_039183635.1 Pseudomonadota bacterium
AGGGCTTACATGTGACGTTGTGTAACCTATAAGCCTATTCCTAAAAGAGAATCGGGAACAATATTCCATTGGAGCGCGACCAACGACGCTGAGACGAGGGCCAATGCGGCAGTTGTGTAATATACCCGCTTGATGAGACTGCCGCGCCCCTGTCGCCAATCCTCGGCCACCACAACAACAGCACAAAAGACAAGAAAAAAAGCGATATGCGCCAGAACGAAACCAAAGCCCAACACAGGGGTCGGAAAAAGGCCATATAGAAGTTTCAAGTCGCTTCCATAGGCGATAAGACCAATGAGCACTGTCGCACAAGAGACGAGATAAGCTATGGCGGCAGCCGTCATAACAAAGCTGGTCCTTCCCCCAACGCAGAAGGTTTTCCCGCAAGTCTTGAGGATTAAACCAAATACAGCGCTTAAAAGTAAGACCGTTGAGACGATAGCGCCTAAAGATATTATCAACACAAAGAATTGTCTGGTTTGCACAAACCCAACACGCTCCGCAAAGGATATATATAAGCCGCCTTTGGAAAATACATTTGCCTTTCCGTTTTGAGGACCAAAAAAGCGTGCGTATTCACCCGTTGCGCTGGACTGAAACAAATCAACATCTACGGGATAGAATAAGTCACTTTTGCCGTTTACTTTAAGTAAAAGTTGGTTGTCACCCGTACCGGTAACAGAGGCGAATGACGTCAAATAAACTTTTTCGAACCGGCCGCTTCCGCGACTTAGCTTATATGTCCCGGCATAACGCCTCAGATCTAATGGATCTGAACTTCTGGGCGAGAGGTGTCGCGCGCCGCCTTGCAAAAGGTGTTTGGTGATTTGCAAAGGCACCCCCATAGACGCCCCATGGACAGAGTTCGCATTTGCGAAAATCGCAAGATCGAGCGAGGGGATGATGATCAGCCGCGAAACGAAACCGGACGCCCTGCCTGTATGCTGAAAAACACGATGTTTACCAATAAAATAAGTCCAAAATATCGGTGTGCGTCCATTCGTTTCCAAGGCCTGCTTGGATGTATGCGTTACGGACCGCTCGAATGCTTGGGGTTGCAATATCCGTTCGCCATCAAGCACGCCGTTATTCAAAAACATTTGCGCAAATCGTCCCATATCCCCGGCGCTGGCGCGCATTCCGCCGGTTGGATAAAGCAGCGGGTGTTGGGGCTGCACGCCCAACTCAATCGTCTTAAAACCTTGACTGCTCCACTTATGCGTTTTGATACGGCGAAACCGCTTTTCTTCTTCCAAGTCTTCAGGCTCGAAACCTGAATGTTTCATCTCCAAAGGACCAAGTATATAATTCTCAACATAGTCTTCATACTTAACGCCAGTGACCGCCTCGATTATCTTCCCCAGAAGAACCCAGGTATGATTTGTATAACTCGCCATTCCGCCCGGCGCGCGCATCTGGCTGGGTTTAAATTTCGCCAAAAGGCTCTGATCGGACAGCTTTTCCGCACCAGCAACCTTTCCTGTAAAATTGGCGTAGCGCTCTTCGAAACCAGCGGTATGTCCTAATAAATCTAGTACTGTGATTGCTCCCAGTCGATCATCATAGGTTGAGGGGTGGAGATAAGCGCTGACCTCTTTGTCTAAGTCTATAAGACCTTTTTGGACAAGTTGCATAGTCGCTGTCGCAGTAATCACTTTTGATACGGAGCCTATATGAAAGGCGTGAGCATCCGCATTAACAGCCAACTTCTCCGGCGCGTTGGACCAACCATATCCCTTCACCAGAACCGGTCCATCACTTCGTACAATAGAAATCGCCAGACCGGAAATCTTGTGATCAAGCAGAGCTTTATCCGCAGCGCCATCGACATAGGCTTCAAGATGTTTAGGGTCTATTGGCAGGCGCTGTTCGGGGGAAACAACGCTCCAGCGTTGTTCGAAATAACTTTCACTCGCTGTTGTTTTTGTTCCGGATAACGTTGCAATGAAAAAGGCGCCGACAACGACGAGCCTTATAAGTTGGAAACTTATCGAAGTATGATGGTTAAAAATCACATCCTCTCACCTTTTTTATAAACCACATCCATCCGCTGGCTGATCTTACGCATTCCACGGTCCGATCAGATTCCAATAGTAAAGGCTCCATGTCGTCGCGAGAAGAGCGATCACCACCACTGTGTGCCGCAAACGCCCAAACAGCGACCAATATCCCCGCGCCCAGGCGAGTCCCAAAGCAGGCAGGGCGGCGAGCGCCAATAGGGCGCCTGCTAAACAGAGCGTCAATATAATATGCAAATTATCAATGCCATTTAGAGTGATCGCACTTGAACCCGCGCCTAAGGCGCCGGCCAAAACGCTGTAAGCAAGTAAAAATGCTAGCGATGACCCAAAGACTAATGAGCGCGACAGTTTTTCACCGTCTGTCATTTGCACCCATTTGGGAAACGCCCAAACCGACCCGCAGAATACGCCTATGCTGATTAAAAGACCGAACCCTAATATGCCATAGTGCGTACGGGCCTGATCCCAGAAACTGATCCTCTCAAATCCGAAAGGCGCTCTGGAATTCATGAAGATGTAATTGACAGCGCCATCCGCATCTCGGCCAAAGATCACTTTGTTATCAGGGTTATCGACACTGACAAATACATCTTTCTTCTCTTCAATATAGCGTCCCCCACCAAATAAAACACCCCCGTTGGCTGCTGCTTGAACGACCAAATCGCCGCTGCGGAGTACATAAAAAGGCTTTTGGTAGTCTGTATAGGCCCGCCTGTTGGTTCGATAGGCGCCCACATATTCACGCACCTGCTTTGCAAGATTCGCTGCCGCTTCTTGTTTATCTTCATTCGATCGGGTTGGATCAGAATGAGGATAAGGTGTGATCGGAGGAAAATATTGGTCAAAGAACGCTTTCTCAAAAGCGCTGTTAATACCTCCACCGCCCGGGGAATTCGTGGAGATAAAGATCCCAACCCCTTCCTGCGGCATCAGCGTCATTTTTGAATGAAAAGACAATGTCGAGCCCCCATGCCCGTAGGCGAACCGTCCGTTCTGGGTGTACTCAAAAAATCCGTAAAGCATCGCGGTCATAGCCTCGTGTTGCCGATGAAGAGGCTCGCGCATCTGTTTTGTCATTTGAGGACTGAGTATACGCCCGCCCTCATAGGACCCATCGCCGAGGTGCGCCAACATATAACGAGCCATATCGCCGGCCGTCGTGGACATGGAGCCCGCACCAGCAAAATTATGGATATACTCAAATCCGGCGTCTGCATACTCTCCGCCGCGTCGGGTCAAACTCTCAGATTGCCCCGCAGCTATATCGTCAGGAACCGGTTCCCGAAAGGTGGAATACCGCATTCCCAGCGGTTCAAATATATTTTTATCTATATATGTATCAAATTCCATCTCGGATTGGTTAGCGACAATCACCCCTGCGAGAGCCGACGCCCAGTTTGAATACGCGCCGTAAGTTCCCGGCGCCCGGACGCGGGCCGGCATATGTTTTTCCAAAAACTCCGCAACCGGACGCAGTTGCTCTACATCTTCAGCAAACAGATAGCCGATCCCGCCATCCTCAAACCCGGCTGTGTGAGATAAAATATGACGCAACGTTACAGGCTCGTCATACATGTCTGGAATTTGGAACTGGGTGAGATAGTTGTTCACATCTGTATCAAGATCGACTTTACCCTGCTCCGCCAATTGCATGACTGCCGTCCATGTGAACGTCTTTGAAATTGACCCAGGCCGGAATAGAGTTTTATTGGGATCGACAGGCGTAAGGCGGGCGGCGTCGGCATATCCGTACCCCTTCGTCAGGGCGATTTCACCATCATAAACCACAGCAACAGTCACGCCAGCGACCTTGCGGCTCTCCATCAAACCGCCGATCACGCCATCAACAAAGGGCTCCAAATTCTCCAAGGATCTTTCAGGCGCCGCCGTCACAGACACAGCCTCAATAACAGGCTCTATGCCATCCGTTAACAGAGTTTTGGTTTCAAATGGCGATGGAGACGAGAGGGCTATGGCCCCTATAGCCGCTGAAAAACATGCTGAAAAACTCACAGGTACAATTCCTTCCCAACAATCAGACGATGCACAGCCCATTCATACGGACTTATTATATTCACCCTCAACAAACATATTTTGTCTACAGCACGTCTCGTTTAGTCGGATTCATACAACGCGCTCCGTACCTTTGTTTTACGCGTATCCTTTGCGAAAGGCCCGGCATCCACTTTTTCGAAACAAGCTCTCAACTTTATATCAATGTGAAGAACAAATTCAAATGCTTTTAACCGACTAAAATCGACTGTGAATTTTCATCATGGTACAACAAACCACGTCCCATATGGATTTTATGTTCGCTTCATCAAAGCATTATCTTCCCTTTTTAGTTTAGGCCAAAACAAATAATGTTAATTCGATTGTATGCCAACGGGTTGCACTGCATCAGGAGACTCTAAAACACCGCCCATTAAATGTTCAATGAAATAGATCTCCGTCAACCGCTGAAAATACATATTATCCGCCATATTATGATGCACATTTGGCATTATAAGCATATCAAAGCGTTTTCCAGCATCTATTAGAGCTTTTGCAAGACGCATAGTGTTAGCGGGATGAACATTCCCATCGAGTTCGCCGTGAGCCAAGAGCAATTTTCCTTTAAACCTACTCACGTCCTTTCCAGCAAAAATTTTGTCATAATCCGTTATTTCCAAGGGGCCATGATAGAGCTGTCCCCAAACGTTAATATAACTGCGCTGTTCGTGGTTCCCGGCGCTGGAAACCCCAACCTTATAAAAATCAGGATACTCAATAAGCGCCTTTGCGGTTGCAAATCCACCGCCTGAATTTCCAAATATCCCTACCCGACTTAAGTCCATATAGGCCCTTGCTTCCGCAAGCTGCCTGATCCCCGAAACATGGTCCTCCAGATATCCAGCCCTATCCATTTCCCCATAGGACAGCTCTCGAAACGCTTTTGATCGCATCGGCGTTCCCCGTCCCTCAAGTGTGACAACCACAAACCCGAGATCCGCAAGCGCTTGCGATCTCCCGAAAACGGCGCTTGTGTCCGACCCGCTATCCCATGCGAAGGCATGAGGCGATTTGATCGTCTGGGGCCCTGGATAGATATGATCGATAACAGGATACGATTGCGTTGGATCGAAGTTCGCCGGTTTAAAAATCACACCGTACAGTGTCCATTCTCCATCGCCTGATTGCACAGAGAATTGTTCAGGCAGTGTCAGTGGCGGAAGCGGTGAGGGGTCGATGACCGCAAGTTCAGAGATAACAGTTCCCGCGCTTGTTTTAAGCACCCATGTTCCCGGATCATCCACAGCGCCGTAAAGATCGACGAAGAACTCGCCGTTTGGAGAGAAAGCGTATTGCGCATCTGTTTTTCCGCCATCCATGAAAAAGCGCTCCAGCTCAAAAAAGGCTGGAGACTTCACGGTGATTTTATGATCGCCGCGCTCATCCCCAATGTGCTCCATCGTCTCGCCATCAAGGGAAGCGCGGAATACTTTTCGATGGTAGATATTTTCCTCATCAAAGCCGCTCGCGGTAAAATATAAAAACCCTTTCCCTTCATCAATCCGCAAAAGCTCGCGAACAAGCCAATCTCCCGACGTAATGGCGTTTTGGAGCACGCCGTCGGAATTATATCGATAAAGGTGCCCCCATCCGGTTCGCTCCGAATACCAAATAATGTCTCCGTTTGTAAGGACGCGCACATTATGAAGATCGGTAAAGCGAGGACCTGGCCCCACATGACCGCTCACATCCTCCTTGATCACTACACGCGCGGCGCCGGTAGACGGCGATATCTCGACCAGCGCCAAACTCATCGTGTCAATATCGAAGTCGAACATAAAGATCTTGTCGCCGTTGGGACTCCACCAAATATGGCCCAGTTGCGAAGGCGCCGCGGAAAAAACGGGTAAAGCCCGATAATCAATGCCTATAGAGGTGTTGGTTTGAACATCATGGATGAAGTATTGCGCCGTGGGAGACGGATCGCCGAGCAACGGCATACGGTACGTATGGAGTTTCGGCCGATACGACCCATCGTCGGGCGCAGACTGCACAATATGTAAATCCGGCACGTCGCGTTCGTCTAACCGGTATGAAACAAATTTCAATCCGTCAGGGGACCATATAGCGCTCGGCGGTAAATTTACACCGGCCCGTCTGATAGCAAGCTCCCGCCGGTTTGATTCCGGAAGGCCGCCATAGCCCCAGTGTTTGACGCCATCTGTAGTGACCGGTCGCTGCTCCCCGGACCGAAGGTCGAATAGGGCGAGGTTATGGTCCTGAGAAATAACACCGTATGCATTGTTTGGCGATATATTGGGCGGCGTCGCAGCAAAAGCGGCGGCCAAAGCTGGATCGAGACCTGGTTTTTCCTCACACTGGAACGGCTCTCCGCCACATAGGTAGGCCTTTTTTCCAACGTGAACAGAATATCCGCCATCAGCCATCACCGAAAGGGTATCGATTGGCAGGGCAACGGCGGAGACGTCGCCGCCCATAGCCTGTGACAGCGCCTGCGCCATTTCATCGTGGTCAAATAGAAGGCCTGTCTCTCCCGTTTGCGTAGTGACGCGGTGCCACTCAATGCCGCTGGCGTCTTGGTATTTGTATGCTAACGCCTCCCCTTCTCCAATCCAGGAGAACGCGATATCGCCATTCCACAGATCTCTTTGTGGATTTCCCGCAAGAAATTTATCGGACCTGACAAAGTCGCTTTCAGATATAATGCGTTTAGATGTAACTTGATCATTGCTTTCGGCGGGCTCAGATGTCACGTCCGCCTCTTGGCTGCATGCTGTCGCCAGCATGGTCAAAGTGACCAAGCATTTGAGGCTTTTGATAAATTTAATCATTTGACAAACCTTGTATTTATGTACGTTTGCGCCATACCTGTGCAACACCCGCCACGGAACAAGCAAAAAGCTATAGGGCTTAGAAAGTATTAAAACGTAAGCGCATCTGCTGTGTCCGGAAAAGGCGTAAGGTTCACCGGCCCCTCCTCTGTAATCAAGACCGTATCGGAGTGCCTAAACCCGCCTATTCCCTCAATATACAAACCTGGCTCGATGGTGAAAAACATGCCAGGCTCAATGAGACGGTCATATCCTTCGGCCAAAAACGGGCCTTCATGGCCAGTAACGCCAATGCTGTGGCCGGTGCGGTGCAGAAGATTATCTGCATACCCTGCGGCTCGAAAAATATCATTGACGGCTATATCAACCTCGCTCATCGACGCGCCGGGAACAACGAGCTCATAGGCCTTGGCCCGCGCCGCCATCATGATATCGAAGGGGCGTTTGGAGGCTTCAGAGATTGCCCCTAAGAAAAAAGTACGCTCGACTTCGGCGCCGTACCCGTTCACGGTGCCGTTAATAATAACGACGTTAGGGCCGTTCTCTTCCATAGCCATCGACACATTTGTGAAATTGTGCGGATCGTGGGATACGCTGGGCGGCTGGAAAACACAATTCACATTCGTCGCCAATAGATTTGTCTGCGGATTATCTAATAAGGCGCGCGTTAGCATATGCGTGCGGCATTGCGGACTGACTTCAAACAGCGAAGCGCCGGGGCGCGCCTTGTCGAAAACGACCTGAAGGCCGTCAAGGGCGATCTCGCTAGCATACGCGACTCTGGATATTTCGTACTCGGATTTCACCATACGCGCATCGTCCACAATATCGCAGACAATGGTGGTATGATTGATGACGTTATGCACGTACAATGGGCAATGTGACTCCACCCCGACAACAGAGTCGTCCGAGAACAGCGCGCGAAAGCAAGTGTCCCAGGCTGTTTTAGCGGGCGCGGGAAATTCGAAATACTCGACCAATTCGATATCCCCGACAGCACGTATGTTCACATGGGGGATTTCAAGTTTTGGAATCAAAAACCGTATCGGACCGTCCATTCCCATCACAAGAATAAATGGCCGTTCATGCACATAATTTGCAAAGTTTGTGAGATAAAAAACATTATCAGGGTTTGTAACAACATAATGCGTTAGGCCCAAGGCGCCCATTTTTTCACGAATGATCCGTATTCTCCTCATCATTTCTTCAAGCGAAGGCGGAGTGAAGGAGCTTTGTATTTTTACATCTTTCATTATATCTACCAGTCCTTTTTGTATCAACCCCGGCAGTGCGAGGCATGGCGTATTTCAAATTAAATCAGTTTACACCGTTTCTTGTAAAAACCATTTGCTTCCCAACCACCCATGCAGACCGGACCAGCCGAACGCTGCAGCAGCGAATGCGATGGAAACAGATAAGGAGCGCTCGCCGAAGGGCGTACTCAGCACATCACTCAAGATACCGACAAGAGTGGGGCCAAGCCCTTGCCCGATGAGCGCAGCTGCAAAAAGGACAAGCGCGGAGGCTGTGGCGCGAATGCCAGGCTCTGAAAGGGACTGTATGGCGGCAAATGCGGGACCGAGGCCGGCCGAAGCAAAGGCGCAAAAAAAGAAAGTGATAATCAGCGCCGCCGTCTGTGAGGGAACGACAAGAACAGCCAGGGCCAGAGGCAGGCTTAAAAATGCAGCAACAGCGGGAAACAGCATTTCCCAACGACGGTCCTCGGCGATAAACCGCGGCGCGATGAGAGCGCCCAGCCCGACACCAACAATCATACCGCCACCGAATGCGAATCCATAATAGAGTCCAAGTTCGCTCTGGGTCATTGAAAATGTTCGGGCAAAGAACTGGGGAAGCCATAGCAAGATGGCGTAGAACGCGAACGCGGATAATGAATAGGCGCAAAACAAGTGAATATAGGCTCTGCGCCCGGCAAGGATTTTAACAGCTTCCCTGAACCCCAACTCCACGGGCGTCCGCACCGTATCCAAAGCGCCTCTTACAGGTTCGCGCACCGTCAGTCTAAGGATGACTGCAAAGAGAACGCCTGGCGCCCCAAAAATGATGAATGCCGCCCGCCATCCAAGCAAGTCGGAGACAAGGCCGGCGCCGACAAGGCCCAGAAGAAAGCCTATATTGCCCCAAAAATGAAACGCGCCAATCGCGAAAGCGCGGCGCGCCGGAGGGTAATAGTCCGACAACACTGAATAGCTGGGCGGGAAACAACCTGCTTCGCCGGCCCCGACCCCAATTCTTGCAAGAAGGAGGCTGATGAACCCGCCAGCCATACCGCAAGCGGCTGTTGCGAGGCTCCAAACCGCCAAGCATACTGACACGAGCGTAATACGATTACCTCTATCGGCTATGCGTGCGAGCGGTATGCCGACGATTGCATAAAACAGAGCAAAACCAAATCCGCCCAGCAACCCTATTTGCGTGTCGCTAAGATTAAGATCGGATTTAATGGAAACCGCTAGGACGGAGAATATAGATCGATCGAAAAAATTAAAGAGGGCGACAATCCCAAGAGCGAACAGAACATATGTTCTGTAGTTTTGAGACGCGACGGTCGATGCTTCGTTTTGGACCGCCGTCACGCTGTCTCGCCTTTCTTAAATTAATAAGTTGCCCCAAGACGCCCAAAGCGCATGTTTGAAATCCTAAATGACGATGGATTAAGCATACAATTGCACCCGCCTGTCACGTGTGCTTCGAGCAGACTTTTGACCTAAAATATCCGATAAAACAGATACTTGCCGATATCGCTCCATACGCCGGACAAAGCGCAACCGGCTCAGTTCATCATTGTAAAGCGCAGCGTCGATAGGCGTCAGGCGTAACGCCAAAACGCTTTTGAAAAGCCTTGTAAAACCCCGATAGCGATCGATACCCTGCGGCAAAAGCGATGTCGCTCACGCTTCGGCCGGGATATCTGCGTAAGTGTCGGCTTGCCAGATCAAGCCTCGCCGACCGGCGAAACTCTGTGAAAGTTGTATTATGCGATCGCTCAAAATAACGGGCTA
>JBCDBL010000138.1:0-9806 GCA_039183635.1 Pseudomonadota bacterium
GTCTTTGTCCATATGTTTGGGAGGTCGAGGCTTCTGTTGCCAGGCGCCCCAATTCTAAAAACCGAGGCGAGGCGCATCACCTGCGCTGAGGCGTGTGTCTTTGTCCATATGTTTGGGAGGTCGAGGCTTCTGTTGCCAGGCGCCTCGGGGCCCCGCCTAGCCTTGGATAGAGGCTAGGACTTAAATGCGAACTTGTCGCGCTGCGTTACGCAACGAGAGCGAGTTCTTCCGAGTAGTTGTCATTGGCAACTATTCATAGTGGCCCGGTACGGCGGGACCCCACCGAGCGAAAGCAACGCCTTTACACGTCCGTCGATCCTATTTCGGCCCCATCTCGTGTGGACGCGTCGCCCTGAACCTCAGGAAAACCCGTCAAACCGGTAAATGGTGGAGCCGCCGGGTACCGCCCCCGGGTCCGATCCGCTTATTACACGCGCGTTTATCGCCATAGTCGGCAAGCCGACAGCCCTTAATATAGGCTGAATGGCTTAACAATTGAACCCTTGCCAGCGGCCTGACTTTGTTAAAACTTTCACCATATCTCGCGCTTATAAAAGCGAACGCTCTCAGTGCGCTTCAGCTGACAGAGCGGCTCCGGCGCCCTATAAAGAACTGGGGTGGCTTTGAAAAAGAGGTGGGGAACGACCCGTGGACCCGGCGGATTTTAAAAAGTGGCGCAAATCGATGGGGTTGTCGCAAAAAGACGCCGCGCACGCCCTCGGCTTGAAGCGGCGCATGATCCAATACTACGAAAAGGGCGAGCGCGACGGGGAAACTGTGGCGGTGCCCCGGGCGGTCAGGCTTGCCTGTTACGCCCTGTCCCAGGGTATCGGCGATTTCCACGGTCCCCATAAGAAAACCGAGCGTTTCGTGCCGGAGCACGAAAAGTAGGGACGTTAAGACCCTTCGTCGCATTTCAGCACTCGTGCGCGTGGTTTCCGGCTTTCCTAGCAAACGGCGCTGTGCGACATCTATCGCCTTTCGTTAACCTTCGCCGAATCGTCGGATAGAAAGGCCCATGAAACAATATCTCGATCTTTTGCGCCGCGCCTTTGAGGACGGCGTTGAAAAGTCCGACCGCACCGGCGTCGGCACCCGCAGCGTGTTCGGCCATCAGATGCGTTTCGATCTGTCCGAAGGCTTTCCGATGGTCACCACGAAAAAGCTTCATCTGAAGAGCATCGTTCACGAGCTTTTGTGGTTCCTCGCTGGAGACACCAATATCGCCTACCTTAAGAACAATGGCGTCACCATCTGGGATGAATGGGCCGACGAAAACGGTGACCTTGGCCCCGTATATGGGGCCCAGTGGCGCTCCTGGCCTGCGCCTGACGGTGATGGGATCGACCAGATCGGCTGGGTCGTGAACGAGATTAAAACCAACCCCCATTCCCGCCGGCTGGTGGTCAGCGCCTGGAACCCGGCGGACCTTGATAAGATGGCTCTGGCGCCATGCCATTGCTTGTTTCAGTTTTATGTTGCAGGCGGACGGTTGTCCTGCCAGCTTTATCAGCGCAGCGCCGATATTTTCCTGGGCGTGCCGTTTAATATTGCGTCCTATGCTTTGCTGACAATGATGATTGCGCAGGCGACGGGCTTAAAGCCCGGCGACTTCGTGCACACGTTCGGCGATGCGCATTTATATCTCAATCACCTTACCCAGGCGGAGGCGCAATTGTCCCGGTCGCCGCTGCCATTGCCGACAATGCGCCTTAATCCCGATGTAAAGGACATATTCGCGTTCAAGTATGACGACTTCGAAATCGTCGGGTATGAGGCGCATCCGGCCATCAAGGCGCCGATCGCCGTCTAAAGGGGGCGCGTTTCATGTCAATCCGTATACGGCCGGCGAAAAAGAATGACGCGTCAGTGATCTTAAGCTTTATTCGCGAACTGGCGGCCTATGAAAAGCTCACAGATGAGGTAACAGCCCGGGAAGAGGATATTTCACGATCCTTGTTTTGCGACGCCCCGAAAGTATTCGCCGTCATCGCCGAGGAGGACGGCGCGCCGCAAGGGTTCGCGCTTTATTTTTATACGTACTCCACATTTCTTGGCCGTCACGGGCTTTATCTGGAGGACTTGTTCGTGCGCGAGCGGGCCCGGGGGCGTGGGCTTGGCAAGGCCTTGTTGTCGCACTTGGCGCGCATAGCCCTTGCTGAGGGGTGCGGGCGAATGGAATGGGCGGTGCTTGACTGGAACGCCCCGTCGATTGCGTTTTATGAAAGTCTCGGCGCCAAATCGCAAAATGAATGGATTGGATACAGATTGACCGCACCCGAAATTGAACATCTGGCGCGTTGGGAGGGGACATGACACGCATCGCCTTTGTGGTTGCTGTGGCGCGCAATGGGGTTATCGGCCGCAATGGCGCGTTGCCCTGGCGGATTCCTGCCGATCTTAAGTGGTTTAAGTCGGTAACGATGGGAAAGCCAATCGTCATGGGGCGGAAAACATTCGACAGCATCGGTCGCCCGCTGCCCGGCCGGGAGAACATCATCGTGACGCGTGATGAAAGCTATACAACGGAGGGCGTAGTGGTGGCGCATGGTCTGGAGCCCGCCCTCGCTGCAGCGTGCAAGAGCGGGCCGGAGGAGGTTTGCATCATCGGCGGCGCTGAAATTTACGCCGCCTTATTGTCGCGAGCGGACCGTATTTACCTGACGCAGGTTGAGGCGGATGTAGAAGGCGACGCAACATTTCCCGCGCTGGATGTAGGCGCATGGGCTGTGCAGGAGGCCGGCGCCGTTGAGGCGGGGCCGGAGGCTGAGTTTTCGTGCCGATTTATCATTATGGACCGGGCGCGGTGACGCCAAAATCATTTCGAATCGAGTAAAATGCTAACCTCTATAGAAAATGCGATTTTAACATTCTTCGCGCATAATTTTATCCGTTTGATGATATTGCGCCCGACAAGGGGACCTGAAAAATGAAAAAGCTTATGATTTCAACGGCGAGCGTCGTGCTCGCCTCACTGAACGGCGGCGCGTTTGCGGCCGGCAGCCAAACCGCCTGTGTGCGCGGCGACTTCACGCGCTCCGTTGAGGTGGTGGCGCCCGGCGCGGACGGCCTTGCCTGCGAAGTGATCTATCGCAAGCCGAATGAAGGCGCGCCGGAGACCCGTCCATGGCAAGCGAAGTTCGATGCGAAATTCTGCGAAGACAAAGCCAAAAACCTCGCTGCGACGTTAACGAATGCGGGCTGGCAATGCGCCGTTGTGGCCGCCGCTCCTGTCTCGGCGTCCCCGGCCCAAGTTGCAGCGCCGGCGGTGGACGCACAAAAAGCATCTGATCCGCAGCTCGCCGCCGCTGCGGCTGAGGCGGTTGAACCGGCCGCCGCTGCGCCCGCATCGCAAGCTGCGCCGCAACCGGCCGAAGCGCCGCGGGAAGCGGCTGTTCAGGACATTGTCGAGGATTTGACGGCCTATTTGGGGGAGGAGGACGCCGCGGCGACGCCTTCAGCGCAACCGAAAAAAACAGTTGTCGAACCTTCTCCGGCGGCGGCGCAGCCCAAGCAGGCTGAAGCGCCGGCGCCGGTCGATCCTGCGCCCGCCGCCAAGCCGGTTGCGCCGGCTGCCGAGACGCCGACCTTGCGCCTGTCGGCCGGCGACGCCGCCCCCGCCGGGGACGAGTGGAGTGATGAAGACGCCATTCGCGCCGCCTTGCGCGCCAAACAGGCCGCGTGGAACGAAGGCGATATCGAAGGCTTCATGCAAGGATATTGGAACAATCGCGAACTTCGTTATGCGACGGGTTCCACTGTTGTGAAGGGGTGGAACGCCACGCGCAAACATTACCGCGCCCGCCATGCAAACCCGCAGCAGATGGGCGATCTGTCTTTCTCCGATATCGATGTTAATCTGTTGACGGAAAGAAGCGCCATTGTTTTCGGAAAATGGAATCTTGATGACGATGGCGGCGCCCGTCGCGGCGTGTTTACGATGGTCTTTGAAAAGATCGACGGCGCCTGGCGCATTGTCCATGATCACACGTCTGCCGGCGGCGAGGGCTGGTAGTCAGCTTGCAAACCGAAAAAGCGCCGCCATCGCCGAGGGCGGCGTTTTCCGTTCCGGTCCGAGGCGGTCTTAAAGCGTCTCTTCTTCAATGGAAATCAGGCAGACGCTTTAAGTCTTTGCTTTTTCGTATTTGCGGACGGCCAACCATACACACTTGACCTGGAAATGCTTTAACTCTCTCCTTGCTTACACAAGCATCCGATACTGAATTTGTTCAGGGACGTACTCTGTCTTTCGGGGGATGGCCGGTATTGATGTTCTGACGTTCTTCCGGGGGCGATTATAGAGTTTCCAGGCGAAGTGGCGCCGTTTCGTCGTCCGCAAACGCGTAAAACCAAACAAGCGTTTCCAGGTGAAACGGCAGCTGCTTGCGCTGGAAATGTTTTCAGGGCTGACGTCTTATCGTTCTCGGAAAGCGTTGCTCCAGCCGCGGTTCACTGGCTTTAGCATATAACTCAGCAACGATTTGGAGCCGGTTTTGATATCCGCCTCAACGCTCATGCCGGGCAGGATGGGGTATTGGTCCGGGTCCGGTCCGAAATGAATACGATCCAGGCCGACAATCGCTTCATAATACGCTTCGCCTCGTTCATCCTGGAATGTGGAGGCTGAAATCAATTCAACCACGCCGTTCAAGCTGCCATAGGTGGAGAAGTCGTACGTCGCGACGCGCACATCCGCCACTTGTCCGGTGTGGATGTGACCGATCTCCTGAGGGGAGATCCTGGCGCTGACGACCATGCGGTCCGATACGGGTACGATTTCCATCAGCGTTTCGCCGGCGCGTGCGACCGTGTTGACAGATGTGACGGTGAGACCCTTGACAATGCCGGCGACAGGCGCGGCGATGACGAGCCTGTCGGATCGGCCGGAAATAGATTTCAAACTTTCTTCTACTTCGGCGAGTTCCGCCCTGAGGTCCGCCTCGCGGGCGCGAAGATCGGATTTTTGGGTGGAGTCGAATTCCTCCAACCGCTCCTGGGCCTCCAGGCCTTCATTGATGGCGCGCAGCAACTGGTCGCGTATGTCGGCGAGCTGACGGTCGACCTGCTGCAGCTCCCGCTTGGCGCTGTAATATCTGTCCCGGGTGGTGAGGCCGTCCTCCAAAAGCTTCGCCCGCACGTCATACTCCTCGCGCACGATCCTGGCGTTTCGCTCCAGGGCCGAGACCTGGTTCTCCAGACGGACGATTTCAGAATGTTTCTGCTCCGATTGTGATTTTAGAACCTCGCGCCTGTCGACGGCGGCGGCGGCTTCAGCTTCAAACAGGGTGAGCTGTTCTTCTTTTAGACGCTCTTGTCCGGCTATGACTGCATCGAAGTCGGGGCGTCGTCCGCTCGCCTGGGCGCTGATGCGCTCAATAGACAACGCCAAAAAAGCCCGCCGCTGACTGATTTGGTTGAGGCTGTTTTCCGTATCGAGGGGCGCAAGGCGCAGAAGCGGCGCGCCGGCCTCCACCATCTGCCCTTCGATCACATTGATCTCTGCAACGAGACCGCCTTCCAGATGTTGTATGGCGACGACGTCCCCGGCGGGCATGACGACGCCTTGCGCGCGCGTCAGCTCGTCTATGCGGGTAAGGCCGGACCACAATATCGCAAATCCCATGAGGCCGCATATAATTCCGATCAGCGCGGTGAAAACATGGGGCGGCTCCGTCTCCTCAAGCTCAATGGACTGGGCGAGAGTCTCGGCGTTCGGCTCCGTAACGCGGCGCAGGGTGCTTAATATGCTGTCGAGATACTGTTTCATGCGGCAAGGTTCTCCCGCACAAGCGCTGCGGACTTCTCAAGAACTTGGTCCGGCGGCCCGGCGAACTCTGCTATGCCCTCGCGCAAATACAAAGCCTTATCGGCAAGGCGTACATAACTCGGTCTATGACTTACGATCACGATGGTTCGTATGCCCTTAAGGGTGTCGATAAGGTTAAAAAACAGATCGTCCCCTTCGGCGTCGAGATTTTGTTCCGGCTCGTCAAGCAGGATGACAGGCGCGCTGGAGACGAGCGCTCTGGCCACGGCGAGCCGGCGCGTGAACCCTGCCGGCATCTGCTCTGTGGCGATATCGCCGAGGCGCTGCTCGAGCCTGTGAGGGAAAGTTTCAACGATGTGCCGCACGCCGGCCTCTTCCAGTGCGGCCCAGACTTCCTGGTCTGAGGCGGTGGGATTGGCGAAGCGCAGGTTTTGGGCGAGGGAGCCGTAAAACAAGTTCGTGTTCTGGGGCACGTACGCCACATACCGGCGCAGGATCGTCGGACTGATTTGACGCAGGTCCATGCCGTCGAGGGAGATCGATCCGGCTTGCGGCCGATAAAGCCCCGCCAGGAGCTTTAATATTGTGGATTTGCCAGAACTGTTGGGTCCTATGACCGCGAGCATTTCGCCGGCTTCCAGTTTGAAAGTCATGCCGACGAGAGCTGGGTCCTCCGTGCCGGGATAACGGAAGCTCACCCTTGAGAATGTAATATCGCCGTAAAATTCCGGACGCAAGAGCGAGTTGGTTTGGGCGACCCGTTGTTCGTTTATCCGGATCAGCCGATCGATTTGCCGGACCGACACCATGATTTGCGACAGGCGGGTGCCTGCGAGAAAGGCGGCCTGTATCGGGTTCAAGATTCGCCATGTCAGCGCCATGGAAGCGATAAGTCCGCCTACGGTCGCTTGGCCCTGGAGGACGGCGAAAGCTCCCGCCACGAGGATAAGCAGCGCTGAGGCGCTCATGATACCCTGGGAGACGGCCTCTTTGATTGCGTTGCTGTCTTGCACCTGACGTTGGGCGGCGCAGGCCTTGGCCGAGTGCAGCCGAAACCGTTCCAGCCAGGTGCCTTCTGCGCCGCATTGTTTAACGTCTCGCATGCGCATCAAGGATTCTACGAGAAATTCTTGGCGTTGCGATGCGGCGAGGCCGAACGTTTTTTCCCCATGGCGCGCTTTGGGCGTCCATATGGCGCCGAATAAAATATAAAGCCCGATAGAAATGAGGGGCGCGAAAACAAGCGGCGGGGCGATGAAGCCGATGGCGACAATCAAAATAAACACAAAGGGCAGGTCCGCCAAAGCGTTTGCGCCGGGTCCGGTAAAAAAGTCGCGCAAAGACTCAAATTCACGGAGCCGTGATATTTGCGTGCTGATGGATGACCGCGCCGTATAGCTCAGCGGTAACGCCAGAAGTTTGCGAAACGTCGATGATCCCAAGAGGAAATCGATGCGCCCGGCGGCGGCGCCGATTAAGCGGCCACGGATGACGCGCAGCATAAGGTCTGCGAGCAGGGCGACGCTGACGCCGATGAGCAGCATCGGCAAACTGCCCAGGGAGTGGTGTCCGATCACCCGATCATAGGTCGTCATGACAAACAGCGGCGTCGCCAGGGCGAGCAGCGTTGAGAAGAACGAAATCAGCAAAAGCTGGCCGATGCTGGAGCGAAAACGGCTGAGAACGGATAAGACAAATTTATCTGTCTGCGTTGCTTGCGGTTCGTCGACGTCAAGGCGCGTAACGCCGTAAGCGTAGCCTTTCTTCCACTCCTCCGCCGCCGACAAGCGTCTGTACTCCCCGTTGATAAAAGCGTATCGGACGCCGTCCGAAGCCCCGATAATGACGCCGACGGTTCCTGTGTCCGGCCACTCGAACAGGCATGGTGCGACACGGTTGTCGATATCTCTGGGGCGGGCTTTAAAACGGCTTGTTTTGTACCCAAGCGCGATCAGGGTGTTGCGGACGTCTGTAAGAGTTATATCGTTAGAAAAGTGCGGCAGGGCGTTGTTGAGCTCGCTCAATTGTCCCGACCAATTGAGTTGTGTCAGAAGCGGCGGCAAGCAAGAGGCTGGAGAGTCCGGGTTAACAAGATGCCAAAGCGATTCAGCGCCGCCGGCGCCCCGGTTCATTTCAAAGTGAATAAGATCAAGGAAACTGCCTCCGGTTTCCGAGGCTCTGCCCTCAAATGTATTATACTCCGTATGCCACGTCATGCCGCACCTCCAGCTGTCACTAGCGGGGGCGCGTGCCGGCTGACCCTCAAAGCATCATGCGCGGTCTCAACAAGGCCGCCGTCTTGCATCGTAAACAGACGGTCGCATAATTTGAGATAGGACGGGCGTTCGGCAACCATGATGACGGTTTTACGGTTCTTCAAGCTTTCAACTGTTTGCAAAAGCCTGAGGTCGCTCTCATGGTCGAGGCTTTTATAAGCTTTATCGAACAGCAGGACTTTCGGATTTGTCACAAGTGCCCTTGCAATCGCAATTCTTTGGCGGACGCCTTCCGGCGTTCCGCCGTTCGAGCCGACAACGGTTTTCAGACCGTCCGGCAAGCGCGCCAAATAATGGTCCAGTCCAAGGCTGCGTGCTATTTCAATAGCATTGTTGATTTGCCCCGGCTGAAACATGGTGAGGTTATCGAGGTAGCTTCCCGTAAAGAGCGTTCCTTCTGTCGGTGCGAAACCAACTTGTGCGCGCACATGGTCAAGGCTGATCGTTTGCAGGTCGACGCCATCCAAAAGAATACGTCCTGATGTTGGGCTCAAAAGGCCGTTTATGAGGAACAGAAGGGTCGTTTTTCCGCAGGAGTTGGCCCCGGACAATCCGATCATTTCACCTGGCGCGATCTCAAGGCTAAGATTTGCAACGATGTCGTGATCGGCGTCCGGATACCGGAACGACACGTTATCGAATACGATTTCACCTTCCATGCGCTGCTGCAACGGCGCACCGCTGAGGCGCTCTAAGGGTTGTTCGAAGAGAACTTCGATTTTACTCTCCATGAGGCGCACGGATTCATACTTCGTCCAAATTGAAAATCCGCGTACGATTGGCTGAAGCATTCGGCCCGTCAGCATCATGGTGGCGGCGAGG
The DNA here is from genome assembly GCA_039183635.1 of Pseudomonadota bacterium. Lineage (GTDB taxonomy): Bacteria > Pseudomonadota > Alphaproteobacteria > Caulobacterales > Parvularculaceae > JBCDBL01. Next base: position 8,866 of record JBCDBL010000138.1, read on the forward strand.
CTGCCCAGGGACAGGGCGCCTGAGACCACGACGGGCGCGCCGGCGCCGACGATCGTGATCGTCGCGCCTTGGGCGAAGAATGCAGACAGGCCTTGGGCTTGGGTATTGATATTGGTGAGACGCTCAACAACGCTTGCGGATGTTTTTTGCAAACGTTCGTGGCGCGCCGACATGATGCGCTCCATCGCCAGGGTCTTAACCGTTTGAATGCCTGACAGGCTTTCGATTAGAAAATTATAGCGATGCTGATCCGCCTCATCCCGCGCCTCGGCGGCTTCACGGGTTCGCTTGGCGATCTCGTAGGCGACCGCCACAAAGGCGGCCACGAAGATCAACGGGATAACGGCGAGCCAACCTGCGATAAAAACGATTAAGCAAAAAAATACAAGCAGAAATGGAAGATCTGCGACGAGGGTCAGCGCTTGTTGCGCATAGAATTCTTTCACCCGTTGAATGGCGCGAAATTCGTCGACATAGGCGTTTGCAGTTTGTCGTTCGAAATATTGAAGATCTGTATCAAGAAGGCGTGCAAACGCTGTAAGGCTCATGCGATGATCGTATCGCGCGCCGGCTTGCCCCAATATCAGTGATCGCAGGCACCTTAAAAAGAACTCCATAGCGATGACAGCGCACAATATCGCCGTCAGAGCCCATAACGTATCATACGACTGATTTCGCAAAACCCGATCGTACACCTGCAAAACTGCGATCGGCATCATGAGCCCAAGCAGGTTCAACGCAAGCGAGGCCGTCAGCACGTCCTTACGCAACCAGATGCGGCTTAGATCGAAACGCCGAATATTTGCAAGATGCGGACTAACGGACACGCAAACACCTTAGGGTAAAACACCTTAGAAATCAGATGGTAAGGATTTGTGGTTGCGAATTGGTGAATTATATTAAATATTAATGTGAGTTAACTATAATATTAATAAAGTTAA
>JBCDBL010000139.1:0-9649 GCA_039183635.1 Pseudomonadota bacterium
ACAATATGGCGCCCGGCGTGGCGGCGTCGCCAAAATATGAACTCGCCATATCCTTAAAGGACAGGCGGGTTCCCCTTGGCATTGATCTTGACTCCTCTGTTACAAGATATAACTACACAGTCCGGGGTGCATTCACATTAAGAGATCGTGACATGAACACCATCGTTTATTCGGGTAGAATAAACAGTGTGGCGTCTTATAACGTCGTGACGTCGCAGTTTTCCACACGTGCCGCAGAACAAGATGCTGTAGAAAAAGCGGCGCAGCGTATCGGTCTCGACATCGAACGTCAGCTCGCGATCTTCTTTACACGGCCCCAACAGAATTCCACTGAAAACACTACGCCTGAAGAGCCGAAAGATTTAATTGAGGCTTTCGAAGCGCTCGAGCCGCCGGAAGACGCCGCCATACTTGAGACCGACCCATGGTCGCCCTGAAGGGCAGGTCTATACAGGACTTCGTCGCCGACAGGCCCGCCGCTATTTTGGCGGTTCTGATCTATGGCCCTGATGCCGGTCTCGTGCGGGAGCGCTCCGACGCGCTCGCCAGATCCGTGGTGAAGGATTTTCAGGACCCGTTTAATTTCATCGAGTTGACGGAATCTGAGATTAAGGGCGATGCGGCGCGTTTGGCGGACGAAGCAGCCGCCTTATCGATGACCGGAGACATGAGGGTTGTCCGTGTGCGCCTTTCTGGCGATGGCGCGGCGAAATCCGTAACGGCGTGCATTGACGCCCTTGAAAGCGATGCGTTGAAACCGACGGCGCTCATTTTGCTGGAGGCCGGCGAACTTACCAAGCGCTCCGCCATACGCAAATCATTCGAAGGCGGTAGGCGCGTTGCGGCCCTGCCGTGTTACGAAGACAGCCCCAAGGATGTGCGCGATGTCATTCGGGCGGGGTTGCGAGATGAGGATATCAGCATTGACGCTGAAGCTTTGGATCTTGTCGCGGCGGGTCTGGGCGGCGACAGGGGCCTCACCCGGGCGGCGATAGAAAAGCTGATCTTGTATATGGGCCCGAAGGCGTTGCGCGACGGGCCGGTCAATGTCCGCCGGACCGACGCCGCCGCCTGTCTCGCCGAAGATGGAGAGCACGCCCTTGATGCATTGACGGCCGCGGCGGCGGGGGGCGACTTTAAGGCGTTGGAGGCGGAGTTTCACAGGGCCTCCGCGGCCGGCGCCAGCACCATAGGTTTGCTGCGCGCTTTACAACGTCATTTTGACCGTCTTTATACGGCGCGCACCGCCATGGCCGGGGGACTTGATGCGGGGGCGGCCATGAAACGTCTCCGCCCGCCGGTGTTTTTCGCCGAAGCGAAACGGTTTGAAGCACAATTGCGCCGATGGGACGCGCCGCGCCTGGCGATGGCGCTGCAAACGCTCCATGACGCCGAACGGGCGGCGAAGTCGGCGGGTGCGCCCCAGGCGGCTTTGGCCGAACGTGCGGCGCTGCGCCTGGCGAGCCTGTCGGCCCGCAGCGCCGGTTAGACGGGTCCTTGCTTCGCGACGGCGCTAAAGTGGTTTTGACACAAGCGTGTCGCTTTCAGATCAAGCCTCAGCTTTTATTTCCATTACATCTTCCGGACCGAGGGTTTTTAGAAGGCGCAGCATGTCGGCGCGCGCCACAGCAATGCAGCCCTCTGTCGCCCGGTAGTCATCATGGGCGAGGTGAAAGAAAATGGCGCTGCCGGCCCCCGGCTTGGGCGGATCGTCATTATGGCCGAGAATAACGCATACGTCGTAAAGATGGTCGTCCCGCCACATACGTTCCGCGCTGGCCGGATACGGTAAAACGACCGGGCGATTATACTGCGGATCGTCTGGCGCGTCGCACCAGCCGTCGGCCTGCGTGATCGGCGCGACCGGCAAGCGGGTTTGGGGCGCCGTCAAGCGGTCAGGACGATAAAGCGCCCGGCGTATCGCAAACGCGCCGATCGGGGTCGCGCCGTCGCCTTCGCGCTTGTCCAGGGCGACGCCAGCCGGCCCGAGCGCGCAGCGCACGCGAATGTCGCCGGCGGCGAGCCACCCATCTGGCGTAACGATGATATTCATAGGTCCGAAGCTAAAGGGCGCTGGTACGGCGGTCAAAGCCTCACCTGCTTCATGGCGCAATTTTGACGTTTTTCACGCCGCAGCCTATAGGAGTCTTATGACAATGCGTGGGTGATCCCGGCGTCTTGCGTCCGGCGCCCAACACCTTAAAGGCGGAGTTTCTATTTTATGAGCCGACCGAAGAAAGTTCTGCTGATCGATGACGATGATCTGTTGCGTGAAACTTTAATGGAGCAGTTCGAGCTCCACGACGATTTTGAGGTGGAGGAGATCGCGACGGCCGCTGCGGCGATCGAGCGGGCGAAGGGGGAGGAGCATATCGATTTGCTGCTTCTTGATGTGGGCCTGCCTGACATGGATGGCCGGGAGGCGTGCCGCGTTATGCGCAAGAACGGTTTTAAGGCGCCGATCATCATGCTGACGGGCGCCGATTCTGAAGCAGACACCATTCTCGGCCTTGACGCGGGCGCCAATGATTATGTGACCAAGCCGTTCAAATTCGGCGTTCTGCTTGCGCGGGTGCGCGCGCATTTGCGCAGTCATGAGCAAAGCGAAGATGCTGTGTTCAAAGTCGGCCCGTATGAGTTTCGTCCGGCTGTGAAACTGCTGATTGCGGACAATGATAAGAAGATACGACTTACAGAAAAAGAAACCAATATCTTAAAGTTTCTCTACCGCGCCGGCGGCAAGCCGGTGTCCCGGGACGTTTTGTTGGACGAAGTCTGGGGTTACAATTCCGGCGTCACGACGCATACTCTTGAGACTCACGTCTATCGCCTGCGTCAGAAAATCGAACCTGACCCTTCTAACGCCAGTATTTTGCTGACAGATTCGGGCGGATACCGGCTCGCGATTTAATCGGCGCCAAGGTCGTAAAGGTACGCCCACGTATAAAGCCCGGTGTCGTGGCCGTCGTCGAAAATAAGGCGGACGGCGTAATTACCGACCCGCTCCATATCGACAATGGCGACGTTCTGTTTTCCGGTGACGACTTTTTTTTGAGAGGGGTGATGGCCTTGCACTTCGGCGCTGGGCGAGTCCACACGTAAGCGTTCAGCGGTCAAACGCACCGCACGGCCGTTGTCGAAGTCGACTTCGAGAATGCGATCGGATTTCTTCAACCGAAGTTCGATCGGCCAGGGGACGCCGGTTTCGTTCGTCATGTCAGTTTGGCGATGTCTGCATCGTCAAGCGCCCGCGCCTCTTCCGGCAGCATAATCGGACAGCCCTCCCGTACAGGAAAGGCAAGGCGCGCAGATTTGCTTATGAGCTCCCCGGCCGCCTTGTCATAGATTAGACCTTCCTTGGTCAGGGGGCAGACGAGAATCTCAAGTAGTTTAGGGTCGATCTCAGCGGCGGGTGTTTCGGTCATGACGGGGTCAACCTAACTGTCTTTGTCGGTGAGACGGTTTTAGGGCCGCCGCCCGACATATACAATGAAAGTGTTGCACGCCCTATTGCAGCGGCGACATCGGCCCTTCTTCGCTTTCGGCGAGGGCCATCTCCATCAGCGCCGTCAGCATTTGCGAGCGATCGCCAAGGCCGTCGGCCTCCAACAGGGCTTGTTTCTCCCGTGGTTCGAACGGGCAAATCATGGCGAGGGAGTTGACCAGGGTCTCGTTGTCCGCCGTTTCTATGGACTCCCAGTCGGCTTTGAGGTCCTGGGCGCTCAAATACTCCTTCAAAACGCTGAGCAGCGCATCCCGCGCCGGCAGTTGATTGCTGTCGGGCGCAAGGTCCGCCTCATAGGCGCCGATGCGCGCGAGCGCCTGACGATAAGGCGTGTCGGCGTCGATTTCTCGCTCGATACGAAAGCGCACAATTCCTGTCAACGTGATGAGATAGCGACCATCCCCGGTTTCGGCGAACGAGGTAATGCGGCCCATGCAGCCGACGTCGTAAAGCGCCGGTACGCCGTCATCGTCCTCGTTATCGTCGCGGGTTTGCACCATGCCTATGATACGGCCCGCGCCGAGGGCGTCATCCACCATGTTAAGGTATCGCGGTTCGAAGATATTAAGGGGCAACCGCCCGCGCGGCAGCAACAACGCCCCCGCAAGCGGAAACAATGGAATGATTTCGGGGATTGCGGCCCCGGTTTTAAGGGGCGCGGCGTCGCTCATCTCAAACCTTTTCAGCGATGTTCTGCTCTCTACGCTAAGAAAATAGGATCGAAGACAGCTTTCGGCGAGCGCTAAGGGTTAAAGGATCTTTCGGACCAAATGCTTCGAACAAAGTCAGCAGCTTTTTGCGGGCTTCTTCATCGTTCCAGGCGCGGTCGATTTTTATGATCGACAGCAACTCCTCCACCGCCTCTTCCCGGGCGCCGGCGGCCAAAAGCGCATTGGCGAGATCGAACCGCGCCTGGCAATCCTCAGGCGCGGCCGCCGCCGCCGCTTTCAACGCGGCGACATCGCCGGCGTCTTCGGCCTGCTCCGCCAGCTCAAGGGCCGCCATGACGCTCGCCACGGCGGGGTCCGATTGCTGGTCCGGCGGGATCAGTTTCAACATCTCCCGCGCCTTGTCGGCGCTGTTGTTGGCGATGTGGCAACGGGCGAGGCCGGCGATGGCGCTGACGTTCTGGGGGTCGGCTTGCGCCGCCTGTCCGTACGCGCCGGCGGCGGCGGACAAGTCCCCCGCGTTGAAGGCTTCGTCTGCAGCGTCGAGAAAGGCGTTGAGATCCTCTGCGCCGCCGCCCCCGCCGAGCCGATCGATCAAAGCCTTGATGTCGCTTTCAGGCACCGCGCCCATAAAGCCGTCCACGGGTCGGCCGTCGACGAAAGCGATGACGGCCGGAATCGACTGGATGCGCATTTCGCGGGCGATGAGCTGGTTTTCGTCTATGTTGACTTTAACCAGCCTCACAGACCCTTTCGCTTCCGAAACAACCTTTTCAAGGACTGGGGTTAATTGCTTACAGGGCCCGCACCAGGGCGCCCAGAAATCCACCAGCACGGGCTGTGTTTTTGAGGCGGCGAGGACATCCTCGGCGAAGCTTTCCGTCGTGGCGTCTTTAATAAGATCCGCGGCCGGCGCGCCGGCCGCGTCGGATCCGATGATGGTCGTCATGGAGCCTTGTCCTTTTGATGTGAGTCCGCCCTCTACATGGGCCGCCCTTGCCGGGAAAGCAACATTGGTTTCCCTCACGCCTTAAAGCGGCGTCGCACCAATCGGAATGAGGACGAGGCTTTAAGGTCTTGTTTTTATGCCTTTCCAGCCGGCCCGCCACGCACTTAGCCCGGAAATGCTTTAGTCGAGCGGACGGGCCAGATCCACGATCAGCGGATCATGGCCGCTGGCGCGCAGGAAGGTGAGGAGACCTTCCGGCGACACGGCTGTTGAGGCGGTGTTTTCGAGCGGGTGAAAATATATCGGATCCTGCCGCAACAGCGCGTGATCAAGAATGACGTTCACCGCGATCTTTTGATCGTTCAGCAAGGCGAACGGCGTCACGGACCCCGGCGTTACGCCTAATGTTTTCAAGAGCAATTCCGGCGATCCGAAGCTCAGGCGTCCTTTTGCGACGCGCTTTGAAAGGGCCTTCAAATCCACCTGGGTATCGGCGAAAGCGACGGCAAGGAACAGCGCGCCGCCCTTGTCTTTTAAAAAAAGGTTTTTCGAATGCCCGCCCGGCAGCTCCAGTTTATGGGCGCGGCCCTCCTCCACGGTGAAAAAGGCAGGGTGATCGAACGTTTCGTGGGCGACGCCAAGGGCGTCGAGTCGGTCGAAAACGTCTTGTCGCGCAGCGTTGGTGGGGGCGGGATGCGTCATAGATTGAGAACTTTAAAGCGTCGTTGCTTGAATTGGAAACGAGGCGGCGCCTGCGGTCTTTGTTTTTTCGCGTTGCTGGATGTCAAACTGCGGATATGTCGTCCGGAAACGCTTTAAACGATATGTGTCGTCGATTGAAAGTCTTGAGCTGCGTCGATGGGTTGACGTTCCGCGCGGGAGTGAAATTCTTACGCTAATCTAATTTTCTTTTCAGGAGACGTCCGCCATGCGCCTGCGCCGCGAACTTGAATACCAGCTCTTTGACGTTTTCGGCATGGACGACCTGTTCAAAACGTCGCATTACGCCGACCATGACCGCAACACGATTGTCGGCGCCCTTGAAACGGCGGAGAAATTGGCGGAGGAAAAATTCGCCCCGTTCGCGGCGAAGCTTGACGCCAACGAGCCGACCTTCGACGGCGAAAAAGTCCATTTGATCGAAGAGGTGCAAGAGGCCGTGGACGCCTATGTGGCGGCGGGGTTCATGGGTGCCGGGTTTGACTATGACGATGGCGGCATGCAGATGCCGGTGATCGCCTGTCAGGCGATCTTGTCGTTTTTCTGCGCCGCGAATTTGCCGGCGGCGGGATACCCGTTTTTGACCATCGGCGCGGCCAATCTGGAGCGGGTTCACGCCAGCGAAGAGCAGAAAAAGCTCTTTATGCGACCGATGATCGAAGGTCGCTTTTTCGGCACCATGTGCCTGTCCGAACCTGAAGCCGGCTCCTCCCTTGCCGACATTCGCACAAAGGCCGAACCGCAAGACGATGGAACGTATCGCATCACCGGCAGCAAGATGTGGATCTCCGCCGGCGATCATGAGCTGTCGGAAAACATCGTACACCATGTTTTGGCGAAAATTCCCGGCGGCCCTCCCGGCGTCAAGGGCATATCCCTGTTCATCGTGCCGAAATATCTCCTGGATGAGGCCGGCGCCCCCACCCAGCGCAACGATGTGAAGCTCGCCGGGCTCAATCACAAAATGGGCTATCGCGGCACGACCAATACGCTGTTGAATTTCGGCGAAGAGGGCGGCGCCGTCGGCTACCTTGTGGGGGAGCCCCACAGGGGTCTTGCTTACATGTTCCAGATGATGAACGAGGCGCGGATCGGCGTCGGCATGGGGGCGGCCGCCCTGGGTCTTGCCGGCTACTACGCTTCCCTTCAGTATGCGAAGGACCGCACGCAAGGGCGCGCCCTGTCCGACAAAGACCCTCAATCGCCGCCGGTTCCGATCATAGAGCACGCCGACGTCAAGCGCATGCTGCTGCTGCAAAAGGTCTACAGCGAAGGCGCGATGTCTTTGATCCTTTATTGCGCCAGCCTGGTTGATCTGCATGAAACAGCACAAACGGGGGAAGAGAAGCGGGAGATCACGCGCTTGCTCGACCTTTTGACGCCGGTCGCAAAAAGCTATCCGTCCGAGTACTGTGTTCAAGCAAACTCCCTCGCCATTCAGGTCCATGGCGGGTACGGCTACACGCGCGACTTTCCTGTGGAGCGGCACTATCGCGACAACCGCTTAAACCCCATCCACGAAGGCACGACCGGCATCCAGGGGCTCGACCTGCTCGGCCGCAAGGTGCTCGGCGACGGCGGCGAAGCCCTGACGCGGTTTATGGGCCTTGTGGGAGAGACGACCGCCGCCGCTAAGGCCAATCCGCGCCTGCAACAACACGCAGAAGCGCTGGAACAGTCCGCGGCGTTGATTGGCGATATCACAAAGGCGCTGGGGGAAGCGGCGCTGAAGGAAGGGCCGGAGCGCGCGCTTGCGAACGCCACGCTTTATCTCGATGTATTCGGCCAGTACGTCATTGGCTGGATCTGGCTGCGCCAGGCGCTGACGGCCTTGCGGCTTTTGGGCGCCGGCGGCGGCGATGAGGACTACCTGAACGGCAAGCTTGCGGCGTGCGACTTTTTCTTTCGGTGGGAGCTTCCGAAAATCGGGCCCCAGGCCCTGTTGCTGCGCAATCTTGACCCGGCGACCCTGGAGACGGAGGGCGATTGGCTTTAGCGTCCGTTCAATCGCCTTATGATCGAAGGTGTTGGAAATATCTTGCAATCGCGCCGCCGATCAGGCATATCACCGCCTCTCGGCCTTATCCAAACGCCAGTGAGCGGGCGTAGCTCAGGGGTAGAGCATCACCTTGCCAAGGTGAGGGTCGTGCGTTCGAATCGCATCGCCCGCTCCAGATACTCTTTTACAAAACACTTATACCTATTTGTTTTTAAACAATTTTATGCGGCATGACGTAGGTTCGAATCGTCTGCCGGTCGATTTTGTACTAGTCTGGTAATAGTGTTTGTACTAGTATGTGTCCTATGACACGCTCTCCCGCCGACCGAAAATATCTGAAAATCCGTAATGGCTGGTACTACTATTACCGATCCGTCCCCGCGGCCCTACGTGCGATGTATCCCGGACTTCATATCGTCCAAACGCTGAATACCAAGTCCGAAGAAGTCGCAAAAATGCGCCGGGACGGATTGGCGGCGGCGGACGATGCCTACTGGGCCGACTTGAAGCTCGCCTTAAAACTCGAAGGACTTGGCGAGCCGATCGATACCGCCATGGCGGAACGCCGATACGAAATTGCCAAAGCAAGAGCGCTCGCTGCGGGGTTTGCTTATCGCCCTGCGGCGGAACTCGCCGACCCCTCCATGATCGCTGAAGTGGTTCATCGGTCACTCGCAATTGGGGGGCGCGCCGGGTCGGATGGACGGGTAAATCCAGTAGAAGCCGACGCCCTGCTCGGGATCGTAGAGGAACCGAAAGTAACCGTATCTACGGCCATGGAGCTCTATAAAACCAAGATCATGGCGAACACGCTGCGAACTAAATCCCCCGGGCAAAAGAAACTTTGGGAGCAAACCAAGGACCGATCGCTCCGATACTTCATCGAGGTCATAGGGGATATTCCGATCTCCGAAATCACGCGGGAAATCGCCACGCGTTACTATGATTGGTGGAATGATCAGCTTTCGCCTTCGGACCCGGAGGCGGCTCCCAAAAAGCCCAAAACAGCGTCTAAACATTTTGGCGACATGCGCTCGCTCTACGCCGAGTATTTCCGGTATAAGGGTGTCGACGGCGGCGAGAATCCGTTTCGCGATCTCAATTTCAAAACCACAAAGCGGGCCAAACGGCTCCCATTTGAACCCGGTTGGGTGGAGCAAAAGATACTCGTGCCCGGCTCTTTGGATGGCCTGCGCGAGGATATTTTCCTGGCCATTCTGATGCTCGTGGAAACTGGGTGTCGCCCCGGTGAAATCGTCAACCTCCAACCCGAACATATCCGACTGGACGCCGACATTCCTCACATTCGAGTGCGTCCGGTTGAAGAAGGAAGCAATGCCCGGGAAATCAAGAACGAAAACTCCATTCGGGAGATCCCACTTGTCGGCGTTTCGCTCGAAGCCGCAAAACGCGCGCCGGAGGGCTTTCCGAACTACCATGATAAATCGAGTGCGTTCTCGGCTGCAGCGAACAAGGCGCTCCGCACACGAGGCTTATTGCCGACAAAAAAGCACGTCATTTACTCGTTCCGTCATTCTATTGAGAAACGGATGCAAGAGGCAAACCTTGACTATGCGTTGCGCTGTCTGGTGATGGGTCACAATGACGATCGACCCAAATATGGCGATGGCGGTTCGTTAGCTTATCGAAAGCGCGAGCTTATGAGAATCGCGCACGCAGTGCCGGATGATTTTTTTGTCGCTTTCGACGCGCAGCGCGCCGCAGGTGTGATCCGGCCGCGTCGCGGACGTCCGCCAAGCGTACAGCAGCCGCCTCGCGTTTCTTAATCTCATCATCAAGCATGAGAA
>JBCDBL010000140.1:0-9593 GCA_039183635.1 Pseudomonadota bacterium
ATGACCGTGGGGCTGCTTGGCGGCTCGTTCAATCCTGCGCACGACGGACACAGAGAAATCAGCCTTCAAGCGCTGAGGCGCATGCAGCTGGATCAGGTCTGGTGGCTGGTCTCCCCGCAAAACCCGCTGAAAAGCGCTGATGACCTCGCCGATTACGACGCCCGCGTAGCGAAGGCGCGCGCAGTCGCCGATCATCCGCGCATCCGCGTGTCCGATTTTGAACGCCGGCGTAAACTGCAATACACCTACGATACGTTGCGGGCGCTTATCGCACGGCATGGGGGCGTGCGGTTTGTCTGGCTGATGGGCGCGGATAATCTGCAAACGTTCCACAAATGGGCGCAATGGCGCGCCATCGCCGGGCTTGTTCCCATCGCCGTGTTCGCCCGGCCGGGCTATGAGCTGAGTGCGCCCCTGTCAAAAGCCGCCCAAGTTTTTTCTTATGCACGGGTTGACGAGCGCCAGTCTAATATGTTCGGACTAAGGCAGCCGCCCGCATGGATATACCTGCCGGAGACGCGCAATCCTCTGTCCTCGACGCAAATTCGCGCCGGGGGAAGTGCGTAGCGAAGGGCGAGCCGGCCAAGTTCAAAAGGCTTTCCCTTGGCCGTTATTCATAAGCCTTATAAGGCGCTCAGCTTCTTCGCCGATTTCGAACCCCCGCTCAGCGACTTTCGCGCCGACGCCCTCGCCGGGCTGTCGCTGCCGCAAAAGGCGTTGTCGCCGAAATACTTTTACGACGAACACGGCTCGGCGCTGTTCGACAAGATCTGCGCGACGCCTGAATATTATCCGACACGGACGGAAACAGCTTTGTTGGAACTCGTCGCCCCGGACATCGCCGCCGCGATCGGCCCCGACGCCGCCATATTGGAGTACGGCAGCGGGTCCAGCGTGAAAATCATCACGCTGCTGAACGCCTTGGAACGCCCGGCGGAATATGTCGCCCTGGACATCTCCCGGGAGCATTTGATCGCCAACGTCACGCCGCTCACGGAACGGTTTCCAAATGTTCCCATCGGCGCTGTGTGCGCCGACTTTACGCAAAAACTTGCGCTGCCGGACGCCGCGCCCCACGCCCGCCGGGTCGGGTTTTTCCCAGGCTCGACAATTGGAAATTTCGAGCCGGACGACGCCATCGCCTTTTTAAGGAACGCCCGCGCCACCCTTGGCGAAAACGGCCTGTTCGTCTTAGGCGCGGATCTCAAAAAGGACGAAACGGTCCTTAACGCCGCCTACAATGACGCCGGCGGCGTCACGGCGGCGTTTAACCTTAATCTGCTCACCCGCATGAAGCGGGAACTGGATGCGGTCCTTAATCGCGATGATTTTGAGCATTACGCCTTCTATAACGCCGAAAAAGAGCGAATCGAAATGCATTTGCGCGCTTTAAAAACGACAAAAATCGAGATCGACGATCACGTTTTTGCGTTCACCGCCGGTGAGACGCTACATACCGAAAATTCCCATAAATTTCAGAAAGATAACATCGCTCACCTTGCACAAGAGAGCGGTTTTCACCTGTCTGAAATGTGGACGGATGCAGGAAATTTATTCTCCATCTCCCTGCTCAGCGCCGCATAAAGGTAACGTTCGACGATAAGGCGTGTTACATTATTTAGGTATCGTGCGACTTTTAACGGAGAATATCGCTGACACCGCACCAGAGCCAGGCGACGCCAGGGCGAGAACGCCAAGCCGTCGCAGCGACCGACATTGAGGACGACAGTCCCGGCGGATCGCCAGAAGAACGCGCCAAGGCGCTTCTCGACATCGCCCTTAGCAAACTCGACGAGGATAAAGCCGAAGAGGTCGTGAAAATCGATCTCGCGGGCAAATCCTCCATGGCCGACGCCATGGTGGTCGCCTCAGGCCGATCCCAGCGCCACGTCGGCGCCATCGCGGACCATGTGATGCGGGCCTTTAAAGAAGCCGGGTTCAAAAAAGTCCGGATTGAGGGACTGCCGGCCTGCGACTGGGTGCTGATCGACGCCGGCGACCTCATCATCCATTTATTCCGGCCGGAGGTGCGCGCCTTCTATAACCTAGAGCGCATCTGGTCGCCGGAGGCGATGGGCGAGCCCGCCGCGTCGTAACACGATGCGCCTGCTCATCGCCGCCGCCGGGCGCCTGAAAAGCGGTCCGGAGCTGGAACTTGTCGCCGATTATCGCAAACGGGCGGCGGGGGTCGGCAAACCGCTGGGGTTTTCGCAACTCGACATTGTAGAAATCGAAGCGCCAAAGGGCCTGAAAGGTCCGTCTTTAAAGAACAAGGAAGCTCAACTGCTCCTTGCCGCCGCACCGGACGGCGCAAAGCGAATCGCCCTGCATGAAAAGGGCAAGTCCCTGGCGAGCGCGGCGCTGGCCGAGACACTCGCCGCCTGGCGGGACGACGGCGCGCCCGCTGCGGCGTTTTTTATCGGCGGCGCCGACGGCCACGGGCAAGACGTACTGGACAAGGCGGATCTGCGCCTCGCCTTAGGCCCCGCCACGTGGCCGCACATGCTTGTGCGAGTCATGCTAACAGAGCAAATCTACAGGGCGACAACGATCCTTGCGGGTCATCCCTATCATCGTGTTTGACAGTGTGAAGTGAAGCGAACCACCAGACGCATGGTTTTGAAAGTTCCATACAGGCAGGGCCGCATTCCAACGACCGCCGGGATGGCATTCGCCTTATGCCTTGGCGTTATCGCCGGCGCTGCACCGGCTTACGCCCAAACGGCGACGCCGGAACGGCTGGAAGCGCTTGAAGAACAACTTGAAACGCGCACGGAAGAAAAAGAGCGTCTGGCGGAAGAGGCCGCTCAGCGCAAACGCGAGGTGGCGTCTTTGCGCCAGCGCCTCATCGAAGCGGCGGAAAGCCTGCAACAAATGGAAACCAGAGCGAGCGCCATTGAGTCTCGGCTAATGACGCTGACCGGCGATGAAGCGGCGCTCACTGCAAAGCTCTACGCCGAGCGCGACACGCTGGCGGAGGTGCTCGCCGCCCTGCAGGCGCTGGAGCTCTCTCAACCCCCGGCGATCGCCGTCTCCCCCCAGGACGCCGCAGAGGCGGCCCGGACGGCGATGGTGCTCGGCTCGGCTGCGCCGGAGCTCGCCGAACGCGCCGAAGCGCTGCGCATCGACCTGGACCGCCTCGCCGCTTTGCGCGCTGACATGGAAACCGAGAAAACGGCGCTTTTGCAAACCAACGAGGAGTTACGGGGGCGGCAGTCCATCCTGGAAGAACTTTTGTTTGAAAAACAAAAAGAGGAGACGGAAGCCTCCCTGAAAGCGCGGCAAGCCCAAGCCCGCGTCGCCGCGCTCGCAGCAAAAGCCACCACATTGCGGGGCCTTATCGACCGATTGGAGGAGCAGGCCCGCAGAGTCGCGCCAAGGTTGAAACCCGCCGCACCGCCCCCCGCCACGGCGCCCTCGCCAGGGTTAAAACGGCCTCCTGCGAATGGGGCCCCGGAAAAAGACATGCCCGGTATTGCAGCGCCGGCGCCGTATCAGCCGAAAATGCAATTTGCCGAGGCAAGAGGCCGCCTGCGCGCGCCCGTCGCAGGCGCTGTTATAGAGCGTTTCGGCGCACGGCGCGCCGGCGGCGGAAAAACCGAAGGCCTGCGCGTCGCAACACGGGGCCAGGCCGTCGTCACCGCGCCGTTTAACGGCCGTATCGTTTTCGCACGGGCCCAAAAGCCCATTGGCAACGTGTTGATCCTTGATGTCGGCGGGGGCTACCATATCATCCTTGTCGGCATGGATCGCTTTTACGCTGTGGAAAGCCAAGACGTGATAACTGGAGAACCGATCGGCGTTATGGGCCCTGAACGTGACATAGCCGGACTCTTCAGCGCCGGTTCCGAGGCGCCGGAGCTTTATGTGGAGATCCGGAAAAAAGGCGAGCCTGTGGACCCCGCCCGCTGGCTCGAGACAAACGCATTCAAGAGGACCGCGGCGATCGCCCCGGAGCTTCGCTAGGAGACGCATATGACCGCCACCCCCAATCGCACACGCAAGACAGCGCCAAAGAAAAAAGGCGTGTCGTTCCTCTCGCTCTTTGCTGCGGCCTTCGGCGGCGCCGCGCTCACCGCTGTTGCGTTGTCCTCCGCGCCGGCGGCCCACGGGTTTAACAGCAACACCTTCCGACAGCTGGACCTGTTCGGCGAGGTTTTCGAGAAGGTTCACGCCAATTACGTCACAGAAGTGGAGGATGAGGAGCTCGTGGAAGGCGCCATCGACGGCATGTTGATGACGCTCGACCCCCATTCAAGCTACCTGACCATTGACGACTTTAAAGATATGCAGGAGCAAACCAGCGGGGAGTTCGGCGGCCTTGGCATTGAGGTCACCCAGGACGAGGACGGCTGGGTGCAAGTTGTGGCGCCCATGGACGAGACGCCTGCGGCCAGAGCGGGCCTTGAGACCGGCGACCTGATTATCGCCGTCGACGATGAATCCCTCATGGGTCTCACCCTGAACGAGGCGGTGGACAAACTCAAAGGGCCCAAGGGCACCAGCATCAAAATCACAATCGCGCGGGAGGGCGAAGATGCGCCCTTCGACGTCGATATCACGCGCGAGATCATCAAGGTGCAGTCGGTGCGCAACCGGATCGAAGGCGACGACATCGGTTATATTCGCGTTACATCGTTTACGGAGAAAACCGAAAGCGGCCTTAAAAAAGCGATTTCAGACGTGAAGAAAGAACTTGGGCCCAATATGAAAGGGCTTGTTCTGGATCTGCGCAACAACCCTGGCGGTTTGCTCGATCAGGCGATCGCCGTGTCCGACGCATTCCTTGATCGCGGCGAGGTGGTCTCCACGCGCGGCCGCAACGCCGGCGACACGCAACGCTATAACGCAGGCCCAGGCGACATGCTGGAAGGCACGCCCGTGGTGGTGCTCATCAACGGCGGTTCCGCTTCGGCTTCGGAAATCGTCGCCGGCGCCCTTCAAGATCGCAAGCGTGCAACGATCCTCGGGGTTCGCAGCTTCGGCAAGGGCTCCGTCCAAACGGTCATCCCGCTGCAAGGCGGCATTGAGGGGGCGCTGCGTCTGACGACAGCACGATATTACACGCCCTCGGGACGATCGATTCAGTCCACGGGCGTCGAGCCGGATATTGTCGTGGAGATGCCGCGTCGGCGCAGCACCGAACGCCCCAAGGAAGAGGACCTGCCCGGCGCCCTTGAGAGCGAGGGCGACGCCCCCTCCGCGGGAGACGCAAGCGTCGCAGGGTCATGCGAGGAAGGCGACTGTCAGCTTGAGCGAGCTTTGAAACTTCTGCGCGGCGAGGTGATTGCGGAAGCTGAAGCGATTGTGAAGGCCCAATAAGGACGTCTATCGTCCCGCATTACCAAACCATTAACCATCCCGCCGTTAAGTTTCACGTGGCGGTCAGGGCTTAATAGCTTCTGGCGCGCCGTGCGTGAATTTTACAGTGACGGCGATGGCGAAACCTCCGGCCAATTCAGCGCTTTTAAGCCCTCTCACCGGCCTTTTGGCGTTACGTCGCCGTAAGGCCCGGGTAAGCCCGTTCGCGATCGCTGCATTCCTGATCGCCAGCCTCGCATTTGGCGGCCTGTCGGCCATCGCCATGTTCGGCGATCCCTTGGGCGGCGAGCCGCGGGTCGCCGTCGCTGTGGACCCCAGTCTTGCGCGTCTGCGCCCCAGCATTCTCGCCGAAGCGCCCCCTGAGGCGCCGGTTGAGCAGCCCCAGACCTTTGGGGAAATTGAACGGCCCGCCCAAACCATGATTGCGCCGGAGGCCGCCGGCATTCGCCCGGCGCCGAAACCGGAACCCCCGGCCAAACCGCGCAGCCTCGGCCCCCCGCCGCCGCTTGCAGACCTTTTGGCGAACGCCTCCGACGGACAGGGCGGCCCGATGCCGAAAATCGGTCCCGACGGCGCACGGGCGAGCGATTATTACGTGCGCCCTTTCGACGACGGCGACGGCCGACCGCGCATCGGCATCATTCTGTCCGGCCTCGGCCTGTCGCAATCCATGACAGCCGCCGCCATCAAAGATCTGCCGCCGGAGGTGACGCTGTCCTTCGTGCCCTATGCGAAAAATCTCAGCGTCTGGACGGCGGAGGCCCGGGCGGCGGGGCACGAACTGATGCTGGAGATCCCGATGGAGCCGTTCGACTATCCCGCAAACGATCCGGGACCGCTCACATTGCTGACGTCCAATTCCCGGGCGGAGAACGACCGTCGGCTAGATTGGCTGATGGGCCGGTTTCAAGGATATTTCGCAGTGATGAATTATCAGGGGGCGAAGTTTTCAACGTCGCACACATCTTTAAAACCGTTCCTGCAAACCCTGTCCAACCGCGGCGTCGCCTATATCGATAATGGCGGCTCGCAACGCTCCGTCCTCGCCGAGGTGACGCGGAACACCGAAACGCGATGGACCGTGGTCGACCGGTTTTTAAACGCGCGGGCGACGCCGGAATCTGTAGACCGCCGGCTTTTGGAGCTGGAGGCCCTCGCCCTGCAAAACGGCGCCTCCCTCGGCCAGGGGCTCGCCAATCCTGTAACGGTAAAGCATATCAAAAACTGGGTTGCAGACCTGGAGGCGCGGGGCTATGTCATTGCGCCGGCGTCTTCCGTCCTTCGGCTTCGCACGCGTCAAGCGCAGCAAGGATAACCGTGCAAGCGGTCTGGCGCCGCGGCGCGCTTGTGAAGTGAAATGATGCATTTTTGCTTATGACGGACTTGTCCCTCTACCGACCGAATATCGGCGTCGCCCTGTTCAACGGGCGCGGCCAGGTATGGATCGGTCATCGCGCCTCTGAAACGATCCGCGACCCCGACGATCCGCCTGACGCCTGGATGTGGCAAATGCCCCAGGGCGGCATCGACAAAAAAGAAGCTTTCGAACCGGCCGCCCGCCGCGAGTTACAGGAAGAAACCGGCGTGACGTCTGCGGAACTTTTGCTCATCACCCCCGGTTGGCTCACCTATGATTTCCCCGAAGGCTACACCCGCAAGGGCCGCGTCGGCCAGCGCCAGAAATGGGCGGCGATGTTGTTCCGGGGCGATGAAGCGGAAATCGATCTTGAGACGGACGATACGCCGGAGTTCGACGCCTGGCGATGGGCGGAGTTAGAAGAAACCCCGGATCTCATCGTGCCGTTTAAACGGGAGGTTTATGTGGAAGTTGTGGAAGCGTTTCGGCCTTTAAGGAATCTCATTCGCAATGGGGTTTTGCGTTAAAGCCCAATATTATTTTTAAAAACACATGCTCCGCTAAAGCGTCTCTTCTTCAATGGGAATCAGGCAGACGCTTTAAGTCTTTGTTTTTTCGCATTTCCGGACGGCCAACCGTACACACTTGGCCTGGAAATGCTTTAAGCTCTCATTTCCTCCCCCGTTCACGGGGGAGGTGTCGCCGAAGGCGACGGAGGGGGCCAACGCCGCCAATTTTTAAAAAGCGTGTATTGTATTGCCCCCTTCGTCAGCTGCGCTGACACTTCCCCCGCATGCGGGGGAAGAAAGGAGCATCGTACCCAGAAGATATGATAATGCTTTATAGAGCTTTCAGCTGATCCACTGCTGCCTGCGCAGCAAGCCGCGCATCATCATTTGCAGCCGCCGCCAAGGCGTCTTCCGCCGCCTTCACCCGCCCCGCCAAAACATCGCCCTGCAACTCAGCCACGGGCGTCGCCTCTTCAGCGAGAATGGTAAGACCGTCCGGCGTCACCTCAGCAAACCCGCCGGCGACGAAAATGTCCGTCTTGTCAGATCCGTCGAGCACCGTGACGACGCCCGGCGTCATAGTGGACATGAACGGCGCATGGCCCGGCAGAACGCCGAACTGCCCTTCCGACCCCGGAACGATCACATGGTCCACATCGGCGGACATCAATTGCCGCTCCGGCGAGACGAGATTGAATTGCAGTTTGTCAGCCATCCTGGCGCTCTTTTTCGTCTATCTTCGCATCGAACGCGCGCATCGCGCTCTCAAACTTGTCGCGGCAACCGGGATTGCAAAACCCCACGACCTTGCCGCGATACACTGTCAAACTGTCCGCCGACACAGTATCGCCGGACCAGGGACAAATCTCGTTGACGCAGTCCTCGAGATTTAGCCCTTGCGTCATGCTTCGCCCCTAAGCCGCTTCCGCCGCCAGTTGCTCCGCCTTCTTCACAGCGTCCTCGATGGAGCCGACCATGTAGAACGCGGCTTCCGGCAAGTGATCGTATTCGCCTTCAACCACAGCCTTAAAGGAGCGGACCGTGTCGGCCACAGGCACCTGAATGCCCGGGAAGCCTGTGAAGACCTGCGCGACATCGAACGGTTGCGACAGGAAGCGCTCCACCTTCCGCGCCCGCTGCACGACCAGCTTGTCTTCTTCGGACAGCTCGTCCATGCCGAGAATGGCGATAATATCCTGCAAGGATTTGTAACGTTGCAGAATGCCCTGCACGGCGCGCGCGGTCTCGTAGTGCTCGTCGCCGATAATGCGCGGGTCGAGGATCCGGGAGGTTGAGTCCAGCGGGTCCACAGCCGGATAGATGCCTTTTTCCGAAATCGCGCGGTTCAAAACCGTTGTCGCATCCAAGTGCGCAAACGATGTCGCCGGCGCAGGGTCAGTCAAGTCGTCCGCAGGCACATAAATAGCCTGCACCGAGGTGATGGAGCCCTTCGTGGTCGTCGTAATCCGCTCCTGCATGCCGCCCATGTCGGTGGCGAGCGTCGGCTGATAGCCCACGGCGGAGGGGATGCGGCCGAGCAGGGCGGACACTTCGGACCCGGCCTGGGTGAACCGGAAAATGTTGTCCACAAAGAACAACACGTCCTGTCCCTGGTCGCGGAACTCCTCGGCCACAGTAAGACCGGACAAAGCCACCCGCGCCCGCGCGCCCGGAGGCTCGTTCATTTGGCCGTAGATCAGGGAACACTTGGAGCCCTCGGCGCCGCCTTCCTTGTTCACGCCGCTCTCGATCATCTCCCAGTAAAGGTCGTTGCCCTCCCGGGTCCGCTCGCCGACACCGGCGAAGACGGAATAGCCGCCATGCACCTTGGCGATGTTGTTGATGAGTTCCTGAATAAGCACCGTCTTGCCGACGCCCGCGCCGCCGAAAAGGCCGATCTTGCCGCCTTTGGCGTAGGGGCAGAGGAGGTCCACAACCTTGATGCCGGTTTCGAGGATTTCAGCTTCCGTGGACTGTTCGACGAAGGCCGGCGCCTCGGCGTGGATCGGGCGGCGTTTTTCCGCCTTCACCGGGCCAGCTTCGTCCACCGGCTCACCAACGACGTTCATGATGCGGCCGAGCGTGCCCTCGCCCACCGGCACGGAGATGGCGTCGCCCGTGTCCGTGACGTCCTGGCCGCGCACGAGACCTTCGGTGCTGTCCATGGCGATGGTGCGCACGGTGTTTTCGCCCAGATGCTGCGCCACTTCCAGAATAAGGCGCGTGTCGCCGTTCTTGGTTTCAAGGGCGCTCAAAATCGCCGGCAGGTGATCGTCGAACTGCACATCGACGACGGCGCCGATGACCTGGGAAATGCGGCCGGTTGTGTTGCTCATATCCGTCTTCCTCGTTTTTTCACGTCGCAAGGCGCGGGGAAATAGTCGCGCCTTAAATCCTTTTTCAAC
>JBCDBL010000141.1:0-9483 GCA_039183635.1 Pseudomonadota bacterium
GAACGTCCTATAATTACGGTATTGTCGATTCGGTAGACCTTGTTGGGGGCACGAAATACGCCTGGAGCAAGGAGGCGACGACGCTTGCGGAAGAACAGGTGTTTTTCGGCGTTTCAAAAAATTTCCGTCCCGATTATCCGGCGCCCGGAATTGGTTTTCTGCGCACCCTGGAACATACTGTGGGCGGCACATTGGCGGCGCCGTTCGCCGCATTCACCGCCGCGCTGAGCGCCAGTGTTCTCAAACCCACAGGGCTCAGCTGGAAATCCGCCTCCGCCGTCTCCACGACTTTCAATGCGGTGAGCCTGGCGATGTGGGCCTGGCTGGTCCGGTACGGGCGCCGCCAGAAAAAAGATATCGACGCCAAGAAAAAGGACCCCAGCAACGATGCGTCCATAGAGATGAAAGAGGACTTGATCCGCCTAAAAATCAAAGATACTGACCCAAGTGACAAGGATTTGATTGAGTTCTTGAACGGCAATGATATGGAGATTTCCATGACCGACCCTGGCGGCGGTCCGAAAGAGATCTTGTTGCGTTGCGGGGAGGCTTCGTTGTCGTTGAAGTCCACGGGACAGATCAGCGTCAACGGCACAGTTTTGAGCCTCGCCGCGACGGACAGTAAAGCGGCGGCGAACAGGTCGAGCCTTGTGTTGAACGGCAAGGTGGCGACTCTGACCGCCAGCAGCCAGTTGGCCGTGGCTGGAAAGATGACGACCACTCTTGGCAAAAGCAGCGGAAAGACCGATGTCAAGGGCATGCAGGCCGGCATCGCCTCCTAAGGTGGAACCGATGAGAGCAGGGCGTTGATCATGGTGGAGATTATCGCAGATACGTCTCTCCAATCGCTGACTGTTCCCGGGCGCGCGCATTTCCCCGGGCATAGTCTGACATTCATTGTCAAGGGAACGTTTGACCTGCGCCAGGATGCAAACGCAACTTTGGCGAACGATCAGGACTTTTTATCCGGCGAATTGCGTCACGGCGATGGAGCGAGCCTTTGTTACCCGGATGATTTCGCGCTGTTCAAGCCCAATGCGGAAATTTTATTGAAAGCGACCGCCCACGCCCCCCATGGCGAGGCGGTGTCGGGTCTGCGCGTCGGCGCAGCGCTTGGGGACTGGCGCAAGGAACTTGCGGTATTCGGCGACCGGACCTGGGATCGTGCGGGTGTTGGCGGGACGGCGTCTCCGGCTCCGTTCGTTTCAATGCCGCTCACCTATGAGAACGCTTTTGGCGGCTCTGACCACGGGCTGAACGTCTACGGCAAAGGCTTTGACAAACAGGCGCGCGCGCTTCCCAATATCGAATATCCGGACCATCTTGTATCCCACAAGGATGATGCGCCGCCTCCGGCGGGGTTTTGCCCGCTGGACATTATGCATCCGGACCGCGCGCGCTATCTTGGCAAACGCTATGACGCCGCCTGGGAGCGGACGCGCTGGCCCTGGTTCGCCGAGGATTTTGACTGGCGGTTCTTCAGCGCCGCCCCGCAGGATCAGCAGATCGCCGGATATTTGCGGGGCGATGAACCGCTTGTTTTTCATAATCTTCATGCAGATCTTCCCGAGTTCCGCTCGGCGCTGCCGGGACTCCGCCCGCGATTGTTCCTGGCGCGGGGGGAGGCGTTCGATGAAGCGGCCCTGCACCTCGATACGGTGTGGGCGGAGCCTGACGCCGAACGCCTCGTCCTCATTTGGCGGGCCGTTGTTGCGGTCGCAGACGCCCGGGGCGATGAGATTGATGTTGCGTTTTTAACCCATGAAGCTTTGGGCGCCGGAGAGCCGGCTGAGGTTTATCGCGCGCGTTGCCGTGCGTTGCGAGTTGCTGAGGATGAGGAGGTGGAAACCTTGGAGGGCGATATGCCCGCGCGCGAAGAGAGCCCCGCCGCCGCACAGGCGTCCCATCCGAAACCTGCGCCCACCGCCGCTGCTGTTACGGCTGCAGAAGACGCCTTGCTTGAAAAGACCATGGTCGATCTCGTTATGCAGATGGAGCGGCTCGGGGCCGCGCCGGCGCTCATTGATGCGGTGCGCAGCGGCGCGGACGACGCCATCTTGTCCGCCCTGAAGCAAACCTATGGCGAAGATCCTGAAGCCTTTCGCGCTATGTTGCGGGAAAGTCATGATGGCATAAACGCCGCTCTCGTGAAAATGGGGGAGGAGCCTGTTCCCTTCGACGAACCGGAGCGTGCGCCTGATAGCTCTGAAGAGGCGCATGCGGAGGAGACAGCCCCGTCCAGACTGACCAGAGAGGACGTCGCCGCGTACGCTGCGGCGGCGCGGCCGTTGTCGGAGCTGGATTTATCGGGGCTTGATTTATCCGGCCTCGATCTTTCGGGGGCGGACCTGTCGAACGCCAATCTGAAACAGGCGGTGTTGGACGGTGCGGTGCTGGAAGAGGCCATGTGCGACGGGGCCGTGCTGCACGGCGCATCGTTGAAAAATGCAAAATGCCGCAACGCTGTTTTTTCCGACTGTGCGGCGGAGGGGGCGGATTTTTCCGGCGCCGATCTCACGGACGCCGATTTCAACGCCGCGGATCTTCGAAAAGCGCGCTTTCAAAACGCCATATGCGACGGCGCTGTATTCGATCATGCGCAGGGGGATGAAGCATCCTTCGCCGAGGCCTCCTGCGCCGGGGCGAGTTTTACGGAGGCGCATCTTGCCGCGGCGGTTTTCCGCGACGTTGCAGCGCCGGGCGCGGCGTATCGCGGCGCTTGCCTGGACGGCGCCGTGTTCGACGGCGCGCATCTTGAAGACGCCGGTTTTGAAGACGCCCATGGCCGCGACGTTTCCGCGGATCGCGCCCGTATGCCGGGCGCAAGGCTGAGCCGCGCCGCGTTCCCGGGCGGACGATTTTCTTATGTAAAAGCGGAAGGCGCAATCTGGGTCGGCGCGCAGTTGGAGGCGGCGTCGTTTTTCGAGGCGGACATGGCGCGCGCCAACTTCTCCGAAGCCGTGCTGACAAACGCCGTTTTCCAGTCTGCGGACTGTCGATGGGCGCAGTTTATCGACGCCGACTTGACCGGCGCACGGGCGGCCTATCTCAACGGGTTTGAAGGGGCGTTTTTGCGGGCCCGGCTTTCAAACGCGGATATGCGCGGCGGGAATTATTACGGCGCCGACTTTTGCGACGCGGTGACCGAAGGCGCGGCGTTCGACACGGCGAATCTCGCCTCAACTATCCTTATAAAGCGGGGGGCGGCCGCATGACCCCGAAGGAGATCGAAGATGCTTTGGCGGCGCTCAGCGATAAAGAAGCGGGCGGTCCCGTCGTATTTTATCGTGCAGACCTCAAAGGCTGCACCTTCTGCGATCGTCGTATCGAAGGGGCGTCTTTCATATCCTGCGATCTGGCGGGAGCTGATTTTTCCAAAACCGTAGTAAGGGAATGCGTCTTTGCAGATTGCATCTTGCCGGATGCGCGGTTCGATGGCGCGACATTAGACGATGTTTTATTCACCAACACCGCCCCCCAGGAAGAGGAATTGCAAAAGGCGCTGGGCGCGCCCGCACTTTCGCAGATGGACGGGGCGTCCTTCAAAGGCGCGTCCCTCAGCAAGGTTGGCTTTGAAAGCGCCAGCCTGAGCGGCGCGGATTTCACCGACGCCTATGTTCTGGAGGTTGTGTTCGATCGCTCTCTTTTAAAGCGTGTGCGTTTTTCCAAGGCGCGCCTGGAGGCGTCCGATTTCATTTATGTCGATTCAGAAAAATCTGTATATGACGGATCTGATTTCGATGCTGTTCGTTGCGTCCAGGGAAGTTTTGTAAAAGCGTCATTTAAGGACATCAAGGCTGTCGGCCTCGTCTTTGACAGAACAATTCTGGATAAAGCGGATTTCGGCGACGCCGATCTCTCCGGCGTTGATTTTTTAGATTGCGGCGCATCGCAGTATGAGAAATTTCTCCGCGCCTCCGGTGATCTCGGCCGCGCCGATACGCAGGGCGTCGACCTCAGTTCCCATCGTCGTCTTCGCGGGGATTATGTGGGCAAGTCGTTCGCAGGCAGTGTTTTGCGCGGCGTGGATTTACGAGAATGCCGTTTGCAAGGTGCGGATTTCACAGGTGCGGATTTAAAAGGCGCCGACCTTGGCGGTCTTGATCTCAGCGATACGGATTTCACAAATGCGGATTTGTCCCGCACGAACTTTGACAAGGCCTATGGCGACCGAACCGTCTTCGCGGAAGCAAGCATGGTGAAGGCCGATTTTAAACAAACGCAATGGACGGATTGCAATGTTTCGGGCATGAAGGGGACTGCTCTCGTGGCAAGGGACGCTCGGTTTTCAAACTGCGATTTCCATGGCGCAGAGCTTTCCGACGCAGATTTCAGCGCCGCGAGGCTGGCGGACTGCCATTTCGGCGGGGCGCGTCTTAAAAAAGCAAAGCTCGCCAAGACGCAGATAAGCGACAGCGATTTTGACGGCGCTGACGGCGCCAAACTCTCCCTTAGCGGCGCGACCGTAACCGGGTCATCCTTCCGTGAAGCGAATTTACGCAGTGCTGATTTGTCCGGGGGCGTATTTGAAAATGTCGCGTTCCGGGACGCCTGCCTTGAAAGCTCTGAAACAAAGGGCGCTGCGTTTCAACAATGCGATTTTGAAGGGATCGCCGGCGGCGGTTTGCGTTTTGACGGTCTATCTATACTCAGCTGTGATTTCCGTAGCGCGGTGTTGACCGGTGCGATTTTCGCAAAGGCCCGACTTGACCATTCTTTTTTCAACGGGGCGGATCTTCAAAATGCGGATTTTCGCAACGCTGTGGGCAAGGCGACGGATTTTTCTGGTGCGAATATCGCTGGCGGAGACTTTTCCGATGCAAATTTGCCTATGGCCGCGTTCTTGGGGGCTGATATCACCAAGACAATCTTTTGCCGGACGAACCTGCCTGAAGCTGCGATGATGGATAGCGCCGTGAACGATGCGCGGTTCGATGAAGCTGTTTTGACATATGCCGATATGTCTCGTGCGCGCCTTGCCGGTGCGTCGTTCCGGGACGCTTCGGCGAAAGGCCTTAATCTGCATGGTGCGGACTTGGGCGGTGCGGACTGGCGGGGCGCAGACAAATCTGCGCTGCGTGAAACCGATGCAGCGCGATTGGCGGCCGAACAATGGCGTCCGCCGCGCACGACAACAGGAGAAACTATATGATCGCCGAAACAAAGACCTTTGACGCCCCGGCGGCGTTGACGCCTGTTGGCGTTGCATCCTTCCTGCGCCCTGCGCGGATCGTCAAATGCTGGGACGATGCGTTTTTTGAGGTCGAACTGGAAACGCCGGATGGCGTGCGTCGCCAAAACGCCTACCTCGCGATGGCCGGAGCTGGCCGGTTCTCGCCGGGCGCCCGGGTCCTTGTTGCTGGAGAAAGTGCGGCCTTGTGCTATGTCATCGGCGTTCTTGATCATCCGCTGACGGAAGGGCGAGCTGAAGCTGTCGATATTCCCGGCGCCTCTGCGGTCGCTGTCGACGATCGCGCGATCGAAGTGCGGGATTCGGCTGGCGCGCTTGTCTTTTCCTATGCACCGTCGGAAAACCGCATGACCCTTCGCGCGCCTGAAGGGGACTTGGTTCTGGATGCGCCGAACGGCGACATTATGATGGCCGCCGGCGGCGATGTCCGCGTTAAAGGCGGAACGGCGTGCGGACTGTCCGCACCGAACATCTCTGTGACCGCGAAGGAGGCGAACGTCGCTATACAAACCGCGACTTATGACGGATTGGCGCTCACGGCTCGGGTTCATGCGGCGAAGCTGTTGTTCAACAGGTTGGAGACCACCGCAAAACGCACAGTAAGCCGTGTCGGTCGGGCGTTTTCCACAATCTCCGAGGCCGCCCACATTAACGCCGAGCGTATGACCGTGCGCGTCCGCGACGCCTGGAACGTCCGGTCAAAGCGTACAAACATGAAATCCGTTAAAGAAACCGTGATAGACGGTGAACGGATTAATTTGGGATAGGAGAACAGATATGCCGGGAATGTGTCTTTCCACAAAAGCTGGCGGTATGGCGACCGGGATGCCGGATACGGGCATGACATCGTCGCCCGCCGGGCCTGTGCCGATACCCTATCCAAACATAGCCACCTGGGCCCAGGCCAATCCTGGCACGGCGGCGAAGAAGGTTAAGATCGTTGGTCAGCCTGCGATCCATATTGGAACAATGACGACGATGTCGAGCGGCGACGAGGCTGGCAACGCGCCGGGCGGCGTCATTTCTGCGACGATCAAGGGCCCTATGAGCGTTCAGAAAGGCTCTTTCAAAACCATGATCGAGGGCCAGCCGGCCATGCGTCAGGGCGATATGGTCAAGATGAATTTGAACAATGTGCCCGCTGCGGTGCAGTCTGTTCCCTCCCAGCCCAAAGTTACATCAGGTTGAGGGGCCATGTCCGTCGTGCGGTTCCGCTCCAGCCACGGAACGCGGTATGTTTTCTCCGAACCCGCCAAGGCCTGTCGCCTCGATCTGCGCTTAATCCCACGGCGGACCCCGCGGCAAAATGTTCTGCACGCCGACATCGCCATCACGCCGCGGGCGTCAAACCAAAGGCGATGGACCGATGCGTTCGGGAACCCCTGCGTCAGCGCTGTCATCGATGGACCGTTCCGCACGCTGGAGATCGATGCCGTCGCTCTTACGTCCTGTTCGCTGGACCATAAATCTGAAGCGGCTTTCCCTTGCGATACCAGTCTTTGGACGACCGAAACCGTTCGCACGCCTGCTTTGCCGTCTCTCGTGGCTGCCGCGAACGATATTGCGGCTGCCGAGACCGCGTCGCACGCCCGAGCCGCTGCGGTTGTTGATTATGTTCATAGGCGTATGCGGTACGACCCCGGCGCGGCCGACCCGTCCCGCGCCCTTGAGACAACAGTCGCTGAAGAAGCGGGCGTCTGCCAGGACTTCGCCCATATGGCCGCAGCGATGCTGCGCACCTTGTCTATTCCTGTACGGTATGTTTGCGGTTATCTTGATACGACGGCTGTTGCGGGGCGAAACGCACACCTTGCTGAAGATGACCTTCACGCCTGGATCTGTGCGTATGATCTAAAAGACGGGTGGGTTGATTTCGATCCTGTCTTGGGCGAGCGTGTGGATAAGCCGCGCGTCACCGTCGCTCATGGCCGTGATTTTGACGACGTCGCGCCGGTTATAGGCCGGTTTGAGGGCGGCGGCGCCCATATCATGGAGACCGGCGTTAGCCTATGGCGCGCTTGATGCGAACCGGTTGTCGCCCGAACAAAGGGATGCAGGGCTATGGCGAAAAAAAGCGTATGGTTGTCCTGGACGCCTGGCGACGCTGAGGAGGCGCGTTTGCACGAGGTCGGCGCGGCGCTTACGCGCGTCGGTTTGGAAGTGCGCGGCGCGCCGTGGGCGAACGATTTGGCGCGGATGGACTGGATGGAGTGCGCTGGCCAGTTGATTGGCGATAGTGCGCCCGATGCATGGCTAATTGTTGGGCGTGCTGAGGATTTTGCCGACAGGGATGTTCGCTACGGGCTCAGCATGGCCGCCGCCGTGAGCGATTCGGAAAAGGGCGCGGGTCCGGTCATCGTCACGCTTGACGATGACGCCACCGCCCTTGCGGGTTTGTCTTTGCTGCAGGGCGCCCCGCGTCTTGATGCAAGGCGGCCCGATTGGGCGGCGCAGCTCGTGGCGCACCTCCATCGGCCGCACAGCGCCGCAGGCCGCTCCGACGTGCATTTCAATGTCATCGCCCACGCTGCGATCGGGCAATGGTATGAGGCGGCTCCGGCGGAGGGGGCATGGTCCGGCGCTCTGTTCTGCGTTGCCGATGATGGGGCGACGGTGGATCATATCGCTGTCGGTCCGCGCGGCGTCTTACCGGAGCGGACATCGCTGGAGTTTCCGCAGCGTGGCTTAAAGGCCGCTTCAGGCGGCGTCGATTTCACAGGTTCCGCTGTTAGGAACAATATCTCTGCGGAAGAGTCGTTTTATGCGAAGGTTTCGGGGGCGCCGTCCTGCGTACTGTTTGGTCCCTACGACCCGGATGCGGACGAGACTGAATCTTATATTTTACGCTTGAGTTGACGCTGTCTGTTAAAGGTTTGCGCGGCTTCCCTTTCCGTGTTGAAAAGTATATGGTTTTTAAGCGTTAACGCTATTCGTACGGTGGATGGGGAGCGACGATGGCACTTAGGAAAGCGCTTTTGATTTGCGCAGCCTGCGCTGGGGCGACGGCTCTGGCTGGATGTTTAGAGACCACGAACACCGGCAAAAAGCCTTCTGATGAGCTGAATTACAGCCTCGGCTGTGTTAAAAGCCCCGAGTTGCAAGATCGTCAGCGCCTGCGGGAAGCCATCGACCTGCTTGGCCGCGGGGAAGAATGTCAGGCGCGCGTTGAATTGATCGCCTACACCCAAGCTGTGCCGAAAAGTCAACTCGCGCAAACTTTGCTGTGGTCCATCGACAGTGATCCCAAGGACCGTTGGGGTGAAAAATCCTACCGCTACCGCGTGCAATCCCGAGATACGCTGTCGTTAATCGCCGAACGTCATCTCGGCGATGCGATGCTGTTTTACTCACTGGCAAAATATAATGGAATCGAAAACCCCACTGCGCTCAGCGCGGGTGAGACCATACGCATTCCCGGTGAAAAGAAAGCCGTTGAACGAATCGCTGACACCGCTCCTGCACCCGACGATGCCCCGGCGCCCCCGTCTGCGCCGGTGGAGGCTGTGGTCGGCGTTGCTGAAAACGATGCGCCTGCGCAGGTCGTGCAACAAGCGGCTGGCCTGCCGACCGCCGAGCAGAAATTATCCGAAGCGGCGGCGGCTTGGAACGCGAAAGATTATTTTACAGCGCTTCAAAATATTGAACAGGCGTTCGAGTTGCACCCTGACAATGAAATCGTCGTTCGTCAGGGGGCTGTTTCCTACGGTGATCATGCCGAACTTCTGATGGATGCCGGCGATATCCCCGGCGCCCGGATTGCGTTGCGGCGGGCCAATGAGTTTGCCGAGGTTTACGGCGCCGCCGGCGAGGTGGAGCGTCTTGTGGGCTTGAAAGCGAAAGTCGCCGCGGCGGAGGGGATAACGAAGGCTGAGGCGGCTGAGAAAAATGGCGACGTCCTCGCTGCATTTTCAGCCTACCAAGCTGTGGTGCGCGCGGCGCCTGATAACGAGGCTGCGGTGGGTAAAGTCGCCGCACTGGCGCCGGATGTCGCCGATATTTATTTCCAACGTGGCGAAGAGGCGTTTCTGGACGAAGAGTTCGAAGCTGCGGAAAAGGCTTTTTCCGATGCGGTGAACGCCAAGCCTGATCACTCGCGGGCGCAGCTTAAGCTAGAGGAAGTGCGCGGTATACTGAAGACGCTCGCGGAATTGGGCGCTTCATCGAATTGAGCCGTCGCCGGGGCGCGCGCACAGCGTTCTACATTCCTTCATTAATCGATTGCAGCGTACTGCGTACGGCTATGGCCTCGTCCAATTGCCTGCGGGCTTCGAGATGGCCGGGGTCCGTCTCGA
>JBCDBL010000142.1:0-9414 GCA_039183635.1 Pseudomonadota bacterium
CTCACAGGCCACAAGCTCCAAAGGATACCCCTTCGGCCGCGCCGCCGCGCCGAGCGGGACCAGGTCGTCGCACAAGGGTTGCTCGCCAAGGTTCAGCACCGGCGCGAGCGTCGCGCCGCCGCACACCGGGAGATCTCCGCCACATCCGCCATCCGCCATGCCGCCTTTCGTCAAAGCCTCTAAAGGGCCTGTTTCCTCCCCTCGACGCTATAGGCGGCATGGTGAACGGCGGGTTAAGAAAAACGCCCGCTCTTAAGAGCGGGCGCTTGGAAGTTCATAAGATAAAGGTGCGTTTAGTCCGTTTTCGGCGCTGCTTCACCTTTGTCCGTCAGAACATCCGTCAAGCCGTTCGCATCGCCGCCATTCAGCCCGACCTCCTTCAACATCGCATCAAGCAACGGCGCTTGGGCGCGATACTTCAAGGCTGAACTCACCACCTGGTCGGCGAGTCCGGAGCCCTCCCCGCCATCGGCGGGCGCCGCACCGTTTGATCCGCCGCCGCTTGTAAGGCCATCCACCTGGATGATCTTAATGCCATCGATATTCTCAATGGGCTTCACGCTCTCAGCAATAATCTCCGGCAACGCCTCAATGAGCTGCAAACGCACCTGCATGGCGATCTGATCCGGCGACAAAATGTTCGCCGCCTCATTGACCGCCCGTTGGCCTTCGGCCTCCACCGCGTAAAGGGCGGCCTGGGCGTCGGCGCGCAGTTTCTCCGCAGCCGCGTCGCCTTCGGCTTCGATGCGCACCTTGCCGGCGTCGGCCTCGGCGGAAATGCGGATCGCTTCAGCCTTGTCGGCCGACGCCTTTTTCTCCGCCTCGGCGGCGACGGTGATGCTGATCGCCTCCATCTCGGCGGCCTTGCGCGCTTCGATCAGCTCGATCTCTTTTTCACGGTCCGCCCGTTCGGTGTCGCGCGCGGTGATCACCTGCTCCGCCGCGCGGGCGGCGACGGCGCGGGCCTCATCGGCGGCGGCCTCCGCCTCAGACTTCTCCCGGGACTTCGCGGCGATGGCGATGTCGCGGCCCTGCTCGGCAAGCTCGACCTGTTTCGATTTTTCAACCGCCGCGGCCTCGACCGCCTGTTCTTTGGAGATTTCCTTTTCGCGAACCTGCTGGTCCATGGCGATCTGACGCTCCGCCACCACCTGGCCGGAGGCGATGGCCGCCTCTTTCACGCTTTGGCCAGCGACGATTTTCGCCTCCTCGGCGTCACGTTCACGATCCGCCTGTTCGCGGGCGATCTGGGCCGATTGCTCGGCCTGACGGATAGAGATCTCGCGCTCTTGTTCAAGGCGCGCATATTCCTTGTCGCGCCCGATCTGCAATGTCTCTTGCTCAGCCTCAAGGTTTTTACGCTGAATAAGAACCTCTGTCTCTTGTTCGATGTCGTTGCGCTTTTTCCGGCGCTCCTCGATCTCCTGCGTCAGCTTCGTCAAACCTTCCGCATCGAATGCGTTGTCTGGATTGAAGAAGTCCTTATTCGTCTGGTCAAGGCCTGTCAGAGACACAGATTCCAGCTCAAGACCATTCTTAAGAATATCCTCCGAAACCGCAGCTTGCACTTTTTGGACGAAATTGACGCGCTGCTCATGCAACTCCTCCATCGCCATTTCCGCGGCCACCGCCCGCAAGGCGTCGACGAACTTGCCTTCCACAAGCTCCTTTAGCGCCTCAGGATGCATTGTCCGTTTACCAAGGGTTTGAGCTGCGTTCGCAATTGACTCAATCGTCGGCTGAACGCGCACGTAAAACTCCGCCTGTACATCGACACGCATCCGGTCTTTGGTGATGAGCGCCTGTTCGTTGGCGCGTTTCACTTCCAAGCGCAGGGTGTTCATGTTGACGGGAATGATCTCATGCAAAATCGGGAACTGCAGCGCGCCGCCGTTCATAATAACTTTTTGTCCGCCGAAACCCGTTCGGACAAAGGAGATCTCTTTCGAAGACCGCCGATAGAGCCGGGCGAAAATCATCCCTATGGTCAAAAGACCGATCAGGATCATAAGCGCCATGGCGCCGATACCTACAACATCCATAATTTATCTCCCCAAATTGCGGCCCCGAAGGGCCAAAAAAGTCCCCTGCAAAACTCTGCAACGCCGCTTCTAAAAAACGTTACTGCTTTGACAGAGCGGCGTTGGTGTTCTCAATGGCGCGAAACGCGCCGCCGGTCTGGCGCACAATCAGCACTTCAGCGCCAGCCTCTAAAACCTCGTCATCGATATCCGGCTCCACCAGCACATAATGCGTTTGCCCGTGTCGATCGGTAAGCTTCGCCTCCGTCGGCAGGCCCCGACGGGCCGCGCCGCGGGTGACGACAGCGATTTTGCCCACAAAGCCGGTCCGCGACACCGCCTCGGTCTCCACTTTCGGCATCACCTTGGCAAGGCCGAGGCCAAGATACCGGGTCAAGGGCAGTGCGGCGGCGAGCGCCGGAACGGCGGCCAGAACAGACGGCCAGTAAAACCCGGTGACGCCCTTTAAAAGGCTTTGAACGAACAAACCGGATAGTCCGAAGGCGGTTAAAAACGCCACCAGCAAGACCAGGGCCGGAACCCGCCCGACACACAGCCAGCCGAGAAATTGCGTAAACGGTCCGCTGTTAGGAACGCCGGGCGCATCCAGATCGGGGCTCGAAAAATCGGCATCGAAATCCGCATCCATATCAAGGTCAACATCGATGTCAGGAACATCGATATCGGGCAGCATCGCATCCACCATGCCGGAAAAGGCGACGCCGAACAAAAGTCCGACAACCTCCAAAAGCGCGATGAACAGCATAACGCCCAGAGCCACCAGAAAGGGCGTCATCTCCGGCGCCGCGAGAAGCTCCAACATACTAAACGTTGTCGTCCCGCGTCGCTTTCACCGCAGCCAGGCGCTCGCGCACGCGATTGTCCCTGGACAGCTTCTCAAGCTCAGCAATTTTCGCTGCATCTTTACGATCCGTAGACGCCATTCCCGGCAAGCCAGTGGTGGATCGCATCACACGGTTAAAAGCGTTTTCCGCTGAACTTGTTTTGCGCTCAGCATCATCCGCTGAAGAGCGTCCTGGTGCGGCGGCTTCGCCTTGTGTCGACGTCCGGCTTGCGCGAAAGGCGACCAGCTCTTCTTCCATCTCCCGTTTGCGAGCCTGGAGCGCGGCGATATAGCCCTCCAGCTCCGCCTCCTCGGCGGAGGCGTCTTTGATCGCGCTTTCCAGAACGGGAATCTGCGCTTCAAGGTCCAGCTGGCGGGCGATCGCCGCTTCGGCGAGGTCGTCCCGCGCCTCTTTCACCGCAAGCTGAATTTTTTCGTTGAGCTCCTCATGTTTGGTGTTGGTGTCCATCAGGCGCGTATTGGCGAGATGTTTGTTCGCCACGGTCTTGCCCAACTCATCGCGCACCTGATCGATGGCGCTTTCAACCTCGCGGATCGCCTCCTTCATCACCGTTTCCGGCGATGCGTTCTCAACGGCGTCCACGAGATTGTTCACCCCCCCGGACACCAGCCGCTTTACCCGTGTTACAAGATGTTCGCTCATTCCGCCTCTCCTTTTATCTGCTCCCGAGACAATTTAATAAGTTCAAGTATTTCCAAAATCGGACTTAATCTACCCTTTAACAGATCCGGGTCATAACTCCGACTGCGGGAGGTGAGCCCAAGATCAAGAATCTCTTCGATGAGAGAAAAGACCTGGTCCGCCAAATCTTTCTCAAAACGCCGCAACGCCCCCTGTCCCGCCTCCGCATCGATATCCGCCGTCATCAGCTCCGCCACAATCTCTGGCAAGCGATCGTAAAGCTTCATCACAAAGTCCGACCGCTGGCCGGACACTCTGTTCGCCTCCCGCAATCGATGAAGGGAGGGGCGAAGCATGTCCTCCACCGTCTCGACGCACCCGGGAAAATCTTTCGCCCCTTCGTGCCGGCGTCGGGCGGCGGCGAGAATCGCCCTGAGCTTTTCGCTCGGGGTTTTCGCCTCCGGCGCTTCGAATTTCGCCAGGAATGCGGCGTCGTCATCGCTGACTCGCACGCTTAAAGGCACGCTTCGCGGCATCGTCTGCATCCTTTTCATTACATATGTGTTCATTTGAATTCATATATTCAAGGAATGCAAACAAAATATTTGTGAGCCCCCGCCGCTTTCGGTTTTCAGGCGAAACGGCTAGCTTTGCCGCCTTCACCCGCCGTTAACCATAAAAGAGCGCCCGCCTTGGCCAAATCCCTCTCCCCCGACGATCATCTCTACCTTGTGGACGGCTCGGGCTATATTTTCCGCGCCTATCACGCCCTGCCGCCTTTGACGCGCAAGTCCGACGGCCTGCCCATCGGCGCAGTGTCCGGCTTTTGCAATATGCTGTTCAAGCTGCTGACCGAGGCGGCGGATGGCGACAAGCCCACCCATTTCGCGGTGATTTTCGATCATTCCTCAAAAAGCTTTCGCAACGAGATTTACGGGGAGTACAAAGCCCACCGCCCGCCGCCGCCCGAGGATCTCGTCCCGCAATTCCCCCTGGTGCGCAAAGCGACCGAGGCCTTCAACCTCCCCGCAATCGAAATGGAGGGGTATGAGGCCGACGACCTTATCGCCACTTACGCCGCCAACGCCGAAGCGGCCGGGGCGGAGGTGACCATCATTTCGTCCGACAAGGACCTGATGCAGCTCGTCTCCGACAAGGTCGGCATGTACGACACCATGAAGAGCAAACGCATCGGCGCGTTCGAGGTGAAGGAGAAATTCGGTCTCGGTCCGGAACATGTGGTGGATATACAGGCGCTGGCCGGGGACAGCGTCGACAATGTGCCGGGCGTGCCCGGCATCGGCGTCAAAACCGCCGCCCAACTCATCGAAGAGTATGGCGACCTTGAAACCCTTCTCAAGCGGGCCGAGGAGATCAAACAGAAAAAGCGGCGTGAGAACCTGATTGAGTTCGCCGAGCAGGCGCGCATTTCCAAAGACCTCGTCACCTTGAAAAAAGACGTCAACGTGGCGACGCCGGTGACGGACTTTACCTTAAACGACATTGAGAAAGAGACGGTCCTCGCCTTTTTCGACGAGATGGAGTTCACCACGCTGCGCCGCCGGGTGCTCGCCGCCCTTGGCGAAGACGACGTTGCGGCCGCTCCGGCGGCGGAGGCCAAAGCCCCCGACGCCTCTGATTATGAAACCGTGTTCGACAAAGCCCGCCTCGCCGAGTGGTGCGACAAGGCCCGCGCCGCCGGGATTGTGGCGGTCGACACCGAAACAAATTCTTTGAACGCCCTACAAGCAGACCTTGTGGGCGTCTGCCTCAGCGTGACGCCAGGGGAAGCCTGTTATGTGCCCCTCGGCCATGGCGCAGCCGACCTCGCCTCTGACGACGAGGCGGTGTCGAAGCAAATGCCCATAAAAGATGCGCTTAAGCTTCTAAAGCCGCTCCTTGAAGACCCGGCGGTTCTGAAAGTGGGGCAGAATTTGAAATACGACGCCCTCGTCCTGTCTCAACATAACGTCGAGATCACGCCCCTCGACGATACGATGCTGCTGTCCTTCGTTCTCGACGCCGGCCTCCATGGCCACGGCATGGACGAGCTGTCGCAGCTTCATCTCGGCCACAAGCCCATCGCCTTTAAAGAGATCGCCGGTACGGGCAAAAAACAAAAGACCTTCGACCAGATCGACATCGCCACCGCCACAAAATACGCCGCCGAGGACGCAGACGTCACCTTGCGGCTGCACCAAACCTTAAAGCCGCGCCTCGTCGCTGAGCGCCATGTCACGGTTTACGAGACTCTGGATCGCCCCCTCGTTCCTGTGCTGACAGAGATGGAAAAGGCCGGCGTCAAAGTAGACGCCCCGGTTCTGTCCCGCCTGTCCGGCGAATTCGCCCAGCGCATGGGCCAGCATGAGGCCGAAGCCCGCAAGCTCGCCGGCGAGGACTTCAATCTCGGCTCCCCGAAACAGATTTCAGAAATTCTCTTCGGCAAGCTCGGCCTGCCCGGCGGCAAGAAAACGCCAACCGGCGCCTGGTCCACAAAGGCCGATATTCTCGACAACCTCGCCGCGGAGGGCCATGACCTGCCCCGGGAGATCCTGAACTGGCGGCAACTGTCGAAACTGAAAAGCACCTACACGGATGCTTTGCGCGAAGCGATCAACCCGGAGACCGGCCGCATCCACACCTCCTACAGCCAGGTGGGCGCGGTCACCGGGCGCCTGTCCTCCACAGACCCGAACCTGCAGAACATCCCTATACGCACCGAAGACGGCCGGAAAATCCGCACCGCCTTCGTGCCGGAAAAAGGCAATGTCCTCGTCTCCGCTGACTACAGCCAGATTGAGCTGCGTCTCCTCGCCCATGTGGCGAACCTTGATACATTAAAACAGGCGTTCAACGACGGCCTCGACATTCACGCCATGACGGCGTCTGAAATGTTCGGTGTTCCCATTGAAGGCATGGACCCGATGGTGCGCCGGCGCGCCAAGGCGATCAATTTCGGCATCATCTACGGCATCTCCGCCTTCGGCCTCGCCAACCAGCTGTCGATCCCAAGGTCCGAAGCCAAAGCCTATATAGACGCCTATTTCGAAAAATTCCCCGGCATCGCCGACTATATGGACGCCATGAAAAAGACAGCCAAAGACAATGGCTATGTGGAGACGATTTTCGGCCGCCGATGCCATGTCAAAGGCATAAACGACAAAAATCCGGCTCAGCGTCAGTACTCTGAGCGCCAGGCGATCAACGCGCCGTTGCAAGGCGCCGCCGCCGACATCATTCGCCGCGCCATGGTCCGTATGCCCGCAGCGCTTCAGAACAAAAAACTTAGCGCCCGCATGCTGCTCCAGGTCCATGACGAACTCGTGTTCGAAGCGCCGAAAGCCGAAGCGGAGGAGACCTGCGCCGTCGTCTCAAACGTCATGCAAAACGCCTGCGCCCCGGTCTTACAACTTGACGTGCCGCTGGTGGTGGAGGCGAATGCCGGGAAAAATTGGGACGCAGCGCATTAAGGGGCAACCGAAAAACGCATCGCCGCCTGTCATCTCAGCGTCATTTTTATGGAATACCTTAGAAGTTTCGAGATGTCTTAAAGGTGACCTTCATGATGCGCGCCCCGGCTTTTTTGTCCCGCCCCCTTTGTTTCGGGCCGCTGGCTGCGCTGGCGCCGCTGCTGCTTGCCGCCGCCTGCGCAACGCCCGCAGAAAAGACAGCGGCGCCCGCGCAAGAAGAACGTGTTTTTTCAGATTACCGCGGCGCGCCTGAAATCATTCGCGGCGACAGCACCGACGCAGCGCGCGGCGTCGTGTTCGAAGACCGCAATCGCAACAGCC
The DNA here is from genome assembly GCA_039183635.1 of Pseudomonadota bacterium. Taxonomy (GTDB): domain Bacteria; phylum Pseudomonadota; class Alphaproteobacteria; order Caulobacterales; family Parvularculaceae; genus JBCDBL01. The sequence goes on from JBCDBL010000142.1 coordinate 7,300, forward strand.
GGCGGGACGCCGGGGAGCCTGGTCTTGCAGGCGTTAAGGTTTCAAATGGACGCGACATCGTCCTCACCGACGGCGACGGCGCATACGTCCTTCCGGTGCGGGATGACATGGCCGTGTTTGTAATTCAGCCGGCCGGCTATCAGGTTCCCCACAATGACGATTGGGTGCCCCAATTCGCATACCAGCATAAACCCGCCGGCTCGCCGAAACTCCTGCGTTATGGCGGTCTGCCGCCAACAGGTCCCTTGCCCGAGGCGATTAATTTTCCCCTGATCCCGGCCGCCCCCTCTGACGCGTTCGACTGCGTCATCCTTGGCGACATACAAGCCTACGCCAACCAGGACATCAGCTATTTTCGGGATTCCACCGTAGACGATATTTTAAGACGCGGTTCCGTGATGCAGCCGGACTGTATCGTCGCAGTCGGCGACGTCATGGGAGACGATCTGGGGTTAATCCCCCGCATGGCGGAAGTGATCTCAACCATCAAAGCACCGCAATGGTGGGTTCATGGCAATCATGATTTTGATTTTGACGCCGATTATGACGAAGATTCCGCCGACAGCTGGCGTCGCCTCCACGGCCCGAACTACTTCGCTTTCGAGATTGGCGAGGTCCTTTTCATATCCCTCGACAATGTCGTTTATCCTTGCGCCCGTGAAGATGCAAAACGGCAGGGTCGCGCGTTCTGCGTGACGGAAAATGAAAAGCGCTACAACGGTCGCATTACGGACGATCAAATGACGTTCGTGAAAAACCTGCTCGCCTTAACAGACGAGGATAAACTCATCGTCTTTACCCACCACATCCCTTTTGTCAGCTTCATCGACCAGAATACGATCGCCCACCAGACGGACAATGTAGCGGAGCTCTACGCGATGGTTGAAGGGCGCGCGGCGTTGTCCCTTTCAGGGCACACCCACTCCGTTGAGAACTTGAATCCCGGCGACGGTTTTGCAGGTTGGGCCGCATCGGTGGGTGTTGAATCGACACCGTTCCGACATATCGTCGCCGGCGCCGCCTCCGGCGCATGGTACAATGGCGATTTTGATTTTTACGGCGTCCCTATGGCGTTGCAACGCATGGGCGGCCCGCGCGGATGGTTCGACCTCCGCTTCGATGGCGCAGAGTATGTGGAGACATATCACGGCTCAAACCTTGGGCGTGATCGGCGCATGTGGGTTTCGGTAAACACGCCGGGCTTCCGCGCATGGTACGAGACGATTCAAGCCTGGCGCGACACGCCGCGGGAAAACAGGGATCCCGTCCCGCCGCTTTCGATCAACGACTTGCCGGACGTGAAAATTATAACGCCTGAGGATTTGGCGGCGGGCAGCTACCTGACGGCGAATATCTGGGACGGCACAACGAACACGGAAGTTGTCGCCAATGTTGCGGGACATTCCTTGACTATGCAGCAAACCCAACCGGCCGAGGGCGAGGCGGCGAAGATCGGCGCGCAATGGGCCGACCCGTTTGCAATTCAACGCCAGTTTTCTGTGGCCCGCTGGGCGCTTCAAAGCCGCTCGGGAAAACCGCGCAACCAAGGATGGGAGTCCGGGCGCGGCAATCGGAACACCCCACAACCCCCGCAACCGCAACGCGCTACCGCAGATCGCAGCTCACACCTCTGGCGGGCGCGGCTTCCAGAGAACCTCGATTTCGGCGTACACGCCGTTACGATAACGACCACCGATAGACATGGGCGAAAAGCGACGGATACAATTGTGTTGGAGGTGCGGGACCGGCGCCCCCCGACCCGGTTCCGTACGGACATCTATGAAGCGTTTGAAGACGGCCCGCCAGTCAGAGAGGCGAAGTAGACACAACGCAGCTCCTAAGCTGCGAGCGTATTTGCAAGTCTAGAGCGATCGCGCAAAAAGCAAAAACCTAAAGCATTTCCAGGCCAAGTGTGTACGGTTGGCCGTCCGCAAATGCGAAAAAACAAAGACTTAAAGCGTCTGCCTGATTCCGTGTATGGATGGCTCCTGCGTGGCAAGGGCTTTGTGAGTTTTTTTCGAACGGGTCGGCTGCGGCCATGTATTCGGCGTCGTATGTTGCAGCGGTTTTGCTGCGCGCCATGATGAAAGTCCGCGGAAGTATGGGTCCCACTCA
>JBCDBL010000143.1:0-9388 GCA_039183635.1 Pseudomonadota bacterium
ATCGATTGTCCAGTTGTCTGTAGGCGTAAAGCGCAGGGCAAGACGTGCGCCTAAATCTTCTTTATCATTGCCGCGACCAGCAGGGCCGATATTATCAATAAAGCCGTCATCGGCTTGATAAAAAACGGCGCCCCGGGCGGCGGCGTTAGCGCCGAGTGGGACGTTTAGAGATGATTTTACCATACGATGATCGAAGCTGCCGTATTCTGCAACTAAATCTCCGCTGAAAACGTCAGCCGATGGCTTTTTTGTTGTTATGTTTAATGCGCCGCCAAGGGTATTACGGCCAAAAAACGTGCCTTGCGGGCCGCGCAATACTTCTATTCGCTCTATATCGAATAAATTTATGTCGAATGTACGCGTGCTGCTGGATGGCGCGACGTTAAACTCATCGACATATATGCCAGCCGTGTTGATGTCGCCACCGAGATTGGTAATCCCCCGTATGCCGAGTCGCGCCCGGCTTCTGTTTCCTGTTTCGATAAAGCCGACATTTGGTGTTTTTAAAGCGTAATCCTGAAGCTCATCGATCCTTTGTATTTCGATGGCTTGTTCATCGAACACCGTAACGGCGATTGGAACGTCCTGGAGCGATTGTTCGCGTTTTTGGGCTGTTACGATGATCGTTTCCGTTGCGCCTGTTTCTTGTTCCTGCGCAAAAATAGGTGCGCTGTAAGTCATTGCGACAACAACAGCGCTAGCGCTTACCGTATAAAAAAGTCTTTTGTCTAGGCGCATCGGTATCCCTCCCTGTTATATATAGTATGCTATTTTGATCTTCGCATACTGCTATAACACGTTACTCCTGCGAACGATAACTTGTCACCCTTTACAAAAGGCGATGCGCAAATTTTGAATTATTCAGTTGTATTTTTATCTCATGCAGAAGCTGCCGGCGCGTCTTGTCGCGATGGGGGCGTTGCATTTTGCGCTTCTGCCTTGGCGCTACGCTCTTCAATTGCGTCTTCGACGAATCTGTAGGTTTTCATAAGCAAAATAAGGCCGCCCACCGAGCAAATGAAGGCTATGACAAAGAACGGTCCCCAACCCACCAATGCGGCCAGAGGGCCCGCGATCGCTGCGCCCAGGGAATATCCCACATACTCCGCGCTTGTTTGAAAAGTGAAATCCGTACCGGCTTGTGCGCGGGACGCCCAGCGAAACCGGGCGGCCATAACTAAAACTTGCGTGGGCGTCGCCAGCATGCCGAGGCAAAACAGGCTGAAAACAACATATCCTAAAGACTCAACTTTTGTGAAAGCCAGTATTGTCCACGGAATATAGGCCAGAGCCATAAGGACGATGCAGATTTGCGCATTGCGTAACGTGTTGAATTTTCGCAGCATCCAGGCGGCGAATAGCGCGCCGACGATTGACCCGCCCGCCGCGCCGATGCCGACCACGATGCCGATCTGGGTAAGGCTGAGGCCGAGGTCCACCAGGAACACCGGCATTGTGGTCTGGACGAGTTTCAAGTTCGCCGACATAAAAATAATCAGGCCGACCAGCAATCCTGTTTCCTTGCGCGTCAGGAAATCTCGGAATGGATAGAAGAAAGACGAGAAAAAGCCTTTTGGATTTGACCGAATGGCGCTGAACCGCGCGACGTTGCCCTCATCGAATCTTTGTTTGAGTTCGTCTGGTTTCGCCGGCTCTTTGCGCAGCAAAACAGGCAAAGTAAGGGCGACGAACAGAACCGCCGCCACGGGCATTGTGTATCCCCAGCCGTAGCGGTCGTAAATCGTCATCAGACCGACGGCGATCGCGATCGCCGCGGCGGATCGGCCAAGCTCAATGTAGGCCGATCCCATACTGCGGTCCTGGGGCTTTATGTTTTCAACCGTATAGGCGTCAGAAGCGACCTGTTGCGTCGCCATTACAAGGCTCGCCAGCACGAACATCGCCACCAGCGGCGTCAGATTGCCAGGCTCAGGGTCAATAAAGCTGATGACGATATAAAGAACAAACGCCGCGAGGGTGCACGGAAGAATCCAGCTTTTGCGATGGCCGAACCGATCATTGCCGTTGTGGTCCACAAGCGGCGACCAAGCCCATCGAAACCAGAACGGCACAAGAATGAGGGACATCATCCACAATTGCGTCAAGTCGAGGCCGTTTTGACGCAAAATGGCCGGTAGATACGTGATCGACAGATCAATTGGAAATTTGTGCGCCATCGCGAGGCACGCAATCGCGATGAGGGTTGCATGGTCATGGACCGCGGCTTTGGTTTTGCGGGGGGATGAGGACATAAAGATTCTTTAGGATTTTTTCTGGAGCGCCATTGCCCAACTTACCGAAAAACAGTAAAACATCTCAAAATCGTATGCAAAGAAAAAAATAGTATGCTATTTTGTGGTTTTTTGGCGGGTGCGATGCGCTCGCCGCAAATGACTTCCATGGAGGAAACATGATTAGAGCGCTGGAAATCACAGAGCGCAACGTGGTGTTGGGCGGAGCGTCCTTTGGCGACAAGGGGGCATATGAAAAAATTACAGGTTTTGCTTATTTCGAATTCGATCCGGCATCGCCGGCGAATAAAAATATTTTCGATCTCGATAAAGCCTCGACGAATAACCGCGGTATGGTTGAGGCGCGTTCGAACTTTTATGTTCTGCAGCCTGTCGAGCCGAAACATCGCGCCGGCGTCGGCGTTATGGAGGTCGTGAACCGCGGCAACAAAACGCTGTTCAACAAGTTGAACCGGTGGAAGCCTTCCGCGGAACATATCGCCGTTACGCAAAAAGGCGGCGCCCGGGGCGGCGTGCCCCTTGAGGTGGGGTGCATGCCCCACGACCCGGATGAAATTGAACTTTTCGGCGATACCTGGTTGATGCGCCAGGGTTACACTGTCATATGGGTCGGTTGGGAAGCGGATATTCTGCCTAACGACCATCAAATGTATTTTGAGGCCCCGGCAGCGGAAGGGGTGACAGGCCTCGTTCGCAATTTGGCGCTGGTTCCCCAGGGCGCGAAGACGATACCCATCGGTCAATGGGGCACGCGGCCCCATCCCGCCGCCAATCCGGACGATCCGACGCTTGAGCTTGTTCGCCAGGACCCGAATACAAAAAACGGCGATCAGGCGGAAACTGTAATCCCGCGTGACCGGTGGACATTCGCCCGTGAAAGCGAGGGCGGGGAAATCGTTCCCGATCCTACTTATATTTACTGCGCTGACGGGTTCGAGGGCGGCGTGTACCGTCTCGTATACGAGTCTGAAAATCCGCCGATTTTCGGTCTCGGTTTCGCCGCGATCCGCGATATGGCGTCGTACGCCAAATATCATGATGACTGTCCGTTCCCCGTGGACATGGCGATAACCATCGGTCGATCCCAAACCGGACGTTTTCAACTTGACTATTTGTATTCCGGCGTGAACGGCGATGAGGCCGGACGCAAGGGGCTGGACGGCGTTATGCCGCATACGGGTGGTGCGGGCAGAGGCAGTTTCAATGTGCGCTTCGGGCAACCAACAACGGGGTGCAACCACTTCGCTGCGACGCTTTTTCCGGTCGATATGTTTCCGTTTACGGCGGAAGTGCAAACGGACCCCTTTACGGGGCGGTCTGCGGGGCTTTACGACAAGAACGACCCGGAGCATTTGCCGAAAGTCTTCCACGTGAACACAGGCTGGGAATACTGGGCGCGTGCTAATTCTTTGCTGCACACCTCCATAGACGGCGAGCGGGATTCCCCCGAAGCGTCCCACGAGCGCCACTATTATTTTTCCGGAACGCAGCATTCGGTTGAAATGACCCCTTTTCCGCCGAAGGAGGATACGCGCTTGCCGGAAAGCCTGATCTATCGTGGCAATTTCCAAGACTATCATTTCGCCCTGCGCCAGCTTGTGGTGCACATGGTGAACTGGATTCGCGACGGTAAACAGCCTCCGGAAAGCAGGGTTCCGAAATACGCGAACGATGACATCGTACATCCAGATGACATGTCTTTTCCTGACATTCGCCATATGGGGCGGCCGGGCGATGCTGATTTTTACGAGGCCTGGGTTATGGATTACGGCCCGCGGTTTTATGATGAGGGCGTTATCGATAATGAGCCGCCAAAGCTTTCCGGCCAGTCCTACCCGAGCTTTGTCTCCAAGACGGACGCTTATGGAAACGAGGTCGCCGGCATTCCTACGCTGGAATTGGTCGCGCCTTTGGCGACCTACACCCCCTGGCGCCGGTACGATTACCCGAACAGCTTTACGATGTTGACGGATGCTTTCACCGGTGCCGTCGTTCCCTTTCCCAGGACCGCCGCGGAAAAGGAGAAATTCGGCGACCCCCGCCCGGCGCTCGACGTGCTTTACGCCTCAAAAGACGATTATCTTGCAAAAGCCCGGGACGCTGCGCAAAAATTGGTCGACCAAGGGTATCTCTTGAAGGGCGATGTTGACGACGCCGTGGGTGTACAGAGCGATATCTGGGATTGGATCATGTCCCGTCCGGACTATTCCGACGCGTAACACGCGCGCCGCCATGAAAGGCGCGCCAGAGGCGTAATGAAGGGGTAAGGCAAGCATGCGCACGCAAGACATGCCGATCGTGCTTTTAAGCGGAGGGCCGGAAGAGCGCGGTCGCCGGCACGGGGAGATGTTTAAGGATGCGATCGCCAGGATCATCGACACCCAGGCCCGCCAACTCGCCGGCCCGGGCGAAGACGATTATCTTCGCGCCGCCCACAGAGAAAAATCAGAATTCCTTGAACAGTGTCATTTCGAGGCCGCAATCGAGGAATGGGCCCCTGAAGTTCTTGCTGAAATAACGGGGATCGCCGAAGGCGCCGGCGTCGACAGGGATGAGATTCTTTTTCTCAACTTCGGCGACGAGCAGTGGTGTTACGCCGCCGCGCGGGAAGCGAGCGCCAACGGCGGCACATGCACGAGCTTCGGCGTTGCGGGCCAAAGCGAGGTTCCCACACTGTCTGGTCAGAACATGGATATCGGCCTGTGGCTTGAAGGTTTCCAGACGCTGTTCCGTATAAAGCATGAGACGGAAGATGCGTATGCATTGGTTTTAAGCCATCCCGGATATATCGGCCTGTGCGGCGTCAATACGGCGCCGATCGGGATTGCGTGTAACGCTCTGATGACCCTTAAAGCGCGAAACGAAGGGCTTCCGGTCTCGTTCATCGTTCGTAAGTTTTTGTCCTGTCTGGATTTTGACGAAGCCGTCTCATTCCTTAAAACGGCGCCGCACGCCACCGGGCAAAATTACCTGATTTCATCATCGCGCGAGGTGCGCTCTTTTGAAGCGTCCGCCGGTCGCGTGGAGGAGTATCGACCGGATGCGGACGGACGGCGCGTATTTCATTCCAACCACCCTCTCGTAAATGGCGATCTCAGCAAGGTTGTCCGCCAGCCTTACGCTTTGGCGAGCACCCATGCGCGCCTGGCGTCGATTGCAGGGCGGCTTGGCCGTCAAACGTCGCGCATAGAGGTTGAAGACGTAAAGGCCGCGCTCAGCGCCCATGACGATCCGGCGTGTCCCGTTTCCCGCTTGGGTGACGATCGCGATAGTCTCATTGGGTATACATTCGGCTCTGTTATTTATGAGTTGACTGATAAGCCGAAGATGCATGTCGCGGCAGGACCGCCTTGTCGGACGGATTGGATCGAGGTCGGCATTAATCCAGACACACCATATTAAAAAGGTGTCCTATGATATCGATCGCCGATGAGAACACTGCAAAACCGCCGACCTTGAAAGAGGTTTTCGCAGGTCACCCAAAAGGGGTGTATCTGATTGCGGTCGTTGAAGTGTGGGAGCGATTCAGTTTCTACGGCATGCGCGGCCTGCTCGTGCTGTTTCTAACAGCTGCCGTCATGAACGGCGGCTTCGGGTGGTCGCCGGGCCAGGCTCTGCGGTTTTACGGGGCGTACATTTCGCTCGTATATGTCGCCGCCATTGTCGGGGGTTACCTTGCTGACAATTTTATCGGTCCGCGGCGATCGCTGGTGATCGGCGCATTGCTGATGTCCGTCGGCCATTTCCTAATGGCTGGCCCCGTCGCATTTCCGTGGTTGATCGGGCAAATTTACCAGGAGCCTGTTTTATCCGTATTGCACAGTCAGTCGGTTATGCCGCTGGGCGGCTTGTCTCTGTCAGCGGAGCAAATGATCATGCTCCAAGGCGTTCTGGCGGACGCAAAGGCTGCGTCAGGGTATGATGTGTCCATGGCGGCGGCCAGCTTCGGTTATCTTTCCATGAGTTACAGCTTTTACGCGGCGACTGGCCTCATTATTCTGGGAACGGGCTTTTTCAAGCCGAGCAGCTATGCGCTTCTCGGCCGTCTTTATAAAGACACCGATCCGCGCCGGGAGAACGGGGTCTTTTTGTTTCAAATCGCGGTGAATTTCGGCGCTGTCACGGCTGGCCTTGTGGCGGGGGGTATCGGCGAGACCTATGGGTGGCATCTCGGTTTTACCGTCGCCGGCGTTGGCATGGTGATCGGAACCATCATTTATATGGGCTTTCAAAACCGCTACCTTGGATCGATCCCCCATACGCCGCCGGCGAAAATATATAAAAAGCAGTCAACGGAACGCATACCGCTGAGCGATGTGGAAAAGAACCGCTTGACTGTGATTGCGCTGATGGGACTTATCAGCGCCCTTTATTGGCTCGCGGCTGAACAGTATGGCGGGCTGCTCAACCTGTATGCGGAGGGTAAAACGGACCGCATGGTCGGGGCTTTTGAGATTCCGGCGACGTGGTTTCAGTCGTTGAACCCTTTCTTTATCGTCGCGCTCACCCCTGCGGCGATGATCATTTGGAGCGGCGTCGGGCGTCATATCACGCCGCCGACAAAGTTCGCCTTCGGGTTTGTTTTCACTGCGGTTGGTTTTTTCCTGATGGCCGGCGCGTTCCAGGAAGCGGCGACGTCCGTTGACCAGCGCAGCTCTGCTTTGTGGCTGGTGGGGGCGTATCTTTTCGTAACCCTCGGCGAGTTGTGCATACTGTCTATCGGGATGAATATGGTGAACTCGCTGGCGCCGTTGCGCATGCTGAGTTCTGTATTGGCGTTCTGGTTTCTGTGTACGGCCCTTGGCAACTACGGCAGCGGCGTTGTCGGCGCCATGACTGAAACGCTTCCCGATATCGTCATTTTCCTGGGGATTGCGGCCGCCTGTCTGGCGGCGGCGGCTGTGCTGTTCGTCGGGGCGCGATGGTGGTCGCGTTTCGTCCACGCCGATGAGGCGCGCACGCAGTAGGGTTTAAAATAGTGCATCGAAAGGCGAAGGGTTTACTGGTTTGTAGGGTGAAAGTTCTTGCGATTCAATAAATCGCATACTATTGTATTTATGGCATTCTATTTATGCCCAATGTTTCGACGTCGGAATGTAGGTGTAGTGAACGGCTATTTTAGAAAGACCCTGCTGAGGCAGAGGCGATAGGCCGACAGGAGAGGCGATATGAGCAGTGCTGAAGCTCTTGCAGCGTTAAAAGGTGAGGACAAAACCGATGACGGTCTTCCGATCGTGACGGTGGACGGCGCTAAAGCGACGATTTGCTTTAACAGGCCGGATGTGCGCAATCGCATCGGCCCTGCTGACATTGAGGTTATCCTTGATGCTTTGGACCGTTTTGAGGCGGACCCGGCCATCCGTGCTGTGATATTCACAGGCAAAGGCAAGGTCTTCAGTTCAGGGTTTAATCTGAACGTTTTTTACGACAATTTTGTTGATAATGACCCTGAGCGCGAGGTGCGCGCCGACGATAACTTTTTCGGCGATTTCACAAACCGTATTGAAACATGCCGCTTGCCAACTATTCTTGCTGCGAACGGTCCTGTGTATGGCGGCGCCACAGATGTTGCATTGTCGTGTGATTTTCGCTTCGCCGTTTCCGGCGTGGAGGCGTTTCTGCCAGCAAGCCGTCTCGGCATCCATTATTACGGTCGCGGCATGCAACGCTATGTTGCGCGATTGGGACTGGCGGCGGCGAAACGGATTTGCTTAACCTCAGAAACACTCAATGAAGAAGAGCTGTTAAAGTGCGGATTTTTCGACGCCGTTATGGATGAGGAGGCGATGTGGGCTCGCGTTAACGATCTGGCGGAGACTTTAGCGCGCCAGGCGCCGATGGCGGTCGAGGGCATGAAGCGGTCCTTAAACGAAATTTCCTACGGCGAACTTGATGAGAAAAAGACCAATGCCGAATTCCTGAAATGCATAAACTCTAATGATTTTAAGGAAGGTGTGACGGCCTGGTTTGAAAAGCGCCGACCTGAATTTAAAGGAAATTGATAAAGCTCATGTCTGATTCTGGCGACGACATTCGTTCCGGCCTTCGCTCTGGGCCTTTGTCGCATCTACGGGTGATCGATTTAACGCGCGTACGGGCTGGGCCGACGGCCGTGCGTCACTTCGCCGATTGGGGGGCTGACGTCATTCGCTGCGAGTCTCCCGAAGGATTGCCGGATGATCCTTTGAGCACTGTGCGCGATAATTTTGATTTTCAAAACTTACATCGCAATAAGCGCTCCATTACGTTGAATTTGCGCGAGGCGGACGGCCTTGGCGTATTTTATGATTTGATCAAAACCGCGGATGTTTTCATCGAGAATGCGCGTCCCGACGTGAAAAACCGTCTTAAGATCGATTATGAAACTTTAAGCGCGCTGAACCCGCGCCTTGTCTACGCCAGTATTTCGGGTTTTGGCCAAAGTGGTCCGTATGCAAACCGTGCCGGTTATGACCAGGTCGCCCAGGGCATGGGTGGTTTTATGAGCGTAACGGGAGAGCCCGACGGAACTCCGATGCGCGCGGGTACGGCGATCGCCGACCTGTGTTCAGGGTATTTCGCGGCGATGGGTATCATGACGGCGCTGTTGGCCCGAGACAAAACCGGTAAAGGTCAATATGTGTGCACGTCTTTGCTCCAGGCCCAGATCGCTATGATGGATTTCCAGGCCTCACGGTACCTTGTGACCGGCGACGCGCCGGAACGGGCCGGAAACGATCACCCGTATCTTACGCCTATGGGTGTTTATGAGACTTTGGACGGACACATTAACATTGCTGTCGCCACGGATGCTCAGTGGCGGGCGTTGTGCGGTGTTCTGGGGGACAACGATCTCGGCCGCGATCCGCGTTTTGAAGCCATCATGGGGCGTATTGAAAATCGCGACGCCTGCAAGGCGGCTGTGATGTCGTTGACCAGGCGGTTTTCCTCTGTGACCTTGATCGACCGATTGAATGAAGCGGGCGTGCCTGCCGGCCACATATACGATATGAAAGGCGTGTTCGAGGATCCGCAGGTCAAGCATCTTGGCATGGCGGCTGACGTCGCACATAAAGAGTTGGGCGATATTAAGCTTGTTTCTCAACCGATTGAAATGCCTGGCGAGGTGCAGGAGCCGTACCAAGGCACGCCTGCAC
>JBCDBL010000144.1:0-9380 GCA_039183635.1 Pseudomonadota bacterium
CGACCACATCCCCTCATGGGTGATGCTGTCGCCAAGAAAGACAACATCTACAGCGTCGATTTTTGAAGCCTCGAACGCATCAATACGGCGTTCCGACATTTTGCTGAGGCTGGTGTTAATGAGATCCACGACATTGGAGATATACCCAAAAGAAAGGGCCGCGCCCCCGATGAACACCGCGTTCAAGAGCAGCGATATTATAAAAATGATCCGTGTAAAACCGCTCATTGCCCCCCCTTTGGCGGCCATTGCGGCCGGTCTGTTCTTGCGCGTCATGGCACTTTAGCGATACCTGTGCATTTTCCAACCATATGTTACGCTCATTTAAAGCGTATCGCAGCAAGAGGGGTGATTGGTCATGGTGAAACGCGCCGTTTTGGGATTGGGCGTCCTGATGGCCGCGGCCGCATGCGAGCCGCAAAACAACGCCGCGCCGCCGGCCGAACCTGAGGCGGCGGCCGCGCCCTTCGTGGACGTCACCGCCCCCTATGAGACCCCCTTCGCCGACGAGCGCGTCAGCGGCGCGGCGTTCTGGGCCGACCCGGCCTTGTCGTTCCGAAGCGTCATCGCCGCAATTTACGAGCGCCAGGCCCTGGTTCTGTTCGACACGGAGCTTTCCCCCCTGGACCAGCGCGGCGGCGCATGGGGCGGCGGCCTCGCCCTCGCCTATGGCCTTGACGGCGGCGAAGCGCTCCTCGCCGCCCATGACGACGAGACCGGCGCGTTCCGGTTTTTCACCGTCGACGCCGAAGACCGCGTCCTTGTCGACCTTAACGCCGATATCAAGGCCAAAGGCCCGATGCGGGACATCTGTCTCAGTTCGGGAGATGGCGGCGCGTTCGCTCTCCACGCGGTGACCCAGCGTGGGACGTATTATGCGTTCGATTTGGAGACTGAAGCGGGAAATGTAGCCTCGCGCGACTTTGCTGAGTTCGATAATGAGACGCCGTTCACCGCCTGCGCTGTCGATAACGACGCTAAGCGTCTCTATCTCGGACAGGCCGACGGCAGGCTGCTGAAGGCCGATCTCGCCGCAACGGAGTTCGTTTTGGAGCTTGTGGACGCAAAAGGTCCGGAAACCATCTCCGGCCTCGCCCTGTTGGCCCAGGGCGACGGCGCCGGCCGCATCCTCGCCGCCAACGGCGACAGCGGCTACATCCATGTGTTTGACAAAAACGACTACGCTTTCGAAGGCGCCTTCCGGGTGATCGACGCATTCGACGTGGACGCCGTCGACGAGATTACGGCGCTGTCGGCCTTCGGCGGCAATCTCGGCGGGATTTATCGCAACGGCGTGATCGCCGTCGGCGACGGCCGCGACGATCAGGGGGCGAATTTGAAGCTTGTCCCCTGGAGCGCCGTGGCGAACGCCCTTGGCGTCGACGTGGGTGCGGCGGTCTCGCCCCGGGGGCAGGCCGCGATTGAGGAGACCGACGACGATGGCGTCAATATTCAGCTAGACGGCGTTCCGGCGGAGATTATGGGCGAAGCTCAAAGCGGCGGCGAGAACGAGTAACGCGCCCGCCTGGTGCGCCGCGCCGAGCCAGAGGGGCACGCCGGCGACCAGCGTCCAAATTCCTAAAACCACCTGCGCCATGATGGCGGCGAACACAACATCGGCGCCCCGTCGCAACGCGGCGGGCAGGCGCGTGCGCCGGGCTGCAATCCACAGCCACACGCCGGCGGCGGCAAGCAGATAGGCCCCGATCCTGTGATTGAACTGCACCGCGGCGATGCTTTCAAAAAAATTGGCGAACCACGGCGCTTTTTCAAAATAGGCTTCAGGAACGAACTGACCGTCCATCAAAGGCCATGTGTTGTAGGTGAACCCGGCCCTGAGGCCCGCCACAAATCCGCCCAGCAGAATCTGCAGATAGACGCCGACGGCGATAAACACCGCGCCGAGGGCGAGCCCTTTCAGGCGGGGATGGGCCGCGCGGGGGCGCGGCCGCACAAGGTCCAACGCCGTCCAAAAGATGAACGCGAAAATCGCAATCGCGAGGCCGAGATGGGCGACGAGGCGATATTGGCTGACGTCCACCCGTTCGGTGAGGCCGCTCATCACCATGAACCACCCCAACGCCCCTTGCGCCCCGCCGAGGGCGAACATCAGCCACAGCTTGGGAACGAGCGGTCCGGACACCTTCTTTGTAAAGAGGAAATACATAAACGGAACGAAGAAGGCGAGACCGATGAGGCGGCCGAGGAATCTGTGCCCCCACTCCCACCAGTAAATATATTTGAACTCCGCCATGCTCATCCCCTTGTTGATGAGCTGGTATTCGGGGATCTGGCGGTACTTCTCCATCTCCTCCAGCCACGCGGCCTCGGACAGAGGCGGGATCGCGCCCGTCACGGGCCGCCATTCGGTGATGGACAGCCCGGAGTCGGTGAGCCGCGTCGCCCCGCCGACAACCACCATGACAAACAACAGCCCGCACATGGCGAACAGCCATACGGCGATCTGGCGCGCATGGGCGGCGGTCATGTCCGTCGGCTTTACCCGCCCCTCGGCGCGCCCGGCGATTGTTTTTGCAGCGATCGTCATCACACTTTCGTTCTATATTGCGTTAAGTCATATAGCCGGCCGGGGCGCCGGAGCAATATGATCTCCCGCGTCGCGCCGCCGCATGCCGCGGCAAGAACAAAGAGGATGAGGATCCATGGAGCCAAAATATAAAAAGCTGATCGGCGTCATCGTTCTGATCGTCGGCCTCACCGTCTACGCCTTCGCCGCCATGGGCCTCGGCGTCGCCTACGTGCCGGAAATGTGGATGGTGGAGCTGCTTTATTACGCCACCGCCGGCGTCATATGGGTCTGGCCCGCCGGCAAGCTCATCGCCTGGATGAGCCGCCCGAAGGCGAGCGGCGGCGAACAGAGTTAAAACGTAACGGAAAGCTGGCTTTCGTCGTCGAAGACGAGTTTGGTCACGGCGCCGGCGCGCTCGACTGTCACCTCGCACGGCGCAGCGCTGACATCGCGCAAGATGCGGTTGCCGATGCTAAGTCCCGTCAATCCCTCCGGCGCAGCGCCGGACTGGTAGACCCATATGTCGTCCCCATCCCGGTCGACGCCGTCTACTGCAAGATCAATGGCGAGGCCGAAAGGCGTTGTGAGACGAAAGCGGCCGGATACGTATTCGCCCACCGCCTCCAACGCGCCCTCGGTCTCATTAAGCCGCGCCGAAACCCCGAAAACGCTGCGCATCGCTTTTTCCGCCTCCACAGCAGGCAGTCGGTGCAAGACTTCGATGGAGCCGCGATCGACGCGCACCGATGTCACCGCGGGCGCCTCGCCTGCATTCGCCGCGAAGGCGGTTGAGGCCCATATTGCCGCTGCTATGGCCACCACCCTCATGACGGCGCCCCCTGGCGCAGGGCGGCCAGGAACGCTCTCACAATGGCGCCGAAACCAATAAGATACGCCAGAAAAACCAGCACGCCGCCGGCGATCGGAATCAGCCCGACGATAAGAAGCACCAGCAACCCTAACAAAAAGAACAGTATTTTCGGTTGCCCCCCACCATCGCGCCCCAGGATCAAATGACCGACGACAAAGCCCGTCGCAACGAACGCCAATATATTCAGCAACAAGAACCCGACCAACAATGCGACGGCCAAAAGCGTGCCGACAACGGTGAACATCAGCAAAAACGCCGACAAAGGCGCCATCAAAAAAACTGCAAAACCGATGAGCCCCGTCATGAGCGGCGCGCCAACGCCCTTTTCGATGACGCCTGCAAAAAGCCCGGGAAACAGTAACGCGAGGGCGGCGCCGCTGACGAACACCGCAAGGTTGAATGCAGCGCTAAAAGCGATGGACCCGCCAAGCGTGGGACGGATCGCTTCAACTACGGACGTGTCCAACTCTTCGGGCGTCACCTCAGTGTAATTGACGTCGCCCTCGATCTCAGCTTGCGGCGAAATTTTCGCCCGAGCGGTTGCGCTATAGTTCAAATCCCCGGCGATTTCAGCATTGGGGCCGATCTCTATCTCCTCCGCTACGATCTTCACATCTCCGGCTATGGCGCTGTTTACAAACACATAATCGCTGGAAATGTCGGCGTCGCCAGCGACAGCGCCGGTGAGGGTGACCGCAGCGCCGTCGGCCTTGAAGTCACCGGCAACCTCCGCAGCCATCGTAATGGCGGCGCCCGCGAGATTGACGTCGCCGGCGACGGTCGCTTCAGCTGCAATATCGATATCAGCGGCTATGATCTGAACATCGCCGCCGACATCGGCGGACAGGGCCGCGTCTCCGGACATGATCATGACGTCGCCGACAATGTCAGCCTCCGTGACGCCGACGTCACCGCCCGCCGCAGCGAGATCGCCGCCGATCGAGCCCGATACGGAAATGGAGCCCCCCGCGAGGCGCACGTTATTCTCAACGTTTCCGGAAACGACGACACGACCGCCTGCGGCCATGACGGACTTTCGCCCGTCCGCCTCAATTTCAACGACGCCGCCGGCGCGCGCGCCGGTTTCCGCAAAGGCGTGGAAAGGCGCCAGGGCCGTTATCGCCGCAAACGCGGCAGCCGCTAAAAATCGCATGGCTCGACTCCCCCAAAGATCAGGCGTTCACCATAGGCCATAAAGGGCGGCGGGACCATGCGGCGGCTCAGGTTTCGGACAGCTCCAGAAAGGCCGGGGGCCGGTTCACAACCTCTCTCATGGCGAAGCTCGATTGAATGCGCGCAACGCCGGGAAACGCCGAAAGCCGCTCCTTATGGAGGCGCTCGAAGTCCTGTATGTCCCGGGCCGCCACCCGCAAAATATAATCGGATGTGCCGGACATCAAATAGCACTGCAAGACGTTTGGACATTCTTCCACCGCTTCTTCAAAGGCGGTGAAATAGGCTTCGGTCTGGCGCTCCAGGGTAATGTTCACAAACGCGATGAACCCGGCCTCGGCGACGTCTGCGCTGATCTCGGCGTAATAGCCGCGAATGGCGCCCATGGTCTCCAAAACCTGCACCCGCCGAAGGCACGCCGAAGGCGACAGGCCGACGCGTTCCGCCAGGTCCACATTCGGAATCCGTCCGTTCAATTGCATCTCATTCAAGATCGCACGATCGGTTTCATCGAGCGGGGCGTTTGCAGCTTTCTTTGGCATGAAGACCCTATAACGCAATATTACTCGGAATAAAAGCCTTTGCTTCGTCATCTTTGCAGGGACCTGCTCCCCCCTCACCGCCTATCGTGAACCAGCATTACATTTTGAGGAGGAGGGATTTGAAATGCGCGTCGGCGTTCCCACAGAGATCAAGAACAGCGAGTACCGTGTCGGCCTGACGCCGGCCAGCGTTCGGGAGTATATTGCAGCGGGCCACGAGGTGTTCATTCAGTCCGGCGCCGGCCACGGCATCGGCGCCGATGACGATGTCTATAAAGCCGCCGGCGCCCAAATCGCCCCCGACGCCGCCACGGTGTTCGATACAGCGGACATGGTCGTCAAGGTGAAAGAACCGCAGCCTTCGGAATGGGTGCAGCTGCGCGAGGGGCAAATTCTGTAC
Source organism: Pseudomonadota bacterium (assembly GCA_039183635.1). Taxonomy (GTDB): domain Bacteria; phylum Pseudomonadota; class Alphaproteobacteria; order Caulobacterales; family Parvularculaceae; genus JBCDBL01. The sequence goes on from JBCDBL010000144.1 coordinate 5,517, forward strand.
ACGTACCTCCACCTCGCCCCGGACCCGAGACAAACCGACGGCCTTGTGGAATCAGGCGTCACCGCTGTCGCTTACGAAACCATCACCGATCGCAACGGCCGTCTGCCGCTTTTGGCGCCTATGAGCGAGGTCGCCGGCCGGCTGTCGATTCAATCAGCCGCTTTCGCGCTGGAAAAACCGAAAGGGGGCGCCGGCCTTCTTCTGGGCGGCGTGCCGGGCGTGCCCCCGGCCCGAGTGCTTGTCATCGGCGGGGGCGTCGTCGGCGTGAACGCCGCGCGCATGGCCAGCGGGCTCGGCGCCGAAGTAGTCATCCTCGACCGCTCCCTCGACCGGCTTTACGAGCTGGACGAATTATTCCTCGGTCGGGTTCAAACCCGGTATTCGACCCTGGAAGCCATTGACGAGGAAGTTCTGAAAGCCGACGTCGTCATCGGCGCCGTCCTCGCCCCGGGGGCCAGCGCCCCCAAACTCGTCCGCCGGGAAATGTTATCCCGCATGAAGCCGAAATCGGTGCTGGTGGACGTATCCATCGACCAGGGCGGATGTTTTGAGACCTCCAAAGCCACCACTCACGACGATCCCACATATGAAATCGACGGCGTTGTGCATTATTGTGTGGCGAACATGCCCGGCGCGGCGCCGCTCACCTCGTCGGTTGCGCTCAACAACGCCACCCTCGCGCACGGCCTCGCTCTGGCCGACAGCGGCCTCGACGCCATTCGCAGGGACCCGCACCTCAAAAACGGCCTCAACGTGCACCGGGGCGCGGTGACCTATAAAGCCGTCGCAGACGCCCTTGGGCGTGAATATGTGGAGCCCGATACAGCCCTGGCGTAGGCGAGACGATGTCGTTTGCGACGCGCAAGCCTCTCACGATTGCGTGAGAGGCTTGCATCTAAAGGCGACACATGGCTTGATACGGTCATGGGATTACGTCTGCTGGGGATATCGGCCGCCTTTGCGGCGCTCACGATGTCAGCGCCTTTGTCGGCGTCTGCATGCGACAAGCATGAGCGCGCCCTGGAAGACGTTGAACACACTCTTCAAGACAGCGCTGCTGAACGTCAACGTCTTTCACCCGAAGACCATAAGCGCGCTTTTGAAGCTTACCTTCAGGGGCTGCAGGCGGAAACGGCCCGCATGCGCGCCGAAGCCGAGCGTCTGCGCGATGAGATTGAAGCGGAAATCGCGCGCGCCATGGAAGAAGCTGACATCCCCGCCCCGCCGGCAGCGCCGACGGCCCCTGTGGCGCCGAAAATGCGCACCATCATACGTCACGCGATTTTATCCGCTGAAGGCGACCTCAGCGCCGTTATTATTGCGGTTGAAGAAGCTGGCGCATTGAAAGCTGACGCCTGCTTCGGTGAAGATTGCGCGCTTGGGGATGCTGAAGAAGTTTGGGCGTCCGAAAAGCCGGCTGAACCTGAAGTTTCGAAAGCGCCCAAGAAGAAGGCCAAACCGTCAGGGCCTGAACCCGGCTGGACAGCGATATAGCAAGCCCCTCTGCACGAACAAGCGACACGGCCGTTGGAGTCTTGTCGGGCTTTGGGCGCCCCGTTTAAACTCGAAAACGGTCTTGAGCACGACACGACCAAGGCGCCGCCCGCATAGGGTCGCGGTTTCCATCGGCCTTAGAAAGACGCTTTAAAGCAATTTCGGACCGACCGGGGTCGCCCACTTTCAGTTCTTGTTTTTTCGCATTTCCGGACGGCCAACCGTACACACTTGGCCTGGAAAGGCTTTAGATATGCATGACCCGATCGTACGCATCGAGCACGGATTCATGCATCATTTCTGAGAGCGTCGGATGCGGGAACACCGCGTGCATGAGGTCTTCCTCCGTCGCCTCCATGGAGCGGGCGAGACCGAACCCCTGGATCAATTCCGTCACCTCCGCGCCGATCATATGGGCGCCCAACAGCTCCCCGGTTTTAGCGTCGAAGACGGTCTTCACAAGACCCTCAGGTTCGCCAAGGGCGATGGCCTTGCCATTGCCCTGGAACGGGAACTTGCCGACCTTGATCTCATGACCCGCCGCTTTCGCCTTGGCCTCGGTGAGCCCCACGGACGCCACTTGCGGCAGGCAATAGGTGCAACCCGGAATATGTGTAACATCGAGAGGATGCACGTTGTTCAGCCCTGCGATTTTTTCGACACAGATCACCGCCTCATGGGACGCCTTATGTGCAAGCCAGGGCGGGCCCACCAGGTCGCCAATGGCGTAAACGCCTTTAACGCCCGTCTCCAACCATTCATTGACGACGACATGGCCGCGGTCGACCTTCACGCCAATCTCCTCCAGGCCGAGATTCTCCGTATTGCCGACAATGCCGATGGCGAGGACGACGCGCTCCGCCTGCACCGTTTCACTCTTGCCGTTTTTCAGCTTGACCGTCGCTTTTACGGAGGACCGGCCTTTATCCAGCTTTTCAACACTGGCCCCGACATGAACCTTCATGCCCTGTTTTTTGAACGCTTTCAGGGCGAATGCGGAGATCTCCTCATCCTCGGCCGGTAATATGCGGTCCACCATCTCCACGACCGTTACGTCTGCGCCCATGGTTCGGTAGAACGAGGCGAACTCGATGCCGATTGCGCCGGAGCCGATGACGAGCAGGGATTTCGGCATCACGTCGGGAACCATCGCCTCCTTCGCGGTCCAGATGAACTTGCCGTCGGGCTCAAGCCCCGCCGCCGGGACCGTGCGCGCCCGGGCGCCCGTGGCGAGGATAACGTGCTTGGCCGCGTAAGACGTCTCTTTGCCGCCCTTGTCCTTGACGATGATCGAAGACGTCGCGCCGTCGCCGCCCTTCAGGCGCGCTTCGCCGTCGATCACCTGAACTTTGTGCTTCTTCATCAAAAAACCGACGCCGCCGGACAGTTTGCCCGCCACGTCCCGAGAGCGTTTGACGACCGCCTCAAGATCGTAGCCGACGCCCTCGGCCTTCAGCCCAAACGCTGCGGCGTTTTGCATGTTGTGGTAGACCTCGGCGGTGCGCAACAGCGCCTTTGTGGGGATGCAGCCCCAGTTAAGACAGACCCCGCCGAGATGCTCCCGCTCCACGATGGCGGCCTTCATGCCAAGCTGCGCGGCGCGGATCGCCGCCACATAGCCGCCGGGGCCGGCGCCGATGACAATAAGATCAAATGCGTTGTTCGCCATAACGGTCGTCTCCATTTAAATTTGCGCGCGCCCGAGGTTTGAAGGCGGCTTAAAACGATTTCACCATCAAGATCCAGTCGCCTGTGGCGGAATATTCCGCATGCCCCTGCATCGCCCGACGCGCTGTTTCACGAAACCCGACGCGTTCGTAAAGCCTGATCGCGCCTGTATTGTGATCCGACGCGATAAGGCTGAGGCCAGGCGCGCCTGTGCGGCGCGCATCCTCCTCCACAACCTCCAGCAGCGCGCCTCCTGCGCCTTTGGAGCGATAGGGCGCGTAGGCTGCGAGGGCGTTGAGATAGACTGTGTCCGGCGCCTCGATTTCCAGCGCCGCCAGGGGACGCGCCAGGGGCGGCATGTCGTCGTAATCGGGGGGCGGCATATGGACCGGCTGACGATAGGCGAGCGCCATGGCGGCGACAGCGCCTCCCGTCTCTGCGATAAGGGCGTTCTCGTAGGAAAACGCAACGCCGGTGCGGCGCGCCCGATCGGCGCCGAAATCAAGGGCGCTCTGTCCCCTCGGGGCGACCTCGCGCCAGAAAATTGAAGGGATGCCCTCCCCGGCGATGTCAATCAGCGCACCGAGGTCGCGCGCATCACCCAAACGCGCCGGCCGTATGTGAAAAACGCCCATGCAAAGAACCTGAAACGCCCGTCGATAAAGCCGCACAAGCTCCTGACGCGCAAGACCATTTGAGGCC
>JBCDBL010000145.1:0-9275 GCA_039183635.1 Pseudomonadota bacterium
AAAACCCATAGGTTTTGGTGTGCACGTGTTAGCGCCGGGATCTGTCTCCACGTGCCTGAAATCTGTTGCGCCAGATCCCGGATCGCTCGATTTTCTAACCAAGTCAAAGACTTGGAGAAAACCGGCGTCCGGGATGACCGGATATATTGATGAATCTCAACAAGCCCTAGAGTCTCGGATTTAAAGTCGTAGGCCTGATTTTCCAATAAAGGCCGTTGTCATCCCAGCAAAAGCTCAGATGAGGTTTTGCGTCATAGAGCCGCTTTGCCAGGCGCATGACTTCAAACCAGAAGCTTCGGCCCGCTCAAAAACATTGCACAAGGGCGGTGGGCGCAACATTTTTCAAGCGGATTAACTGTCCCGCGCGGCTTTTTCCGTATGTCCCGAAACGCCCTGACGCCGTTTCAGTTCCGCAGCGACATCTTCCAGGGCGACATTGTTTGCAGCCAGCAAAACCAAGAGGTGATACAGCGCATCGGCCGCTTCCGCCGTAAGCGCCTTGGCGTCCCCGGCGGCGCCGGCGATCACGGCCTCCACCGCCTCTTCGCCGAACTTTTGCGCGCATTTCGTTTCGCCTCCGGACAGAAGATGCGCGGTGTAGGAGCTGTCCGGCGATGCGCCCCGACGCTTTTCTATAACGGAAAATAGCTCTGTCAGAATCGAGCCTATCTCTTGACGACTGGACATTTTAATGATCTCGCTTCCAAAATAAAAATGTTTTGATGTCAAAACAAACTCGGTTTGATCTCGAAACAATGCACTTTAAAGGCGAATAGGGATACCACGTCCCGCCATAAATTGTTTCGCTTCCGAAATTGTATGATCGCCAAAATGAAAGATCGACGCCGCCAAGACAGCGGAGGCGCGGCCCTCGGTCACGCCCTCCGCCAGGTGCTCCAACGCTCCAACGCCGCCCGACGCAATAACCGGTATCGGCGCGGCATCGCTGACGGCCCTCGTCAACGCCAGGTCATATCCCGTCCTGACCCCGTCGCGGTCCATGGAGGTCAGCAATATCTCCCCCGCCCCGAGCTGCGCCACGCGCCGTGCGAAATCGATCGCATCGACGCCCGTCGGCTCCCGCCCGCCATGGGTGAAAATCTCCCAACGGTCCGGCCCGGTTTGCTTCGCATCGATCGCGACAACGATGCACTGGGCCCCGAATTTCTCAGACGCCTCAGCGACGAAGTCCGGCCGCTTTACAGCAGCGGTGTTGATGGACACCTTGTCCGCACCGGCCAGCAAAAGCGCGCGAATGTCATCCAGGGTTCGGACGCCGCCGCCGACGGTCAACGGCATGAAACATTGCTCCGCCGAAGCCTTGACAACGTCGAGCAAGACGCCGCGCCGTTCATGGCTGGCCGTTATATCGAGAAAACACAGCTCATCCGCGCCCGCTGCGTCATAGGCCTTTGCGATCTCCACCGGGTCGCCGGCGTCGCGCAAATCGACAAAGTTAACACCTTTGACGACGCGGCCGTCCTTAACGTCAAGGCATGGAATAAGGCGAATTTTCAACATGGAAAGGCTCATAGACCGGGCGCAGCGCCAGCGCAACAATGGTATATAAATTGTTAATAGACCCGGAGTTCGGAACCTATGCCCATCTATACGATCGGCCATTCCAACCACGCCTTCGAAACCTTCGCGGGGCTGTTGAAGAGCGCCGGCGTCACCGCCATCGCCGACGTACGCTCCGCCCCTTATTCAAAACATTGTCCGCAATTTCGAAAAAACACCCTTGCCGCCGCGTCCCGCGCGGCCGGCATCGCCTATGTTTATCTCGGCGATGACCTCGGCGGAAAACCCAAGAACGCCGCCTTTTATACGCACGGACGCTCTGATTATGGCAAAATCGCCGCCACGCCTGGCTTTCACCGCGCGATCGCACGCCTCCTAAAGGGCGCAAAAACCCATGCGATCGCCTTGATGTGCGCCGAGGCCGACCCTGAACGCTGCCACCGCACGGGCCTGATCGCGCCGGCGCTGGAGACACATGGCGTCGAGGTTCTCCACCTCCTGCCGAACGGCGAACGCCGGCCCCATGAGACCGTCGCCGGCGGCCGCAGCCTGTTCGACGGTTCGGCGGGCGGGGGAAAGACGCTTTAAGTCTTTGTTTTTTCGCATTTCCGGCCGGCCAACCGTACGCACTTGGCCTGGAAAGGCTTTAGAATTCATAGACCCTTCGCACTTTCCGACGTATAGAGTAAGCTGTTGAAAACAAAAGGCCCGTAACCTCAGATGCGCACCGCCACCGTCGAACGCAAAACAAAAGAAACGGAAATCTTCGTCGCCCTCAATATCGACGGAACCGGCGCCTATGACATCGATACCGGCATCGGTTTTCTCGACCATATGCTGGAGGGGTTTTCAAAGCACTCCCTCGTCGATCTTAAAGTGCGCTGCGAGGGCGATTTGCACATCGACATGCACCACACGACCGAGGACGTGGGGATCGTCATGGGGCAGGCCGCCGCCCAGGCCCTTGGGGATCTGACCGGCGTCACACGGTTCGGCCACGCCTACATCCCCATGGACGAAACGCTTACGCGCGCTGCGATCGACCTGTCCAAACGGCCCTATCTTGTGTGGAGAGTGAATTTCTCCCGGCCTAAAATCGGCGATATGGATACGGAGCTTTTCAAGGAATGGTTCCACGCCTTTGCCATGAACGCCGGCGCGACCTTGCACGTTGAGACCATTTACGGCGAGAACAATCACCACATAATCGAGTCCTGCTACAAAGCGCTCGCCCGAAGCTTCCGCGCCGCGGCCGCCAAGGACCCCAGGGCCGCAGACGCAACGCCCTCCACCAAAGGCGTGCTCGGCGGCTGACGGTTCGACGCCGCCCTTTTCGGAACATCCGCAACGGTTCAACTGCGCCTTGATTAACGCAGCGCGTTATCGTTAATATTTTGACCGTGGGACGCCTGTCCCGCGATTGGGGCGAATAACAACAAAGGGCGAAGAGTCATGCGTATAGGTGCAGCTTCCGGCCGAACGGTCGGGGCGACAGTAGCGTTTTTGTGTGCGGTCGGCGGCGCCGCATTTGCGGAGGATTTGCAGAGCGCCTGTGAAGGCGTGATGCGCGACGAAATACCCGCCGAGCAATTCAATGCCGGGCGGGAAGCGTGTGTTTGTCTTGTCGATGAAGTCGGTGAGGACAAAAGCCTCGCCAGCGAGCTGGTCAAACTTACGAAAATGACAATCAACGAACGGCGGCACCACGCCTCGGATGCGGCCAATGCGGCTGTGTCCGCCTGTTTCACGACTTAAAACACTCAGGAGATACATGTTTATGAAAACTTTGAAATATGCTGGCCTCGGCACCGCACTCGCCTTCGCAACAAGTCTGGGTCTCGCCCACGCCGACGTGCAATCTTCCTGCGAAAGCGTTGTTGAAGCGGAGTATCCCGCTGAGATGGCCGATGCAGGCAAACAAGCATGCTCATGCCTCGCCGACGCGATTTCCGGCGACAGCGCCCTTGAATCGGAAGCTGTGGCGCTCGCCGCTCTGCCTCAGTCGGAACGTGACGGCGCCGCCTCTGCGGAGCTCGGTGAAATTCTGGCAAGCTGCTTCGGCGGTTAAATTTCGAAGTCCGTGTAACTCTCAAGGCGCCGGGCCCCTCGCCCGGCCCTTTTTGTTATGAAAGCGCGTGACGGCGCAGAGTGCGGCTGATAGAGAGTGCCGCTATGGTTGAAACCGTCGTCATCGTTGATTACGGATCTGGCAATCTCAGATCCGCGCAAAAAGCCTTTGAGCGGGCGGCCGGCGAAAACGGCGTCAAAGCGCGCATATCGGTCAGCAGCGCCGCCCGCGACATCGCCGCCGCGGACCGCGTTGTATTGCCAGGAGTCGGGGCTTTTGCGGATTGCAAAAAAGGTCTTGAGGCCGCGCCTGGGGTTCTCGAAGCTCTTTTTGAAACTGTTTCGCATAAGCAACGACCGTTCCTTGGAATTTGCGTCGGCATGCAGCTTATGGCGTCTCAAGGTCTCGAACATGGCTCGACGAAAGGGTTCGGATGGATTCCGGGAACAGTGCGGCCGCTGGCGGACACGATCAGCGACAGCGATCTCAAAATTCCTCATATGGGCTGGAATACCCTTGATTTTCAAAGGGTTCACCCCCTTGGCCAGGAGCTCGCGCACGCCTCGGACGGCCCGCCCCACGCATATTTCGTTCACTCTTATCATTTTGATGCCGAAATGAAAGAAAGCATTGTCGCCACATTCCGCTATGGCGGCCAGTTCGCCGCCGCTGTGGCGCGCGAAAACATGTTCGGCGTGCAATTCCACCCCGAAAAAAGCCAGACGACAGGCTTAAAACTGATCGCCAACTTTCTCACCTGGAGCCCGTGAGCGCCTATGATCGTCTATCCAGCCATAGATTTAAAAGACGGCGCGTGCGTGCGGCTTTTGCGCGGGGACATGGACGCCGCCACGGTGTTCAACGACAGCCCTTCGACCCAAGCCCGCGCGTTCGCCGAGGCGGGATTTCAATGGCTTCACATTGTGGATTTGAACGGCGCGTTCGCCGGCGCCCCCGTCAACGGCGCAGCGGTGGAGGCTATTTTGGACGCCGTATCCATCCCCGTTCAGCTGGGCGGCGGCGTGCGCACCATGGCCGTGGCGGAGCGCTGGTTCGAAAAGGGCGTGTCGCGGCTTATTCTCGGAACGGCGGCTGTCAAAGATCCGGACTTCGTGCGGACAGCTGCGAAGGCGTTTCCCGGCAAAATCGCCGTTGGGGTCGACGCCAGGGACGGCCGCGTCGCCGTGGAGGGCTGGGCGGCGGCGGAAACGGTGAGCCCTGAGGACATTGGAAAGCGATTTGAAGACGCCGGCGTGGCGGCGCTGATATTCACAGACATTACGCGGGACGGCGCGCTGCAGGGTGTGAACATAGAGGCGACGAACGCACTGGCCGAAGCCGTATCGATCCCGGTCATCGCGTCCGGAGGTTTAAAAGGCGTGGAGGACATCGAAGCTCTGACGGCGTTGAAGACCCCGAACATAAACGGCGTCATTGCGGGCAGGGCGCTTTACGACGGACGGCTTGAGGCGGCGGCGGCCCTCAAGGCGGCAAATAAGGTTTAGGAACTTGATTTCGCTCTCGGCCGCACCGGGGGATTGATATAATAAGTTGAGAGCATCCGGCGAATAAACGGGACCCGGCTATTCGGTTCCCCGGCGCCGCCAACAAACATTCAATGTCTTCAGGCCAGTTTGATGAAGCGCAAGGTCGTTCAAGAGGTCGAATTGAAGTTGACCGGATCCCAGGGGGCGCTGAAGGCGGCCTGGGCGTCGCCGGCGTTAAAAGCCGGACGCATCAGTTCCTGGGCGCCCGAACGCCTGATCTCAACCTATTACGACACCGAGGACCGGGCGCTAAAGGCCGCCGGCCTTACGTTGCGCGTGCGCGATAAGGGGCAGGGCGCTTTTGTCCAAACGGTCAAATCGACTGCAGGCCCGCAAACCGCAGCGCTGGTCCGCACCGAAGATGAAGCCGCCATCGATAGCCCCGCGCCGCACCTGGACGCCGTGCGCGAACCGACATTTCGCCGCATTGTTAAACGGGCGCTAAAACAGGGACTGAAGCCGCTTTTTACCGTGTACGTCGATCGCAAGACCATAGAAGTTGCGGGGGAGGGGGGGGCGCGTATTGAAGCCTCCCTTGATGTCGGCGAGGCGCGGAATCCCGACACGGGCGATATCGCTCCTATCGGCGAGATTGAGCTTGAACTGATGGAGGGACGGCCTGCGGCCCTTTATGCGCTCGCCCGGATTTTGGCCGCCGAGGGCGCCTTGCGGCTCTCCCTCGCCTCCAAGGCGGCGCGCGGGTTTCGCCTTGCAGACAAAACCGTCCCCGGCCACGCCAAGGCCGCCCGCCTCACCCTGGCGCCAAAGTGCGATGCCGAGGCTGCTCTTGCTGAGATTTTACAAAACAGCACAGCGCACCTGTTTGGAAATATTGACGCCGTTGTAATCGCAGGCGCGCCCGAAGGGGCTCATCAAATGCGGGTGGCGCTGCGCCGCTTGCGGGCGGCGCTTGTTTTGTTCAAAAAACGGATTGATCCGCGTATCGCTTCAGGACTTGTTCTGCAGGCCAAGTATTACGCCAACGCCTTGGGCGCGGCGCGGGATCTTGATGTGTTCGCCGCCGAAACTTTGGCGCCCCTCAAAGATCTGATGCCAGATGAAGCCTGTTTGCGCCTTATCGCCAGCAGGGCGGAAGCGGCGCGTCAAGCAGCGTGGTCAGACGCGCGGCGCGCCCTGGACACCCAGGCCTTTACAAGTTTTTTACTCGACCTGTCCGCCGCTACGGATGAGGCGATCATTGCCGCGAAAACTACAGGCGCGCGACGGTCGGCCAAGCGTTTCGCCCGAAAAGCCATCGCCAGGCGATGGCGGAAGGCGTTTGAGACGGGAGCGGACTTTGTTCACCTGTCACCCCACGACCGGCATCCTTTGCGCATTGAGCTGAAGAAATTACGCTATGCCGCAGTATTTTTCGCCTCGCTGTACCCGGAGGAAACGGTGAAACCGTATCTGAAACGACTGTCGCGCCTGCAAGATGATTTTGGGGCTATGAACGACGCCTTGGTCGCCGCCGACATCGCCGATCGCCTCGCCGCTCCGCATTTTGAGGATACGGCCGAAACCAGAGCCGGTCTCGCCCGCGCCGCAGGTCTTATCACGGGGTGGCGAAAAGCCGTCATGGATGCTGCTTGGGCCGATGCCCAAAACCGCTGGGCGGAGCTGTGCGCAGCGCCGCAGTTCTGGGAAAAGGCAGGCCGGGGTGACTAGGGCTTGTTTAATCGGCGACTGCGCTGCGCCACTTTTCGTAAGGCCCCTCGCTTAAAACATTTTTCTGCACTTCGGCGCTCACGGCGTTTATCGCGTCGACGCCCCTCGTGTCGGGCGCCACAGCAACGCGCAAGGGGCGTTGGCCGGCGGGACGCGCCATGATATCCGCAACCGCCCGGGGGATGTCCATAGGGTCCGTCGTCCAAGGGTCGCCGGACATCATGCCGTTCGTCATTGCAACATGGGCCGCATACGCCTCTTTGCGCTCGGCGTCCGCGGCGTCAAGCATTTCAGCCGTGTAACGACTGCCGTTTTCCCAAATTTTCGTGGGATACCCTCCAGGCTGTATAATCGTCACTTCAACGCCGCTGGGCGCGAATTCGTACGCCATAGCTTCGAACGCCGCCTCAAGAGCGAACTTCGTGCTGCTGTAAACGCCGATATTGGGAAACAAAAAACGGCCGAGCTGCGAGGAAACCGGCATAATGACGCCTTCACCCTTGGCGCGCATGCCCGGCGCCGCAGCGCGGGCCATACGCAGGGAGCCGAATAAATTGACGTCGAACTGTTTGTACGTCTGCGCATGGTCGTGAAGTTCCACAGGCCCCGCAATTGCGATCCCGGCGTTGCTGAGAACCGCATCAAGGCCGCCGCCCGCCGTCTCCTCCGCCGCGGCAACGCCCGAAGCCACCAGCGCGTCGTCTGTCACGTCGATATCGACGACAGTCAGCCTCAGTTTTTCATCCGAGGCGGTGTCGAGAAGCTCTTGGGCTTCGGGCCGTTTGCCGCCTTTTAAGTTCCGCATGGAAGCGATCACCGTCGCGCCCGAGCGCGCAAGATGCAAAGCCGACAACCGACCGAAACCTGAACTTGATCCGGTGATAAGCACGGACTTGCCTGTGAGGTCCGGAGCCGAAGGGGCGGGGTCCGCCGCAGCGGCTGGCGCAGCAGCCGCGCCGGCGGCGAGGGCGGCGCCGGCGCGCAAGAGGGCGCGGCGGTTTAAATCGTCGGCGGAACGGGTCATAACGGTTCTCCTCATATGTTCGGCGTTTTGGGAATGAAGCCATTGGGGACCAAGATAAAGAGGTTTTACTCCCAATCCTGATCATAAGGCACGCCAAGACGGATCGCCATCGATTGCTTTGAGACCCGGAAGAGGCGCGCCAGATCGTCCAGATGGGTGAACCCGTCATCCATCGCCCGGGCGAGCAAATGCGTCGGCATTAAAAGATCGGCGGCGAAGGCGTTCGCTTCCTGCTCGATCGGGCTTGAGAAGGCGCGGTAGAAGTAATCGTCCGTCACCTCGCCCTCTTCTTCCGCCCGCTCCCTGTGAAGCAGAAAATGGCCGATTTCATGGGCGATGGTGAAACGCTGCCGGTTGCGATTGTGGTCGGTGTTTACAAGAACGACCCAGCCCGAAGGCCCCGCGTCCCTGGCGTCGCGCTTCAAAACGCCGGAGACATCCTGGCCGAGATCGTCTTTATAGACATTGAGGCCGAGATCGGCGGCCAGCGCCCGCACGTCGACCGGCGCTTGTTTCTGATGCCGCCGGACGAGAGCCTTCTCGTCGGCGGACAGGCGCTCATGCAGTTCAGCGTCCTGGTCTGTCAGGGATTGTTTCATCGTCGCCTTCGCCGCCCGCCTCTCTGATCGCGCGCTCCAGATCTCCTGTCATATCGTTCTCACCGGCTTTTTCTACAAGCTCGAACAGGTGCGAACGGGTTTGGATAATGTCCTCAACGGCGTCGTCAACCATGGCGGCGAGAACCCCGGCGAAGTCTTCGGAGTTAAGATAGGCCTTCACCCGCTCCTCCGCCGCCTCCTTCCCGCGTTTTTCGGCCGCGTTCGCCAAAAACTGGTAGCCGAAAATCGCAACCACAGCGAGGAAGACGAGAAGTATGTTAAAAGCCACCGCCATAACGCCGAGAATAGCAGCCACCATATCCATAGACGTCCAACCGCCGCCGGCCGCCGGGGCAAGGGCCCGCGCGCTCAACATCACAACAAGAGAAACGAGGACCACAGCGATGAACACGGTCAGCGCCAAGGCGAGCTTGTCGGCGGTGAGGGTGCGGTGAGAGGGCGTTTCGGGCATGGGCCTTACATGGTGCTTTGGTGTTAACCCTGTCTTAGACCCGAAAAAGCGTTTGGGCCAAACGACCTAACCTGATGAGGGAAACATGGACGCCGGTTTCGCCTTATTGGAGGGCAACACGGGTCTGGCGTTATGGGCGAATGGGGCGGGCCGGCCGCCTTGCCGACGACCTGCGGGGCAAGCGCTTTAACCGGATAACATCGATAACGGGGCGTCAAGTCTCTGTAAGTAAGAAGTGAGCGCTCACTTATGTTCATCGCAAAGCCAGCAATAGAACGCCGACCTGTAGTTTCGACGCCCCAAACATCTATGGCTGGATTGCGCCAGGCTTGCGCGTTTGCCTGTGAAAACTTGAAAACCATCACACAGTTGACAC
>JBCDBL010000146.1:0-8990 GCA_039183635.1 Pseudomonadota bacterium
AGTTTCGTACATACTCTTGCGCGGTACGTATGTGAAGCTGGCGTCGAAGCGAAGGTGTTGCGCAACGATGCGTGCGCGCCGGACGCGATTATAGATCTTGCGCCGAACGGCGTTGTCCTGTCGCCAGGGCCAGGGCGCCCTGTCGATACTGGCGTCAGTATACCGCTTATTCAAAGGTTGCCGCTGACGACGCCGGTGCTTGGCGTGTGTCTTGGCCATCAGGCGATCGCTGAGGCTTTTGGCGGTCGAACCGTGCGTGCGAAAACGCCGATGCATGGGCGCGCCAGCTTTATTCGCCATGACGGAAGCGGGATTTTCGCCGGCCTTCCGTCGCCGTTTGCAGCGGGCCGGTATCATTCGCTCGCAAGCGATATTTCCGGCGCCGGGGGACTGAAGGCCAACGCCTGGACCGAGGACGGCGAAATTATGGGCCTCGCCCATGTCGCCCGGCCGATTTTCGGCGTACAATTTCATCCTGAATCGCTGTTAACGCCCCATGGTCGCATTATGATTGAAAACTTCGTCGCCGTCGTCAAAAGGTCCGCTGTATGATAATTTGGCGCAATGGAAGTTTTGTGGAGATGGAGGCCGCCCGTCCCGGTTTTGACGATCGTGGGTTTTTGCTCGGCGACGGCGTTTTCGAAACCTTGTTGGTCCAGGCTAAGGTTCCTGTTTTCCTGGACGAACATCTTGCCCGTTTGGCAAGTGCGGCGACGGCTATCGGAATATCACTTCCCGTTGATATCGATGCGTTGACGGAGATTTGCCGCGCAGTTGCGGCGCGTTTGCCAGATGATGCGATGCGGGCGTCGATGCGCATCACCCTGTCGCGCGGTGCGGGCCCAAGGGGGTTGTTGCCGCCGGAGGACGCCGCCCCGCAGCTTTATGTCGCCGCCGCCGCCGCCCCTCAGCCGCCGCCAAAGCCTGTTCGCCTTATTATGGCGCAAACCCGGCGCAACGAAGGTTCACTTGTCAGTCGACTGAAGACGCTATCTTATCTTGACAGCGTTCTGGCGCGTATGGAGGCCAAAGCTGCGGGAGCTGATGAAGCGATTATGCTGAACAATGCCGGCGCCGTTGCGAGCGCCAGCGCCGCGAATGTGTTTGTCATCGCGGAAGGCGCGCTCTTTACGCCCCCCATTGAGGACGGCGTTCTTAACGGTATTGTTCGGCAGAAGATCCTGGATTGCGCCGAAGGCGTCGGGTTGTCGCTGCAGGTCAGTTCAATCGCGCCCCGGCAGCTGCAGGACGGCTGTGTATTTTTAACGAACAGTTTGATCGGCGTGCAGTCTGCTGCGATCTTAGACGGGCGCCCGCTGTCGGACCGACCGGAGGTTGACAGGTTGCGTCAAGCTTACAGCGCTCTCATCGATGAATACATCGCCGCCCATGTTCAAGGAGACGCTTAGTCATGAAGGGATTTCATATCGCCGTCGCTCATCTTGAGCGTGTCATCGCCGATATAACAGCGGCGGTTTTATCGTCTCAATTCAAGCGACATATCGCTTCACGAGACCGGGCCCGTTGGACCGGACAAACGGCCTTCGGCGCGCCAGGTTTGGCGTTGAGCGAGACGGAGCGCATCGCCGTCGGCGCCAGGTGCGCTGCTTTTTTCGGTTGCGAGGACAGGTTCGTTCTTGAAGAGAATGACACGATTGCCGCCGCAGCGCAGCGTGTCTCCGAATTGATTTCAAAAAATTTCGTCAGTTTGCAGTTCGCGACAATGTCCGGTGACGGAACGGTGAAAGTCTGCGCTTATCCTGCAGATCAACTTTATCAGGACGCCGTCGCTCTTTCCGGTGTTTTGCAAGGGCGGCGGCGTATCGTGTCCATGGTGTCGGCCCACAATATCGTCGGTTTTGCGGCGACTGTCGTGATGGCGGAGTTGCAGGGCCTTGAAACCGTCGATGGCAGAGGGTTGAGCGCCGGTGCTTTGTCGGCGGAACTGGCGTTTGGCGATCTGCTCATCGCAACGCCGACGGTTTGGCGGTACCTGTCGAAAACACTGGAGCGCACGCCGGATAATGTCATGGGCGCAAGCTTCGGAGAAACCATGCGCGCAGATTTAGCGGCTGACTTAAGAGAGATCGGGCTTGGCGCCCTCAGGGAGATTTATGGCGTTACGGAAATGGGTCTTGTGGCCTGGCGCGATGGACCGCCGGAGGCGTTTCGCCCTTTCGCCCATTGGCGACAGGGCGAAGACGACGCTCATTTCATCCGTTTACGGCCCGATGGCGGCTTTACGCCCATTGAGGTGATGGACGCTGTTGTTTGGGAAGGCGATGCATTTCATTTGCATGGCCGTCGCGACGGCGCCGTCCAGGTTGGCGGCGTGAATGTCTACCCTAAACGGATCGGGGAGATTATTGAGATGCATCCTTTGGTGGACGTATGTCGCGTGCGCCTTGGCCGTCAGCGGGAAGGTGCGGTGCGGCTGATCGCCCATATGGTGTTGTCGCCGAGCGCTGCGCCCAGCGATTCTGTCATGCGCGACATCGACAAATGGTGCCGGCTTCATTTGAGGCCGCCGGAGCGGCCGCGAATTTTCAACTTCGAACCCGGACTTGCGTCTTTGCCGGAGGCGGAGGCTTAAAGCGATTTCGGATCAATTGAGATCACTCAAGCGCTTTAAGTCCATGTTATAGAAGACCTGCGGACGGTAAACCGGTGATACGCTTCGCCTGCAATCTGCTCTGGCGTTAGGCCGTGGCGGCGCGGCGGGCCGCGAGCCCGGCGTCCTCTATCGGCGTTAGTTGTTTTACAGTCTCCAAGGCCGGCAGCTCGGCGCTTTCCTCATCATGGATAAAGCGGCCTGCCGCGTCTTCGAGTTCACCTGCGGCGGTTTCAAGGCGCGCCGTGACCCCGGCGACGGTTTCCGCAGCATTTTCAGACAGGGCCCGAAGGTCTGCGAGGATGGGTTTTAGGGCGGACGCGCCTGGCGCCTGCACCTCGTTAAGCCGGCCTTCCGCCGCTTTGAGCCGCACCTCCAATTGGGACAGGGCGCCGTCGTCATGGGTGAGCGCTTCAATGGCGTTGAAAAGAGCGTCTCGGCCTTCGACCATGGCGGCGGCGCTTTCCCGTAACGATGCGCCATGTTCGTCTGCATCGTTTGCGATGACGCGGCCTGCATTCTCAAACGCGCGTGCGGCGACATGAATGGTGGCGACCGCCGTCGCGATGTCTTTGGCGTTTGTGATGAAATCTGATTTCAAGGCGGCGAGGGCGTCGGCCATGGCGTCATGTCCGCCACGTAAACTAATCACGGTACGGTCCAGCTGGCCGACGGTTTGTTCCGCCGTTGTGCGGAATGCGATAGAGGCTTCGCGCATGCTGTCAGCGGTTTTCGCGATTCCCGGCGCGACGGCCCGGGCGATCAGATTGAACTCCTCGTTGATGCGATGGGTTTCGTTCACTTCCACGGCAAAGGCGTTGCGGCTATCTGAGATGTCTTGCAACGCTGTTTGCATCTCTGTGCTGGTGTCGGTGGCGGTTTTGCGCAACGCTTCAGCGTGAGTTTCAAGGCGTTGCAGCAGCGTCGCTGCGCCTTCGCCGAAGGCGCGGCCGACCTTGTTTAAGGTCGTCGTCGTTTGCGTGATGTTGCCGCCGGCGTCCCGGGTGAGGAAGGCCTGGCGCCGTAAACCTTCCGCGGCCCTGGACAATTTATGTTGCGCCCGTTCAATACGACCGACAGCATCATGAAACCGGTACGCATCATCTTTGTGCTGTAATTTCGTCCGACGAATGGCGATATAAGCAAGGCCTGCTCCGGCGAGGGATAGCAAGGCGAGGGCGATAAGCGCCGCCACGCCGCCCCGTGCGCTCCAAACGGTCCAGGCGTGCAAGGTGCGGTACCGCTGTTCCATCAAATTACGATTTTGTTCCGCAGCGATGGCGATCAGCGCGTTTTGGGCGGCGTTGAAGCGCCCTGTATCGAGGGGACCGCCGAGGGCGCCTTTTTCCGCTTCCGTCGCCATGATCGCCACAAATCGACCAATTTGCTCGGCGCCCGCCATTTCTTCAGGACTGCGGGCGAGGGCGCTGTAGTTTTCCGCGGCGCTGTAGGCCGACTGCAGCGCTGTTTGCGCCGCCGCGCCGTCCCCAAGCTCCAAGCTTGTGGCGGCGACCGCTCCTGCGGCGTGGGTGATTGTCTCCAACGCCCGGGATTTTTCCGCATGGGCCGATTGGGGGTTGCGCACCTGGGCGTCTAGGGCGTTGGACAGACCAAGGGCGAACGCGGCGAAGGCGAGGGCGGCGAGACCCGCCGCCAAGCATGCAATGGCGTGGCCTGTTTTGGCGAGACGCAAATATTTTGGCGCGGCGTATTCCATGGAAAAGCGCCCTCCCTATCAAAAGACGGCTGTCGACAGAGAATAAGGTTAACGAGCAGAGTTAAGGATTGCTTAACAAATGCGAAGCTGCGTTAAGCTGCTGATTTAAATGACATTTCACCTTTATGGGCGGTCCGCAACAAGCATAGCCCATAAGGGCATGGCGTGCGCTTGGCGAAGTCTAACGGCGCATTCGGACGCGCTGCGCCGATGCTGTCGGCGAACGCGATAAGGCGATAATAGGCCTCCTCCGCATCTGCGCCAGGCGCCGCATAAAGGCGTGCGGCCTCAATATCCCCTCGCGCTGCGAGGGGCGGTAGGTTCAGGCGCCGGCGCGCCGCCGACACTTTGCGCGGGTGCAAATTGACGATCGAGATGCGTGGGCTGTCCAAGGCTGGACTAGGCTCTGCAAACGTAATTTGCACATCGTATTCCGACGCCAGACGGCGCGCTGTCTCCTGGAGTTCGCGGCGTGTTTGAGGGGATGCTTTCGCCCATGCGGAAAACAGTTTTTCGCCGCGTTCCGGCGTAACATCAAGCGCCCCGCAGACGCCTTGCAAGCGCTTTAGCAATAGTGAGCGCAAATCGGTCTTTTGCAAAGATAGCGTCCTGTCAAGGTGCTTGGTGCGATCGTGTTCATCGGCGGTCCGCAAAGGGCCAGCCGGCAGCGCCAATGCGCGGGGCGACGCAATATGGTTTTCGGCGTCGCGCGCATGCTTCTCCGGCCGCCAATAGGCGGTGATATGCGTTTGTGTTTCGGTTTCACAATCGCACAACGCCGAGGTTAGCGCTGCTTCATAAGCAGGCAGTAAAACACCGATGTCCTTGCGGGACACAGCGGGTGAGGATGAGACGGGAAGAACCGGGCCCTCAGCGCATGCAATCTGTGTGATGGTCAGCAGCTCGCTCGCCTCAAGAGGCGGCTGTAAAACATCGCCCAATGCATGCGGGAGTATTTTTATATTCGTATCGACGGCAAGGGCGGCGACGTTCTTAGAGCTGAACAAATGTATCGCGCGCCCTTTTTCCGCAAATCGAGCGGCAAGAGCATCTGCGTCTTTGGCCCGTGCAAAACCCGCAATACGCATAGGCGCTCCTTTGTATCTTAATGTAGACGCCGTTAGATGCAGTTATTGCCGGAATTGTTGCAAAGCTTGACTTTGCTTTCTTGTCGAGGACTGCGGAAGGTTTCTTTTTTAATGTTTACACCACCGAGCATATATTGGCTTATCGGCGATGCATACGGATATTCAACTTCACTGACGATAATCCATGTCCCGCGCATGATCACGCCGTTTGGAAGAGAAAAACCAGATCCTTGCGCATGGGCCGAAGCGTTAGCGTTCGCACGGCTCCAATGTACTGTGAGCGACCCGTCGCTTATGTCCGATTTCACGCTCGTGACAACAAGTTTAAGGCCGGTGGCGTCGTAGGGGCGCAACATTTCTTCTGCGGCGCGAAAGATGTCATCCAAATCGTCCGGGGTTACCTCTTTCGCCTGGGCTGTTAGGTCTGATACGGCATTGACGGCGTTTACGACTTTACGGTTTGCGGTAAAGATCTCAGAGGCCTCAATTGTGCCGAAAAACATAGACAGCAATACAGGCGCAATCAGCGCGAACTCCACAGCCGCAACAGCGGTCTCGGAGCGTTTGAACCGCTTTAAGGCGTGCAGGTGTTCTGAAATGAATGTCATGTCAAACGCCCCTTATGCCATTAACTGCTGGTTGTCAGGAATGAGAAAGGTTCGTTACGGAATACAAGTGTTGAAACGACAGCTTTTTCATCCTGCCCGAAGTCGGCAAGATTTATTCCCAGGCCAGGCGTAAAAATTTTGTACACGTAACAAACGCGCACCATGATGACCTCTCCGGAGCTTCCCGGGTCATAACTTGTTGTTGATGAAGAACTGTTCGAGCAAACAGGCGCATCATTCGGAAGGCCGGAGAAGTTTGAAAAATTTCGGACTTCAACGGTGAGTTTGCTGCTGCAAGGGCCGAAACTACTCAACCTGTCGCAGATAAGTTGGCGAAAATCATCTTGCGATAAATTATCTGCTTGTACTTGACCTGTACGGATAAGTCTGGACGTCGCCTGCACGGCGTCATCGACGGCCGCGGAGGTGAAGTATAGCATCCCAACTTCAATAACGGACATGACAAGGCCGAGAAAAGGCAATGATACAAGACCGAACTCAAGCGCCGTCGAGCCCCGCTTGTCTTTAATGAAGCGGTCGCCCGCGCCGTCACGATCAGGGCCCGTAACATGGCGTCTGTGCGTCGCCTTACGTTTTAAGGCCCCGTAAAAGCCAGCAAAACAAGTCATCGCTCTCAAAGCCACTTCCACAAAATATGATGAAAGCAAATAATCCGCTGAACGCATTAATATACAATTAATCTATTAGGTAAAATTATAAACTTATTAACTATAATATTTGGTGTATTTGCAATATATATATTACGGGATTATTAACTCGGCGCCGGCATGTTTGTCGCTTGAATATTAAAGGTCTTAACGTTGTTTGCGTCATCATGATGCAGCGGCGTCCTTTTCGTTCAAGGAGAATGAGCATGTCGCCCTCCTCGTTTTTGTCCGCTTACATGCGCAAAGCGCTGTTGAAAACATCTGTGGCGTGCCGCGCATTTGCGAAATCCACGCGCGGCAATATCGCGATTATGTTTGGCCTGATGGCTGTTCCCGTGTTCGGCATGGCCGGTGCGGCGGTTGATTTAAGCCGTGCTGTAACCATCCGCGCCCAGCTGGGGGAAGCTCTCGATGCGACGGGGCTGGCTGTCGCCAGGGCGACGGGTTTGAATGAAAGCGAGGCGCAAACGTTTGCACAAACCTTCTTTGAGGGCAATTACCCGCCAGGCGCCATTGGCACGACGGGCACAGTGAGCGTTCAGTTTGTTGACAACAAAGTTATCGTGTCGAATGACGCCAAAGTGAAGACGCTGATGGCCAGCATTTTCGGCGTGACGGAACTTACGATTACGGCGGAAACGGAAGTTATTCGTGAGACCAAAGGCCTTGAAGTTGTTCTTGTGCTTGACAACACGGGGTCGATGAATTCGAGCGGCAAGATCGGCGCTCTGCGCACCGCAGCAACGGAGCTTGTGAATATTTTGACGGGCTCCACGTCAAACCCTTCCAGTTTAAAGATAGGGCTTGTCCCATTTGTAACGACGGTGAATGTCAAATCACCAGGCGCTTACCAGTCTTCGTGGATAGATCAAAACGCGCAAGCGACCTACCATGGACGAAACTTTATTCACGTGGACAGCAGCGGAACGCCGCAACCCAACACGCGGGTCAATCATTTTGATTTGTTCACTTCGGTTGGCGTTGACTGGAAGGGCTGTGTTGAGATGCGGCCCGAGCCCTATGACACCAAGGACGTTCCCCCAACGTCTGCAGACCCTGATTCCCGTTGGGTGCCTTATTTCTGGCCGGATGAGCCGGATTGCAAAAACAGCGGTTGCAACCCCAGCTATGTGAGCTCTGTGCCGAACGAGGGGGAGTATCACAACAGAACTTTTATCAGAGACAAAGAATACACCAAGAACAGCGGTACGCCGCGTGATTGGTATGAGGACTTTGTTGACGATGCTGAAAACGCCACAGGTTCATTCGCCACATATCTCGGCGATATCGGCGTGAATGATGTTGACAATGATGAATACAGGCTGCGGCAGGCTTATGTCGGTCGTTGGACCGGCTCTGAATATGACGGAAAACTGGAGCTGAACCCGAGCATCGACGAAATCGCCGTTGACGGAAACACGGGCACGTCCGGGCCGAATAAAAGTTGTCCGCGCCCGATTGTGCCGTTGACGACAGACAAGAGCTTGCTTTTGACAGAGATATCTAAAATGGCGCCTCATGGCGGCGGGGGCACGAATATCGCCGCCGGCATGGCGTGGGGCTGGCGAGTTCTATCGCCTGCGGAGCCTTACTCGCAGGGCGCCAGCTACACGGACGATGCGTTCCAAAAAGCCATGGTCGTTCTGACAGACGGTGAAAACTGGATATGGGGCGGCTGGAACAGCCATAACCGGTCCAACTATTCCGGCTGGGGCTACCTCAAAGACGAACGCATGGGCAATGGCGTCGATTCCAAATCGACAGCGCAATCGGAGATCAACAACAAGGTCGCTGAACTGTGCAACGCCATTAAAGCTGAGGATATCCGTTTGTATACAATTACCTTTAAGGTCAACGGGTCGGTGAAGCCATTGTTTAAAAATTGCGCTACGGACCCTGAACTATACTACGACTCTCCCTCTAATGAAAATCTGAGAGAGGTGTTTCAAGCGATCGCCCAGGACCTCAGTAATTTGAGGATTAGCCGGTAGGAAAACTAAAGCCAAGCTTAAAGGGCGCTCTTTAAGAGCGCCCTTTTTTTGGACTGTGGCTCTGTCGTATTAAAAGAAGCGCCACATAAAACGCCCCGCATCCAGGATGAGCGGGGCTTTAGGTTCAATCGACATTCATGGTTCCACTATGGTGCGATCTATGATTCAAAGCAGGCGACCCCGGCCGGACAGGCGAAGACAATCTGCGCTTTGTAAACGGCGTTCTGTGGGTTTTGCGCTCCGGGGCGCATTGGCATGACTTGCCTGAGCGTTACGGCAAGTGGAAGACCCTTCATAAGCGCTTCAC
>JBCDBL010000147.1:0-8897 GCA_039183635.1 Pseudomonadota bacterium
CCAAGGCGAAGCGCTTTAAACCTCCGCCTCTGGCGGAGGTTAATGACCCGTCAAAAACCCAAAGAGCGCCGTTTACGCCGCTTTGTAGAAAGTATCGCCCTTGGCGGCCATGTCCCTGAGAATTTGCGGCGGGGCGTAGCGTTCGCCGTATTTCTGGGCGAGGCCGTCGGCGGTGCGGACGAACTCTTCGATGCCGATCGTGTCCATCATGGAAAACGGCCCGCCGGTCCAGGGCGCAAAGCCCCAGCCGAAAATTGCGCCGAGATCGCCGGACTGCGGGTCGCGCAAAATATTGCGCTCCATCGTGCGTACAGCCTCGATCGCCTGAATGTAGGCAAGGCGCGTACGCACCTCCTCCACGTCAGGCTGCTCTTCCAACAGCGGGAAATGGTCCGTAACGCCGCGCCATATTTGTTTTCCGTCATCGGAATACTCATAGTAACCCTTAGCGTTTTTACGGCCCATGCGCCCCAGATCGTACATCGTTGCAAGAACGGCGTCGCCAGGGTGATTTGGATACGCATCTCCTAAAGCTTCACGCGTTTCCTTCATAATGCGGTAGCCAAGCTCAATCGAGGTTTCGTCCACAAGCGCCAACGGCCCCACCGGCATGCCGAGCATTTTCGAGGCGTTCTCGATGAGCGCGACGGAGATCCCCTCGCCCACCATGGCCTGCGCTTCGCCAAGATAAGGCATGATGACGCTGTTGGCGTAGAAGCCGCGGCCGTCATTGACGACGATCGGGGTTTTCTTGATTTGCCGCACATAGTCGAGGGCCTGGGCCACGGCCTTGTCTTGCGTGCCTTCGCCAAGAATGATCTCCACCAGAGGCATCTTATCCACCGGCGAGAAGAAGTGAACCCCGACAAACTGAGCCGGGCGCTTAGAAAACTCCGACAGCCCCGTAATCGGCAGGGTCGAGGTGTTGGACGCGAAAATAATGTCTTCGCCGATCACAGCCTCGGTTTTCTTGATGACGTCTTCCTTGATGCTCGTGTCTTCAAACACGGCCTCGATGATGAAATCGACATCTTTCAGGGCGTTATAGTCCGTTGTCGGCGTGATGCGCGCGAGGAGCGCATCGCCCTTCTCCTGGGTGGTCTTGCCGCGTTCGACGCCCTTAGCGACGAGCTTTTCGGAGTAATTCTTGCCTTTTTCGGCGTATTCCAATTCGCGGTCGAGGAGCACGACCTCCATGCCCGCCTTGGCGGAGACATAGGCGATGCCGGCGCCCATCATCCCGGCGCCCAGAACGCCGAGCTTTTTCACAGGCATCGGCTCCACGCTTTTCGGCCGCGCTTCGCCTTTTTCCGCCGCCTGTTTGTTGATGAACAAGGTGCGAATCATATTTGCAGTTTGCGGCTCCATCAAGCATTTGGTGAAGTACTTGCTTTCGATGCGCAGGCCGACGTCAATCGGGACGATGGAGCCTTCATAGGTCGCGGACAAGATTCGCTCCACCGCAGGGTAATTATGCTGAGTTTGCCTTTGCGCCATGGCGCTTGCAGCTACAAACGTCTGTACGCTGCCCGGGTGCATGGCGCCGCCGCCGCCGGGATACTTAAAGCCTTTTTTGTCCCAGGGCTGGGAGACCTCCCGGTTGTCCTTGATCCAGGCTTTGGCCGCATCGATAAGACCGTCGGCGGGGACGACCTCAGTTATGAAGCCGAGGCGTTTGGCCTTTTCCGGCTTCACCGGCGCACCTGTCGTCATCATTTTCAGGGCTTCCTGAATGCCGATCAGGCGCGGCAGGCGCTGGGTGCCGCCGCCGCCGGGGATAAGGCCCACCTGAACTTCCGGCTGGCCGAGCTGGATCTTGTCGTTGTCGGCGACAAAGCGGGCGTGGCAAGCAAGCGCAATTTCAAGGCCGCCGCCAAGAGCAAGACCGTTGATCGCCGCGACGAACGGCTTTGTCCCAGCGCCCTTGCCAAGTTCCTTGGCTGACTTACCGCCGGATTCCATTTTGCGGCAAGCTTTGTTGAGGTCATAAGAAACCTCAAACAATTCCGCCACTTTGCCGGCCTTCGCCAACTCCCCGGAGCGTTCCAGCATGCGCAGGTCAGCGCCGGCGATAAAACCGGACTCTTTGCCAGACGTAAGAACAGCGCCGATGACGGCGTCATCTTCAAGCACCTTATCGATCGCTTGAGGCAAATCGGCGGCGAGGCCTTCGTTGATGACATTCATCGACTGGCCGGGAAGGTCGATCGTCAGGGTGGCTACGCCATCTGCGTCGACATCGTATTTGATCGTTTCAAACATGTTCGTGTTCCAATCTTTTCAAATATCGTTAGCGGACAGCGCCTAAACGCGCTCGATGATCGTGGCGACGCCCATGCCGGCGCCGATACACAAGGTGACGAGCGCCGTCTCCTTGCCGGAGCGCTCAAGCTCGTCCGCCGCCGTGCCGAGCACCATGGCGCCTGTGGCGCCGAGCGGGTGGCCCATAGCGATGGCGCCGCCGCATACGTTGATGTCGGAGTGGTCGATGTCGAAAGCCTGCATGAACCGCAATACGACGGAGGCGAACGCTTCATTCAGCTCCCAAAGATCGATGTCGCTTTTCGTCATGCCGGCGCGCTTCAGCGCTTTTTCTGCGGCAAATTCCGGACCCGTCAACATAATGGTCGGCTCGGAGCCGACTGAGGCGGCCGCCTTGATCCGCACTTTCGGCTTCAGGCCGAGACGTTCGCCCGCCTCTTCAGAACCGATCAAAACAGCAGCCGCGCCATCGACGATGCCGGAGGAGTTGCCGGCGTGGTGCACATGGTTGATTTTTTCAAGTTCAGGGTATTTCTGAAGCGCCACGGCGTTAAAACCGAACCCTTCGCCTAAACCTCCAAACGAGGGAGCCAGACCGCCGAGGGTTTGCATATCCGTCCCTGGACGGATGGTTTCATCATGATCGAGAACGGTAAGCCCGATAACGTCCTTAACTGGCAATACGGACTTGGAAAACCGCCCTTCGTCCCAGGACGCCTTGGAGCGCTTATGGCTTTCCACCGAATAGGCGTCGCAATCGTCCCGGCTGATGCCGTATTTCGTTGCGATGAGGTCAGCGCTGATGCCCTGGGGCACCATATACATTTTGAACGTCACGGCCGGATCGCTCATCATCGCGCCGCCGTCGGCGCCCATGGGCACGCGGCTCATGGCTTCAACGCCGCCGGCCACGACAAGGTCGGCCTCGCCTCCCTTCACTTTGCCCGCCGCCATATTGACGGCCTCAAGGCCTGAGGCGCAGAACCGGTTCACCTGTACGCCGGACACAGACTGGTCATAGTCGGCGACCAACAACGCCGTGCGGGCGACGTCGCCGCCCTGCTCCCCGACCGGGGACACACAGCCAAGAATAACATCGTCGATCTCAGCGGTGTCCAGATCATTGCGATCGCGCACGGCGCCCAGCGCCTGGGCGGCGAGGTTCACCGGCGTTATTTCGTGTAAAGACCCGTCAGCTTTTCCCTTGCCGCGGGCGGTGCGTACGGCGTCATAAACATAAGCTTCAGCCATTTGGACGATCCTTCCTTGATCTTGTCTTCGTTGATCTTTAACGAGCGCCGGTCCTCCGCGAGGCGGACCCACGAAATCCAATTAGGGATGACTGCGATATAAGGCGTAAGCAGGGGCGACACACGCACGAAACGCAGTTTTGTACGCAAAACGTTCTTCTATCCCATGCCGAAGGAACACTACGTCGTCTCAGGGCGGACGTCGAGGTTCACCTCCAGGCTATCTTTAACCTCTTCCATGGCGGGATAGGTGCTCGTCTGTAAAACGCCGGGCAGCGCTGCGATCTCGGCGCCGAGCAAGCGGCGATACTCCGCCATATCCCTGGCGCGAACCTTCAACAGGTAGTCGAAACCACCCGCCACCATGTGACAGCTCTGGATTTCCCGAACCTCATGCACCGCGGCGTTGAACCGGGACAGAACGTCCTCGGTGGTGGCGTCAAGCTTCACTTCGACAAACGCCACATACCCCCGTCCCAGTTCGCCGGGATCGAGGCGCGCGCCGTAGCCGCGAATGACGCCGTCCCGCTCCAACCGGCGCACCCGCGCGATACAAGGCGTTTTTGACAAATTCACCCGTTCGGCAAGCTCCACGAAAGACATCCGGCCGTCCCGCTGCAGCTCCTGCAAAATGCGCATATCCGTTTGGTCCATACGGCCTCCATATACCTTAATTTCAGACTGAAGATATAAATTATACGAGTATATTAAGAAATATATCTAATTTTTAAATTATATTTAGTCTGAAAGACCTTTCTCGATACGATATTGTGGCCGCAAACATTCAAACACCGCGTTATTGCGGTCCATTCGCCTGGGAACGCCGCCATGATCTTTGAAGAAACGCCCCCCGCTTCGTCCCGCATCGCTGTTCGGGACATGTTGTTCGCCCCTGAGGCGCCCCTTGTCCGGCGTCTCGCCGCGGCCGCCCAACACAGGCCGGAAGAAGACGAACGCATCACCGAACGGGCGCGCGCTTTTGTGGAACAGGCGCGGTCCGAGGCGGCGCGGTCGGGCCTCATCGAGGCGTTTTTGCAGGAATACGGTCTCGCCACGGAGGAAGGCGTCGCCCTGATGCGTCTTGCCGAAGCAATGCTGCGCACGCCGGACGCCGCCACCGCCGACGCTCTCATCCGCGATAAGTTGAGCGACGCCGATTGGGCCGGCCACGCCGGGGGCAGCGTATCGGCCCTCGTCAACGTTTCGACACGGGCGCTGATGCTGACGGCGGGGTGGCTGGACGCCACGGACGCAAGCGGCGGCCTCATGGACCGCGTGAAAAACCTGTCGGGACGCATCGGCGCGCCGGCGGTTCGCGCCGGGGTCGCCCAGGCGATGCGTATTCTTGGCGATCAGTTCGTCCTGGGGCAAACCATCGAGGCGGCGCTTCATCGCGCACGCCCACACGAGGCAAGAGGTTACGCCTACTCCTACGATATGCTGGGGGAGGCAGCCCATACGGAGGAAGACGCCAAACGGTACACGGAAAGCTACGCCGACGCTATCGCGGGCATCGCAGCAGCAGCCGCCTCTGACGCGCGAGGCGATGACTTCCGCACCGCGCCGGGCGTTTCCGTCAAACTGTCCGCTTTGCATCCCCGCTATGAAACGGGGCAACGGGAACGCGTTCTCGCCGAGCTCGTCCCCCGCGTTGAACGCCTCGCAAGGGCGGCCCGGGCCGGCGGCATCGGTCTGAACATCGACGCCGAGGAGGCGGAGCGGCTCGACATTTCCCTGGATGTGATCGAGGCGGTTGCGGTCGCGGCGGACTTGAAAGACTGGCCTGGCCTTGGCGTCGTCGTGCAAGCCTATCAACGCCGCGCGGACGCTGTGCTCGACTGGCTTGCGGACCTCGCCCGCCGCCGCGGCGCGCCCTTGATGGTGCGCCTGGTAAAAGGCGCCTATTGGGACGGCGAGATCAAACGGGCGCAAGTTTTAGGCCTCGAAACTTATCCTGTGTTCACACGCAAGGCGCATACCGATGTTTCCTATCTCGCCTGCGCGCGGAAAATGCTGTCGCTGGGAGATGTGTTCTATCCGCAATTCGCCACCCATAACGCCCACACCGCCGCCGCCATTCTGGAAACCGCAGAGAACCGAAACGGTTTTGAATTCCAGCGCCTCCACGGCATGGGCGAGACCCTGCACGACGCCCTGGTCGCGGCGGGCGCCCGCAGCCGCATTTACGCCCCTGTCGGCGGGCATCGAGATCTCCTGCCCTATCTTGTCCGCAGACTGCTGGAAAACGGGGCCAACTCCTCCTTCGTCAATCAGCTGTTCGATCCAGAAACAGCCGTTTCGGAGATCATCGAAAACCCTGTGGCCAGCGCCCTCGCCCATGACGGCGCGCCGAACCCGCAAATCCCCGCGCCCCGCGACCATCTGGGAGATCGGCGCAGCGCCGCCGGGTTCGACCTGACCGACCCCGCCACGCTGAAACGGCTCAGTACGGACTTTACCCATGAAACGCTGCAAAGCACAGCCGCACCCGTCATTTCCGGCAAAACCCGAACGGGGGCGACATCGCCGGTGCATAACCCGGCTTTCAAGGGCGAAACGGTCGGATATACTATTGAGACCTCCCCTGAAGACCTTAACGCCGCCCTCGGCGCAGCGAAGGACGCGGCCACAGGCTGGGCCGCGCAGCCTCCCGCGGCGCGGGCGCGAATTTTACGCCGGGCGGCCGACGCTCTTGAGGCGGACGCCCCGGCCTTTATGGCGATGGCCGTGCGCGAGGCCGGCAAAACCTGGCCCGACGCCCTCGCTGAAGTGCGTGAAGCGGTGGACTTTTTAAGATATTATGCCGACGAGGCGGAGGGGTCGGGCATGGCGGGCCGGCGCGGCCTCGGCGTTATGGCGTGCATCTCCCCCTGGAACTTTCCGTTGGCGATCTTTCTTGGCCAGGTTGCAGGCGCCCTGGCCGCCGGGAACGCCGTCATCGCCAAACCGGCGGAACAAACGCCGCTGATCGCCGCCGCCGCGACCCGTCTGTTGCATCGGGCCGGCGTGCCCGCCGATGTCCTCCACTTTGTTCCAGGCGATGGCCTATCCGTCGGCGCGCCGCTGACAGCGGACCGCCGCATCGACGGGGTCTGCTTCACAGGCTCCACTGAGACGGCCATGGCGATCGCCCGCACCCTTGGCGATACAGGCCGGGGCGCGGCGCCGCTGATCGCGGAGACCGGCGGGATCAACGCAATGATCGTCGACTCAACGGCTTTACTAGAGCAGGCGGTCATGGACGCCGTCGAATCCGCCTTCCAAAGCGCCGGGCAAAGGTGCTCCGCTCTGCGCCTTTTATGCGTTCAGGAAGATGTCGCAGATGCATTCTGTACAATGCTCGCCGGCGCCATGGCGAAGCTTAACCTCGGCGATCCAGCCCGGTTTTCTACGGACGTCGGCCCCCTGATCGATGCAGACGCCCAGGATGGTATTGCCGCCCATATCGCAGAGATGGAGCGCACCGCCCGCCTCATCGCCCGCACGCCTGCAGCACAGCAGGGCGTCGATGGAACATTCCTACGCCCGGTCGCCTTTGAGATCGAAAACGTTGCAGATCTGAAGAAAGAGGTGTTCGGACCGGTTTTACATGTTGTGCGATTCCCCGCGCAAGAACTCAACGCCTTGCTCGACGCCATCAACGCCAAGGGGTATGGCCTTACCCTCGGCCTGCACACGCGCATTGACGAAACAGTGTTGGACGTCGCCGCAAAGGCGCGTGTCGGCAATCTTTACGTCAACCGCAACCAAATCGGCGCTGTGGTGGGCGTTCAGCCCTTTGGCGGCGAGGGGTTGTCCGGCACAGGGCCGAAAGCAGGGGGACCGAACTATCTTTTACGCATGTCGCGGCCCGAAGACGCATCCGAAGCCGCCGGCGATATCGCCCTTAGAGAGGAGAATGCGCCAAAGGCGTTGATGGACGCCGTTGCGGCGGCGCAGCTGGCGTTTCGCGAACGTCCTCCCTCCCAAACCGCGTCCACCGTTCTGCCGGGACCGACGGGAGAGCGCAACACGCTGTCGGAGGCGCCCCGCGGGGTCATACTGTGTCTCGGCGGACCTTCTCCTGACGACTTTACAAAACAGGTCGACAAAGCCCGGGCCGCCGGAAACGTCGTCATAGCCTTCGCACCACAGAGCGCTCTAAAACATCTAATGCACACGGACGACCGGTATGTCACCTCGGTGGATTACGGCGACGTTTTGCCGTTAGGAGCGCTTGATGTCCAAGGCATAGACGGCGTTGCATTAGACGGCGGCGCGCAAACCCGGAACGCCGTTGCGGCCCGCCTCGCTCGGCGGGACGGACCGCTCATACCGCTGCTGTCGTCCCGGGACGGGCCTTACCGATTTTCGGTCGAGCGTACGTTAACCATAAACACGACAGCGGCCGGCGGCGACGTGGCGCTTCTGTCCCTTGACGCCTGAAGTCGTTCTTTCGCCCAACTTGTCGCAATAGGCCGCCGCCTCACCGACCGGCGCTTGTCCCGCGCCGGTCGGGCGCGCTAGTCTCGCTTGACGCGGAGAACGCAACACTTTGCATCAAAGAGTCTATGGCGAACACACAGACCCAGGCGGAGATTCAAACCTCCGAAAACACGCTGCCCGCGGCCATCGCCGGCGCCGCCGGCCGCACCCGCCGCGCGGCGCTTTGGGCCCTTGCGAAGAAGGGCCGCTTGTTCTGGACCTTGCAGACCGTGGGCTGGACCGGTTTTTTCCTCATGCATTTGTTAAGCGCCGTCGGCTACGGCAAAGAGTGGGGATACGGCGTTTACTCCCTCGCCTCGGCGGTGATCGGCTTTGTTTTCACATCCCTCGCGATGCGCCCGGTGTTCCGGGCGATATGGAAGAAGCCGCCCTTTGTCGTCTTGTCCGTGGCCCTGGCGACAACGGCGCTGTGCGCCCTTGGCGTGACCATATCAAAAGCCCACGCCTACCGCCTTCTCATAGAACCGGCCTGGGCGCCGGCGTCCTGGCTCGGCTATATGACGGACGTTCAGTTCAACCTTTATATTATCTTGTCCTGGGCCGGATTTTACTTTGTTATCAACTATTACATGATGCTGCGCGATCAAAAGGAGCAGGCGCTCCAGTCCGCGCGCCTCGCCGATCAGGCGCAGCTGAAAATGCTGCGCTATCAGCTCAATCCGCATTTTTTGTTCAATACACTGAACGCCGTATCGACCCTGGTCCTCGACAAGCAGACGGAGCCGGCCAACGCCATGTTAACGCGGCTGTCGGCCTTTTTGCGCTATTCCCTCGATTCCGACCCACTGCAAAAAACAACCTTTGCGGAGGAATTGCGGGCGCTGGAGCTCTACCTCCATATTGAAAAGGCGCGGTTCCAGGATCGCCTGAAACTTGAGATCGATGTCGACCCGAAAGCCC
>JBCDBL010000148.1:0-8700 GCA_039183635.1 Pseudomonadota bacterium
AGTGGTGCCCCTGGCCCGACTCGAACGGGCACGCCCGAAAGCACTTGATTTTGAATCAAGCGTGTCTACCAATTCCACCACAGGGGCCCCATGCCGGAAGGGGCATATTAGCTTTGCGCTTCCTTTGGTCAAGCATCGGATGCCAGCGCTCTGACATAGAGACGCCCGCGAGCGGACGCGCCGCCTTCGCCATGAACGCGCTTCAGATCCGTTAACGAACCTTTCAGATGTTTCTGCCAAACGCCGCCATGCCCGCTTGCGAGACGCCGCGGAAGGCGATAGGGGATGCGGCGGCAGAGATCAGATCGTATGAAAGGCGCGCCCATGACGGCGGAAACGACGGACGCCGCATCGGATACGCAAGGCGAGACGGCGCAAGGCGCAACCGCCTTGCTTGACGCCATTTTGACGAAAGTCTCCGCGGAAGCGGCCGAACAGGCTGATATCGGCCAGCGCAATGATGGCGCCGGCCCTGGCGCGCCCTCAGCCGTTGACGAAAAAGATGGCGAGACCCCACTGTCCGTGAGCCTCGGCCGTATTTTCGATCGGATGGAGGAGCGCGGCTTCGGCCTGATGCTCCTCATCCTCGCGCTGCCCTGTTGTTTGCCGTTCGTCTATCTTTTGCCGCAACTCGTGGCGGGGCCGATGCTGCTCCTCGCCGGACAGATGGCGGCGGGCCGTCACGCCCCCTGGCTGCCCGAAAAGGTGCGGGCGCGGTCCTTTCCGATTTCCTCGTTGCGCGACGTCGTCAATCGCAGCCGGCGTTACGTAGGCTGGTTCGAAAAGCTGTCGAGACCAAGGCTTCTGTCTTTGTCGAGCCACAAAGCGAGCCGCGTCATCGGTCTTTTGATGATGCCGCCCTGCGCCTCCATATTGGTGCCCCTGCCCCTCACCAACACGCTGCCCGGCATCGGCGTCGCCATCGCCGCCGTCGGCCTGATCGAGCGGGACGGTTTGCTCATCCTTCTCGGCCTGACCATCGGCCTGGGATGGGTTCTGCTGCTGCTACTCGGCGGGCCGGCGTTTCTCGCCTGGCTGGCGGCGAGCGTTTCGTCTATGATGTGACGACGCGTCGCTTCAGCCGAACCGTAGCGTAGGAGTATATTCAGGGCATGTTGAGACACCTCGCCAGCATTACCGCTGAACGCGCTTTGGCTGCAGGTTTCTTCGGAAGCGGTCTTTTGCTTGGCGGCGCCCATATATTCGAAGCCGCCGGCTATGCGCCATGCGATTTATGTCTGGATCAGCGCGAAGTTCACTGGGCCGCCCTTGGCGTGAGCGCCGCCGGCTTGAGCGCCGCATTTGTCTTTCACTCGCGCATCGGCGCGATTGCGGCGCTGTGCGTGGCCGCTCTTGCATACATGTTCAGCGCCGGGCTTGCGGGCTATCACGCCGGGGTGGAGTATGGGTTCTGGCCGGGGCCGGCGACGTGCAGCGGCGTTGGAAGTCTCGACATCGATCTGCAAAGCATACAAGAGGCCCTTCGCGGGCCCGCCGCGGGTCCGGCCTGCGACGAAGCGCCCTGGACGCTGTTCGGCGTTTCGATGGCAGGCTATAATATGTTGTTTTCCATGGGCCTGGCCGGCATCGCCGCAGCCGCAGGACGCGCCGCCATTATTGACGAAAGACGTAAAGCCCAAGCATGACAGACGCCGCCGATAAATCGCCCCTCAACGCCGCCGCCCATGCGCCAGGCCCGCGCGAGGCCAGGATCGCTGAAATGATCCGTGTAGACCACGCCGGCGAATACGGCGCCGTGCAGATCTATCGCGGCCAACGGGCGGTGTTCGACCGGCTTGCCCACAAATCGCGCATGTCGGAGCTGTTGAAAGAAATGGAGGATGGCGAGCAGCATCATCTGGCTACTTTTGACAAAATCCTTCTGGAACGCGGCGTACGGCCGACAGCGTTCGCGCCCGTTTGGAACGCCGCCGGCTTCGCGCTCGGCGCGGCGACGGCCCTTATGGGCGAAAAGGCGGCGATGGCGTGCACCGAAGCCGTAGAGGATGTCATTGAAAAACACTACGCCGAGCAGGCTGAAGAGCTTGGCGATACCGAGCCGGCGCTGAGAGCGACCATCGAACAATTCCGCGAAGACGAAATCGGCCACAAGGACACAGCGATAGAAAACGGCGCGCCGGACGCCTTCGGCCATACGCTTTTGTCCGGCGTCATCAAAGCCGGCTGCCATATCGCCATTCGTTTGTCGGAAAAAATCTAACGGCGCCCCAGTGCATTTTGCGCGCTTTTCAAGTCGCTAGCGCTATCAGGCCCAGTTTTCCTCAGCCATCGCTTCCATCATCTGTTCGGAGGCTTCCGATAAAGCTTCATCGAGCGCATAGGGCTGGATTGGGAAGCCGTGGGAAACATCCTCATTGGCCAGAAGTTTTTCCTCGCCTTGTATATAAAGGTCGAGCGCCACATGGTCGCCGACCTGCGATAGGAACTTCTGAGCCTCACGCGGCACAGGGATATTGTCGTGGGAGCAATAGAGGATCAGCATCGCCGCGGCGTGCAGCATTGGAATATCATGGTGCGTCTCAACCCCGGTTGACGGATGAGCGAAAGTAAGACGCATGCAGTCTTCCATAAGCTCAGAGCCCATCAGCTTGCCTTGGGGCGTGTGATAAACTTCCAAACCGGTGCGTGAAACCGCAAGGCGAATTGATTTCTCAACCGCCTTGTTTGGAAAAACGATGCGCCTGAATTCTGTCGGCATTGCCTCCCGCCCCGCATCGCGGAACGCCTCCTCTTGTCGCTTAAACAAGAAGATATCAATCATAGGTTGATCTATAGTTAAATAGACGATCTTTGGTTGAGAGGCCGTAAGTTACTGACGTCCGCCAGATGCGGAGGCTTAAAAAACTTCGCTTTGGACCGCGACAAGCGGTCCTGGATTACGACGAGCCTGGCGTTACCCTCCCCCGCGACGGCGGGGGAGGTGTCAGCGAAGCTGGCGGAGGGGGCCAGGACGCCGCCTATACGCCAAAAGCCGCCTTTTAAGCATGCAGATCGCATGCCCCCTCCGACCCGCGCGTGCCGCGCAGCCCACTTCCCCCGCCCGAGCGGGGGAGGAAAAGCCGCCAAACAGAGATCCTGCAGATAACAAAAATCTTACCCGGACGAGTCGCCGACTACACTGTAGAACGCGCCCAATCCTCAACCGAAAGCGGAGGTTTTTGATGGAATCAGAAACCGGGCGCGCCGTCAGGGCTCCAGCTCAGTATCCCAGTAGAGATAGTCCTGCCAACTTTCATGTAGA
Source organism: Pseudomonadota bacterium (assembly GCA_039183635.1). Taxonomy (GTDB): domain Bacteria; phylum Pseudomonadota; class Alphaproteobacteria; order Caulobacterales; family Parvularculaceae; genus JBCDBL01. The sequence goes on from JBCDBL010000148.1 coordinate 3,263, forward strand.
TAGTTGGGCGGGAAAGCGCGGCCGCGGGCGTTCAGCTCATGCATGGTCGGCCGTTCCGGCTTGTTGCGGGGGAACATTTTCGCCTCCGCCGCCAGGCGCCCGCCTTTGCGCAAATTGCAGGGCGAACACGCCGTGACGATGTTGCCCCAGGTCGTCCGCCCGCCTTTGGAGCGCGGGATCAGGTGATCGAAGGTCAGGATATCGCGCTGCTTCGAGCCGCAATACTGGCACGTGAAGCCGTCGCGCAGAAACACATTGAACCGCGTGAAGGCCGGCGTGCGTTCGTGGCTGACATATTCCTTCAGGGAAACCACGCTCGGCAGCCGCATTTCGGAGCTTGGCGACCGCACAGTGCGGTCGTATTCCGCCACAATATTGACGCGGTCCAGAAACACCGCCTTCAGAGCGTCCTGCCAGGACCAGAGAGACAACGGAAAATAGCTAAGCGGCCGATAATCGGCGTTCAACACCAAAGCAGGACAACCGTCAGGAGACATGTTGGCGACCTGCATGGCGTTCACCGGTCTCGCCTTGTCACAGACGTTATTCGGCGGCGCCGAATACGGGAAGGTACGATACTATGACGCGCCAAATGAACGAAAGCGGCAAACTCCTTGCTTCAGACAGGTCATACAAAGCTATGTAAAGAAACGCTTTTGTCAAACTGCTTTACTGCAAGGGAGTTTATACGATTCGAGATGACAAAATTTTGACGGTCAAAGGCAAAATTTAACGAAAAGCGGATCAAAACGCATCCCCGGCGAGTGCTGCCTTCAGGAATTCCCCGCCAAGCTGCAATCCGTCAGGGCCAATACCGTGGGGCGTTCCGGGGCTGATATGATGCTGAACCGTGAGCCCCGCGCCCTGCAACGCCTCCGCTGCGGCGAGGGTCGCCTGGTGGGGAATGACGGGATCGGCGTCACCATGAACAAGCAGCACCGGGGGGCTCGCCGTAGCCTCCGCCTCAAGTTTCGCAGCCGCCGCCAACATCCCGGAGTAACCGATAATGGCCGCAGGGGCGATTTGCCGGCGCAATCCAACATGGAGCGACATCATCGTTCCTTGCGAAAAACCGACCAGGGCGAGCGCGCTTTCATCCAAGCCATAGCGTTGAAGCTCCGCATCTAAAAACGCCTCCAGCGCAGGCGCGGCGCGGCGCACGCCTTCCTCAATATATTCCTCGCGGACCCGATCCGGTTGAATTGCGAACCACTGATAGCCGCCGGGAAAACCCGGCACGCCCTCCGGCGCGTTGGGGGAGACAAAGGCGGTGTCGGGAAAAGACGCGCGCCAATGGGCGCCGATGCCGATGAGATCCTGACCATTGGCGCCATAACCATGGCAAAAGACCACAAGGCGTTTGACCTCCCCTTCCGGTTCAAGGCGCGGTCCGTCAAGCATCGGCGTCGTCATTGTGGTTTTTCCTTTTCGTCTCGCATGTGGCGCGGCGTTTCGATGCAGTGCATACTCGTCCCCATGGCCGAATGCAAAATACAAACGCGGGTGAACGCGTCCCAGGAGCGCGTGTTCGATGTGTTTGCAGACCTGGCGAACTCGGCGACCCGCCTGTCCGGGCTGTCTTGTGTGGACATACTTACACAAGGGCCTGTCGGCGTCGGGACAAGATGGCGAGAGACCCGCGTCCTGTTTGGCAAGGCGGCGACGGAGGAGATGGAGATCACCGCCTTCGATCGCCCGAACGGCTATTCCGTAAAGGCGGAGAGCCATGGCGCGCTTTATACGTCTCATTTTCATTTCGCCGAAGAAACCGGCGGCGTCAGAGTGACAACAGTGTTCAAAGCCGAGCCGCAGACATTTACAGCGAAGGTCCTCACAATGCTGATGTCCAGCATGATGATGTCTTCGGTGCGCAAGGCGCTGGAGCAGGACATGGCGGATCTGAAGGCGTTTATCGAGGGCGAACACTCCGCGGCGTAGGCGCGCCTTCAAGGCTATCACAGACGTTCGACTTACAAATCAAGCATCGGCATACGATGGACATCATCCCAGCGAAAACTGGGACCCAGGGCCGCATGCTCACAATTCCCCGCCCCTCTATCCTGACTTTCGTCAGGATGACACTGAATATGTTGGAAGATGTTGATCAACATATGGCGAAGGTTTGAGTTAAACAAAATCCTACCCGCCCCCTTGCATTCCGTCCGTAAAAAGCGTAAACGCCTCATCCTCTCCTCAACAGATCCGTTGGGGGAGCAACCAGGAGACTTAGATGCACAGCGCTTGTCGAGACGACATACCCCTCGTTTGAGCGCCCGCAAAAGCCGGATTCGGCTCCATGCGGGACGCCTCACGCGGCCCGTTGATGGAGATGATGATGACAATCCGGAGCTACCCGTTCGGATGGCTGACGCCGCACCTGGCGCGCCTTTGCGAACTAAACCCATACTTTAGAGACAAACTGTTCGCCTTTACGCGGGGCGAAACGCACTATCTCGCCATGTCCCTGGCGTTCATGGGCGACCTTGCCGACGACCGGGAGGCCCTCGCCTGGTTTGCTGAAGCCTGGCCGGAGATGAAACGCATACGCCTCTTAGAGCGGGTCCTGGACAACGCCCCGTCCGGCATCGCCTCCCTGCCGCCGCGGCTGGCCGGGCGTCTGTGGCGACCGGCGACCTATCGGCGGCTTGCAGAAATGATGCGCGACAACGGCGCCCGAAAAACGCTGCGACACATGACCGTCATCGATCGACGGCATGTATTTTACTTGAGCCGCCTGCCGGAAGCTTTCCGTAAGGAACAGGTCTTAAGGCGGATCAAGCGTAAAGGCGACATCCACGATATCGTGTTTGCAATTGAGATCGTGCGACGGGTGCGGCCGGATCTCACCGACCGTCAGATCTTTGAAACCCTGGCCCGGTCCAAGGATTCGAACATCCGCAGCTGGGTGATGCGGCACTATCAAAACCTCTCCTTTCCGCCCGCTCCGTGGGCGGGTACGGAGGTTTTGCGTCCGCTCACCTCATACGACGACCTCGCTGACGCAGCGCGCGAGTTTAAAAACTGCATTCGAACCTACCTCCTGGCGATATTGCGGGGAGACGCGTTCTTTTACAGCTACAAGCCCGGCGGTCGCCCGGCGGCGGTTGTCGAGGTGAAAAAAACGCCAGGGCTTGGCTGGGTCGTGCACGAAGCGCTCGGTCCGGACAATGAGCGCATCGGCGGCGTCGACCGCAGTAAAATCATCGGCGCCTTTGCGGAGGCCGGCATCACCCCCGCGCCGCAAGCGGTGAACCCCAGCGTATGGTTCGACCTTGATTGATAGGAACACACAATTGCGGGCGATCTTGCCCCCCGTTTAGGGGGGAGGCGTCTGCGACAGCGGACGGAGGGGGCTTGGATTATTTATAAAGCGCCTCTTCTTCAATCGAAATCAGGCAGACGCTTTAAGTCTTTGTTTTTTCGCATTTGCGAACGGCCAACCGTACACACTTGGCCTGGAAAGGCTTTAAAATGCAAAAGCTGCGTTACGAAGAAGACCGAAAGCCCCCTCCGACCCGCGCATTCCGCGCGGCCCACCTCCCCCGCCATGCGGGGGAGGAAAGAACACAACCCGTAAATAGGCAGTATACTGTAATACTTAAGGCGCCGTAATCGACAAGGATATGTCGTTGTTGCCCTCGTTGCTTTCATCGACACGGCAATAGCCCGGCAGACTTACAGGTTCCGTCGGCGGATGACAGCCGTCAGCGACGGCGCGGACGGTTTCAGTAACACCGGACGTGCGGTCCGCCGGGAACGTCACCCAGGCGGCGACGGTTTCCGTATCACCGGGGGCGAGGCTTTCAATAAACGGCGACGGGCATGGCGCACTGCCGCCCGGGATCGATGTCAGCGGACAGGTCGTGACCAAGAGCGGCCATGGGCTGGGCGCTGTTTGGAACACATCGACACGGAAGTTTTCGGCTGTGGAGCCGCCGACATTGCTGACATTGATATAGATGCGGCGGCTGACGCCGGATGCTGCGCCGGTTTTTGCGCCTGTGACGATAAGATCAGGGCGCGGCAAGATAACCGAGATGGTCTGGCACCGTTCATTGTTGGTCTCGTCGCTTTCGGCGTAAATCTCCGGAAAATCCGCCGTTGCGCAGACGTAATACGTTCCCGGCGCTTTTGTTGGCGACATGGTCGGATTGATAGACAAGCCCTGCATGTCACCGGGGCTAAGATCCCCCGGTGCGCCGACGGCCGTAATTGTCTCGCCCGTCGGAGCGGCGGGCGCGTCTTGCAGCTCCACAATCATGCTGGCGTTGCGTCCGTCGGATTTGGTCCGCGCGGCGCCGGCGCCGTCGTTGCGCATCTCCGCGACGACGCTGTAGTCAGCGCCCTGCTCGATTGTGGTCGGCGTCACATCGAGACGGCTGACCGTCAAATCCGGCGACGCGCACGCCCCCGCGCCAAGAGCGAGCAGGCCGGCCGCCCAAATGGCAGGCCGTGAAAAAACGCTTGATGTCGGCATGGCGAATTCCCCCAAAAAATGAATATCCACACATCGAAATCGTGCCACTGGTGCGTGGGCTTCACAAGCCAAAGGCGGTAAAGGGCTGATGCAAAGACGCAATTTCTTAAAAGTGCGCCCAGCAAAAGGCCAAGAATCTAACAAAAGCGACATGACACCGGCGTTTGCACGGCGCAGACAGGGTCGCTAGTCTTGCAGTCTAGGGCTTCACGCGACCAGTCGAAATCGCCGGATGCTCTAGCGTCTTCGTTTGTCGCGCTGGTTTGACGGATAACACGGTTCCACGTATTCGCCCGGCGCTCCATCGCAAAAGGGAGGGATCAGACATGCCACATTGCGCTTCCAAAACCATAGCCGCCGCACTTGCCGCGGCGCTCCTCGCCGCCTGTGCGGCGACAGGCCCTACGGCCTATGGGCCGGCGGACGACAAAGGGTTCGGCTATCAGGAAACGAAAATCGAGGATAATCGCTTCAGGATCACCTACGGCGGATCGGCCGGCGTTCCCGCCGGAGAGGTGGAAAACCTCGCCCTGCGCCGGGCGGGGGAGCTTGCCCTTGAAAACGGCTATGACTGGTTCCGGGTGATCGGCGGCGATCTGTCGTCTGAAAAACGCGGCGGCGTGGCGCTGGGCGCCGGTGTCGGCACGGGCTCTTATGGCAGATCGTCGGGCGTCAGCGTCGGCGCGGGCGGAAATTTCGGCGCCATCGGCGCGAAGGAGTTCGCCACCGCACGTATCGAGGTTTTGATGGGCTCCGGCGAGACGCCGGACGAACCGAACGCCTACGACGCAAACGCCATCATCGACTCCCTCGGCGCCGGCGGGGTTTAGAGCCGTGTGCGCCGGATGCGCGGGGACCCCAAACGCGCCAACCCCCCCCGCGGAGCGGTTTCACCCTTGACGGCCTCATCCCCAGAAAAAGACTGGCCTACATGGGCTTTAAGCCGGTTTCCGGCTTAAAG
>JBCDBL010000149.1:0-8681 GCA_039183635.1 Pseudomonadota bacterium
GGGTGCGCTGCGCCAATATCCGGCATATCGCATGTGAATAAGGGCGGCGTCTTCGGTGCGCAGCATAGCGCGTACATCAATCGCAAGGCTGTCTTTATTGTAATATGTCGCCCAGTCGCCGCCGCCGGGAAGAACCTCTCCCTTAAGACGCGGCCCTGAAAATGCGCCGCCGGCAAAGTAGACGATTGAAAGCTTTCTTCCATCATTTCCACGGTGGATATCATAGTCTTCATCATCAATATGAGCTTCGAAGTCCATGATATGTTCTGTTTGAAAAGGAATGGGCGGCATGAAACCCTCTGTAAAATGATGTAATCGCAATTTGCTTCCACTGCTCAAGGCGTACGCCTTAATGTTAAAGCGTGAAACACCTGGCGACACGCTGCGATGTTGCAAAAGTTCATATCGGTGCGGCGATCGTTCGAACTTCACCCGGCTCGCGATGAGCGGCCCATGCTTGCGATTTGGAGTTCTGTGTAAATCCCATTCTTCCAGCAACGCCGTCAGGGTTTTCGGAGGCGAGCTTTCAGGGCTTTGCGGGTGTTGTGGGCAAGGCGGATGTTATGGGGGTCTCCCCGGCCTGGCGGTCTAAAGCGCTTGCAGGTGAAATATGTGCGCCTCGTCGCCCGAAAGCGCGCGCAAATGAGAGCTTAAAACGATTGAGTGGTCCGAAATCGCTTTTGGCGCTGCGTATGCGGGAACGCCTATTGGCCGCGTCTAAAAGAGACCGAGGATTTTTTTACGTTTTTCGCCAACAGCCAAAATAATGACAGTGGCATTATCCTGATGGGGATGTTTTGCTTCTTCTACAGCCTGCAGCAAAGCATTTGCGCAGGATTTCGCATCTTTCGCTTTAGAGACGATTTCCGCCATTTTATCAGGCGAGATGGTGTCCAATCCGTCGCTGGCGAGAATAATGACATCGCCCTTTTCCAGGGCGCCGCTTTTTGATTGCAGGTCAATCAAATCTATTTCATCGCCCGAAACAGCGCTGCGCAACACGTTGCGTTGCGGGTCGGCCGCAGCTTCTTCCATACTCATGCGACCGGCAGCGGCGAGATCGTCCAACACCGGTCCCATGGAGTGATCTTCATTCACACGTTCTGCGGTTCCGTTTCGAACGATATATAAAGACGAATCTCCAACACTGACCCAATGAAGGTCAGCGCCCGATGCAAACGCTGCGACCAGGGTCGTTCCCATTTCCCGTAGATCGCTATTTTCGGCGATTTCAGATGCAATGCGATCATTGGCGGCCGCCAAAGCCTGTTTTAAGCAGCGTTTCGGCGCGCCGCGGCTTTTTTGAAAAACCTCCATAAATGCTTCAGACGCTATGGCGCTGGCGACATCTCCGCCGCCGTGGCCGCCCATGCCATCGCAAACAATCGCCAGGGCGGCGTTTTTTTCAACCTTTTCGACAACGCCAAACGCGTCTTCCTGGCGTTTGCGGTCGCCGACGATTTGTGCGCCGTGAATGTCGAACGTCATGGAGCCGATCCGCTGTCTGATGTATTTTCCAGATCTTCCCAATCGAAGTCTTGTCCGCAAAAAGCGATAAAGCGCAATGTTGTGCCGCCCAGGGAAATCGTCGACAAGCTCGCGAGCTCGGTCGGGGCGAGAACCGGCTGATCGCCAAGATAAGTAAGGTTTTGGCCGCCGCCGTGCTGGATAAAGAATTTGCGGTTGCGCTGGTCATAGGCGATGGAGCAGTGGTTCTCGCGAGAAATTTCCTGGTCGCCAAAATCAAGACGCGCCCGCTGACCGGCGTCGCGGCCGATGCTGTTTAAACCGTAGCCGAGGGGGATGCCGGCGCCTTTTCCGGGGCCGCTCAAAACGACAAGCCAACCAACAACCATATTGTCTGCCTGCGGCGCCGCATCGGGCGCTTCGCCTGCACCGCCGCCTGGGCGCGCCAGGCGCGTCGCACTGCTCAGATCGCGCTTGGGCGCTTGGCTTTGCGTGCGATCGGAGCCGCCAATCTTGCGTGTTGACTCGTTCGTATCGCCGCCGAGCTTGCGTGTCGGATTGCTGAAAAAACCACCGCCAGTTTTTTGCTTATCGTCGCTCATGTCGTCCTCTCTATCACCGTGTTCTACGGGGCGTGCGCTGTTGGGCGCGCAATTCGTTCAGTCTTTGCCGCGCCGTTTGCGCATTGGCGCCGTCGGGATGGCGCATTAAAAAAATTTGATAGCCCTCCGCCGTTCCAATGAGCTCAGCGGTTTGAAAGTCTCTCGATTCCTGTCTGGCTTTCGTGGTTTCGCCTTGCGCCGGTTGTTGTTGAGGCGCGGTTTGGGCCGGCTGCTCGATAACAACATCCGGCTCTTGCGGCTCCGGATCTGCGACTTGTCGCGTTTCAGGCGCGTTCACCTTTGTCACTTTGTCCCCAGAATTTGGCAGGAAGAGCAAAGCGGCGGCGCCAATTACGACGGCCGCTGCAACGCCGCCTACGAGAAGCGGTAAAGGAAGGCCGTTGTTTTTACCGTCGCCGGTTAAGGAGGCGGCCTCATTGTGTTCTGTGGCTTTTATTGTTGGGGCGCTGGCGAATGCGCCTGCGCCCTGGCCGGGCGATGACGAGGGCGCCGACCCTTGATTTACGGCGTCGCGCCATTCTTCGACCGTTTGCGGACGATCATGCTCATTCGGGCGCATGGCCCAATCAAGGGCATGAAGAAAAGCGGGGTCGGCTCGGTCTTTTGCGGCTTCCGCCAAGGGCGGGTTCGGGTCTCCGCGAAAGCGTTTTGTCGCTTCCTCCGGTTTTTGCGCCAGCAGGCAGGCGTAGCCGACGGCGCCGAGCGCGTAAATATCTGTCCACGGTCCTTGGTTGCCCCGGGTTTCATACTGTTCAACCGGCGCATAACCCGGCGTTAATATGGCGGACAAGGACTTGCTGCGTGCGCCGATCGCCTGGCGCGCCGCGCCGAAATCGATCAAGACCGGGGAGCCGTCTTTGCGGATGATTATATTTTCAGGCTTGATATCGCGATGCAAAATACCCTTTTCGTGGACGGCGATCAGGCCGCTCATCAACGGTACGATAATGTTGCGGGTCTCTTCTCCGCTTAACGGCCCGCGTTCCTGAATAATGTCTTTGAGTTCTGCGCCTTCAACGAATTCCATCGCGATATAGGCGGTGTCGTTGCGCTCCATATATCGAATGACGCGCACGACGTTGGGGTGTTCGAACTTGCCGAGGGCGCGCGCTTCGTCAATGAAGCGATCAAGGCCCCATTTGTATTCGTCGAGGTCCTGGGCTGCTCTCGTTCTCGGGGCGACCCGGCTCTCATCGCCTCGGAAAGCAAGGTGGAACGGAAAATACTCTTTGATCGCAACACGCTTATCGAGGTTGACGTCCCGGCCAAGATAGGTGACGCCGAAGCCGCCGGCGCCGACGCATTTTTCTATAACGTAATCGTCTAGCCGGTACCCTTCGGCGAGCTCCTGACCGCTGGAGCGATTTTCATCCGGAGTGTCGTCGTACGAACCCACCTGGTCATCCCCTTTGAAACACCACGAAGCATCATAGCCTTAGCGCGGTCAACTGCAATCTGGACCGCGTTGCATACGATTGCTACAAGGCGTCGTGATTGCTCGCAATGATTGCAAGTTTGCATTCGTCTTTAAAAGACGAAGTATATGGGATGCAAGACGTCAACAAGGGGGCCTTGGGGTATGAACACAATCAAAATCGATCTCGGCGCATGGGCGCTGGGCGGCTCCATGACGATTTGCGCCGCGCTCGCCTTTGTTTTCATCTTTTCAACGCCCGCGCGCGCCGCGTTGCCCGCCGGATCGGTCGTACAAGTTATAGCCTATAAAGACGGCGACATTCTAAACCAGGGCACTGGGGTTGTGGTCGCCGACGGCGGCGTCGTCGCCACGAGCGCGCACCTGTCTTTCAAATCAGATCGCCTCGTCATTCTCGGCGTCGGCGGGGCTGAACTTCCCGCGACGCCGTTGCGCGAGGAGGCGGACCAGGATCTGCTCCTGGTTCAGGCGACGGCTCTTACCGCTCCCCCGGCGACCCTCGCCGTCGGCGTGGAAGCCTCCGATACTTTGACCGTTCAGGGGTTTTGGGCCGCCGACGATGAACAAAAACGTCCTGCGGGCGTCTTTCGCGGCCGCGGCAAGCCGCGTTTCGTCGCCGCCGTGCAATCTGAAAAAACGGCGACTGGCATCGTTCAATCCGCAACAGCGTCGGCGGTGACCGTGCTCGCAAATTTCGGGCGCGGGGGGTACGGCGCGCCGCTGGCGGATGATTGCAACGCCGTTGTCGGGCTAGTGCGTAAAGCAACCGCCAAAGATGTCGATGAAGCCTGGAGATTGCACGCCCACGGTCCCCGCGTCGAAGCCGTTCCCGCCGCGGTGATCGCAGATATGGTCGCCTCCGCCGGTTTGACGGCGACTGTCGCCGACGTTGCTTGCGGCGCGCAGATCGCTGCAGCGGAGGATGCGGAAGACCAAGCAAAAGAGGCGGCGGAAAAACGCGCGCGCGAAGCTGAGAAAAAAGCGCAGGAAGAGGCCGAAAAACGTAAGGAAGCTGAAGAAAGCGCCGAGGCGGCGGAGGAGAAGGCGGAGGAGACGAATGACGTCGCCGAAGCGCTTGCCGACCAGGCTGAAAAATTGCGCATTGAAGCCGAGGCGAAAGAACAGGAAAAAGCGCGCCAGCGCATGATCATTGGCGGCGTATCGGTCCTGGCGTTGCTGGCCGCCGGTCTATTGATCTGGGTGTTCGTTCTTCGCAAGAAGGACCGCGCTGAGGCGGAGGACGCCTTAAACAAGGCCACCGCCCGTTACGCCGATACGCTGTTTGAAGGTGTCGATTCCAGCGGCGCGCCAGTGGCGTTGAAAGTGTCCGGCGGCGATCTCATGCACGGCGCGGACGGCGTTATCATCGGCCGCGAGCCCGACCAAAGCCAGTTTGTAATTGGCGATGATACGGTAAGCCGCAGACATGCGCGTTTGCGCCTTGAAGACGATGCGTTGACCATCGAAGATCTCGATTCTGCAAATGGCACGCGCGTGAACGGCGCAAAGCTCTCGCCCCATGTCTCGACGGCTCTTGGTCATAGCGATGTCGTAGAGTTTGGCGGGGTGCGCGTGACGTTCCGTGTGCTGGAGGACTGAATGATGCGTTTTTTAACGATCATTATTGCGTTTGTTTCCCTCATCCTTCCAGGCGCGGGCGTTGCGCGTGAGCTTCAGGACGGCGTCGTTAAGATCCACTCCATCGCCTTTGATCGGAACGGCAAGATCACCAAATCCGGCTCTGGCACTGGTTTCGTTCTGAATGATGAAGGGCATGTCGCCACCAACCACCATGTCATCGACGGCGGCATGATTTTCTATATTATCAGGGAAGGCACTTCTGTTACGGCTGAGGATATTTTGCAGCAGCCGAACGCCGAGGTGAAAGTCCGCGACAAAGACCTAGATCTGGCTATCCTGCAGTACAAAGACCCTGAGAAGGAAGTACTGTTGCCGGTGACGCTGACGACGGACATTCCGAGCAAGGGCGCCACCGTAAGCGCCGTCGGCTATCCCGGCGCGGCGGATGAAAACGATATGAAAAGCTCCAACTTCGCCGCAGACGCCACCGTAACCGGCGGCGTTGTCAGTCGGTTCTACGAGGGCACGTGGGGCGATACGCCCGTTGAGATCATTCAACACAGCGCCGAGGTCAGTTGGGGCAATTCCGGCGGGCCTTTGTTTGACGCCTGCAATCGCGTGATTGGCGTAAACACGCAAATTTCTCTTTCCGGCAAGGCGTTTATCCCCACAAAAGGCGGTGTGATCGAAGCGATCGCACAGGCGCCAGGGATTTATTTTGCGTCGAATATCAAAGAGCTGATCGCGATCCTCGATCGACGGAGCATTTCTTACAATCTCGCTGCGGCGCGCTGCAAAACGAAGGAAGAGCAGATTGAGGGAATGATCAGGCTGTCAATCATCGGCGGCGCCGTTGCGTTCCTTGTGTTGACAGGCATAACCCTTGTCGCTCTGCGGCGCCCGAGAGAGCGGATCGTCAAAGTGGTGGAAAGTTATTCCAAAGCCATGCGTCGTTCCGGCCAAAACAGCGGGCGGATCGGCGTGGATCAGGGCGCAAGCCGTCAAGGCCCGGCGCCTGCGCCGCCGCCGGGCGGGTTTGTCATTCGTCTTGACGGACGCGCCGAAGGCGGCGCACGCTATAGTCTGTCGCTGAGCGAACAGGAGCTTTCCGGCGCGGGAGCTGTTTTGGGGCGCGAGCCGGATGCGCCGAATTGCGCTGTTGCGGATGGCAGCGTCTCTCGACGTCACGCCGTGCTGCGTTGGGACGGCGCCAATCTGTATGTGCGGGATGAGAATTCGACCAATGGAACCTATGTCAACGGTCGCCGTATCGCGTCGGGTCAAGATACGCCGATGCGAGAGGGCGATGAGCTTCGGCTCGGCTCGGTTCGGTTGCGGGTGAGCGCATGATTTGGCGTCATAACTCTATTGCGCGCTAACCTTTGCTTTGGCTTTATGTAGACGTGAGACTATCGATCCGGCGTATTTTGGAACATGTTTAGACAGTATATGGACAACTCGGGCAAAAGGGGTTTTGTGATGAAACTGAAAGCGAAAACGATAATGGCGCCGGTTCTGGCGCTTGCGATGACAGGCTGCATGACGACGCCGGACGGCGCCTTCGATGCCTCGGCTTTTCGACAAAACGCCAATATAGGCTGCGGCCTGGCCGCCCTGGCCGGATCAATGTTCGGCAACGATGCAGAAGACAGAATCGGCATGGCGGTCCTGACCGGTGCGGTCTGCCGTTTGGGGGCTGAGCTTGTGGCGTTGCAGCTCAGCAAGCAAGATAAGGACGCAATTGACCTTAAAACGACACAGGCCGTTATGACGGGGCAGGAACAAACCTATTCAAATCCTGAAACAGGCGTCGCCTCTACGGTGCGCGTTGTGGACCAACGCCCGCAGTCGACGGCGCAAACCCAGGTTGCTGTTCTGAAGGATCGCGTTGAAAAAACGCCGCCGTTGGAGCTTGTCAAAGCGCCTTATGAGGCGGTTAAAACAGCCAATGTGCGGGGCGGTCCGGGCCAGGATTATAAAAAGGTCAGTTCGCTCGCCAGCGGAGAAGTGCGCGAGGTGATCGGCAAGGTGCAGAACGCGCCATGGTATCTTATTTCTGAGGGCGGTGCAGGCTCCGGATATGTCTACGCTTCGCTTTTGCAGCCTTCCACGAAAGCAGCGGCGCAAACGTCGGCCGTCGGCGATGTTGCTTCGGTGTCCGTGCCTATGCAGACCAACTGCCGTACGGTCGAGCGGAAAGTCAGTAAAGACGGCAAAGAGCCGGTGACGCAAAACTTTCAAATGTGCCAAAAGCCTGACGGATCATGGAATCTTGCATAAAATATCGCGCGGCGTTGATATGCGCCGCGCTTTTCTCGATTGCCGGCGCGGCTGAGGCTGACTCGGTATTGCGCGGTGAAAATTTGGAGGCGGTGGCGGCCACCTCCGTTTGCGCGCAGGTGTTGCCGGTAAAGATTACAGCGACAACACCCTCAGCGTTTTATACCGGCGCTTCGGAGCTTTCGAACCTTATAGAAGGCATTATTGAGATTGCCTTGATAGACTGTCAGATACAGAATGTAGCTGTCAGTAAGGTGACGTTTGCTGGGTACTCCGGAGGGAGATTGTATTACGCTGCTTCCGTTGTGCCGCGGGCCGGCTGGAGCGATCCGGAAATTTTCGAATTATTGGCGCCGCGCTAAATTTATAAACAGCATCTATAAAAGGCATTTGTAACCGTATCGATAGGAGCAGTTTTATATTGGCTCCTACTGTTTTGAAGCATGATCGTAAGACTAGACCGCATTTACAATTCTTCGAATCGTAAATGCGGTCTAAGTTTATGTTTGAACGCGCATTTTATTCACAAAACCGATACCCGCTTTTTGTGAATGCGCTCTAACATTACTATACTTGGAAAATAAGCGGCGCAGAAAATGGCGACCGGTGCTGAAAACTATATCAATCCGCTTGGCGCGCGCCTGTGGAAGCGATGACGAACACCAGCGCCGAGATTACAAAACCTTGCGACACATAAGATGAAAACAGGATCTGGAACAACGCGCCGATGGCTGCGCCGCCGGGAATCGTTGCGAAGAACTTTTCGACGATGACATTTATGCCGTGATCGTAAGTTCTGCGCGCGTTGTCGAGGGCGTTTACCGCTTTGTCGAATGTGTTCGGGTTGCCGAAGATCGCAGACACTGTTTCGCGTACTCGAAATGAATCTACAAAACCAAGTTTTGTGAATAAATACATGCCCGTAGAATAGACAACGCCAAGCAGGATCGTTAGGCGAAAATAGGCCCATCGCGCCGCGATAGGTCCGTAACGCGCAATAAGCCGCCGCGCCGCGACGAGGCCGATCAAAAGCGTTATAAAAAACAATCCGTACACAAAAATAATTTCGCCGCTGTTTTTTACCGAAAATGTAAACAGCGCCAGGATGCCAACCAACAACGCCTTGAAGATTGATCCGAAAAACGCCCAAACCGCGATCAACACGCTTAAAAACCCATCGACTGGCATTCCGGTGAAGAAGGGCGCGTCATGCACCATGCGCGCGCGTTCCAGCTGGATGGCGGCGTAAAGCGCCAGTAACCCAGACAGAAGGGCGAAGCCGTAAGGTGCGGAAA
>JBCDBL010000150.1:0-8364 GCA_039183635.1 Pseudomonadota bacterium
AGTAACGCCCAGGCCATATGGGAGCCGATGTACCCCGCCCCGCCTGTCACCAAAACTGCCATACCGCCGCCTTTATGCGTCTACGGAACGCAAAAGCCCATTGTTTCAACGCGTTCTTATAAGCGTTCTGGCGCCAAATGGTAACAAAGAGCAGGATATTTTATTTCACATGGCGTGTGTGCGGACATCGCCAAACATGTGTACTGGTTAAGTTTTATTCTGGGTTTTGTCGGCCAATGCTTGAAAAATGGCTAAAAAGCAGGAAACGCACGCCCTCCAAAGCGCCCGACGGCGTGCGCTTGTACGCGATTGGCGACATTCACGGCCGCGACGATCTCTTGGGGGGGCTGCTGGAATGCATTGAGGAGGACAGGGCGAATTTCGTCGGCGCAACAAGACTGATTTTTCTGGGCGATTATATCGACCGGGGGCTTCAGTCCAAAGACGTGCTGGGGCGGCTTTACGCGCTCAGCCTGCGAGACGAGACGGCTGTTTTTCTCAAAGGCAACCACGAAGACGCCATGTTGCGGTTTCTTGAAGGCCTTGACGAGGACGCGCTTTGGTTATCCTTCGGCGGTGTTGAAACCTTGCAAAGCTATGGCGTCGAAACCTCGACCATGGCCCGCGCTTCCATGGCGGCTTTGGTGGATCGCGCCCTTGGCCTCATCCCCGAAGAACACATCGCCTTCTTGCGTAAACTCGAACTTTCAGCCACGTTCGGCGACTACATGTTTGTCCATGCCGGCGTCAGACCGGATCAACCTTTGGACGCTCAAACCCCGGCCGACCTTATGTGGATCCGCAACGATTTCTTAAATTCGGACATACGACCGGATAAAACCATAGTCCACGGCCACACGCCGAACCGCACGCCGGTCGACCTTGGCTGGCGAATCGGCGTCGACACGGGCGCGGGCTGGAACGGTCAGCTCACCGCGGTCGTGCTCGAAGGCGAGAGCAGACGCTTCCTCCAGGCCGGATAAACCGCGCCCCCCAAAACAGGATTGCAATCAGGACTATGAAGGGGCGGACGGCGCTGATATTGGGCGTAAGCGGGCAGGATGGAGGATATGTCGCCGGACGGTGCCTGGAGCGCGGCGCCCGGGTGATCGGCGTCGACCGTCGCGTCGATCCGCCGGACCGGTTTCCGGACCGATACCTTCATGTACGCCTTGATCTGTCGCGTCAGGACGGCGCCCTGGCGGACCTTCTGAACGATGAAAAGCCCGATTATGTCTTTCACCTCGCCGCGGCGCACGGGCCCGACGGCGCGCCCCTGGAGGACATATGGCGGGAAGCCGCAGCGGTAAATGTGGGCGCGCTGCAAACCTGCCTCGACCATGGGCGGCGAGCGTCGGACATGCGCATTTTGTATGCAAGCTCTGTCCATATTTTTGGTCTGCGGCCGGCCGGAATTCTTAATGAAAAAACATCAAAAACACCCGTAAACCTTTATGGAATAACCAAAAAACAAGGTTGTGACTTAATAGATTATTACCGCGCCTATCACGGCGTCCAGGCCTCGGCGGCGCATCTTTTCAACCATGAAAGCGAGCGCCGGCCTGACGGTTATTTTATTCCGAAACTCGTGAACGCCGTTGTCGCCGCTGTGCGCGGCGAAAAACGCCAGCCCCTTCGGACTCTTAACTTTTTCTGCGACTGGGGCGCGGCGGAGGAATATGCTGATATTCTTGCAGATCTTATTGAGACAGCTCCGGGAGAAGACGTCATTGTCGCGACGGGACGCACATGGCATGCGCGGGATTTCACAAGAGCGGTGTTTGCGCGGTTCGACCTCGACTCAAAAGACCATATTGTCGAATTGGAGCCGGCTGCGCACGCCGAAAGCTACGCCGCCGACACCTCGAAGCTTCAACGGCTCCTTGGCCGCACGCCGAAAACAAACATCGTGGATCTTTGCACGGACATGATCCGCAAAAAACTCCAGTGCGATTAAAAAAGCCCGGAGCTGAACTCCGGGCTTTTCGATATCCAAATATGCAAGCGCTGTTTATTTGATGCGCGGCAGTTCGTTGAACTGGTGAAACGGCGGCGGTGAGGACAAGGTCCACTCCAACGTCGTGGCGCCTTCTCCCCAAGGATTGTCCGCAGCCCTTTGCTTCTTGATCATAAAGGCGTGGAATACGCCCCACAGGAACACGGCGACGCCGACAATAGTGATGTAGTAACCGATCGAGGATACATAGTTCCATAAGGCGTAGGCGTCGGGATAATCGATATAGCGCCGCGGCATGCCCGCAAGGCCGAGGAAATGCTGCGGGAAGAAGATCAGGTTCACGCCGAAGAACATGATCCAGAAATGCGCCGCCCCGAGAAATTCGGAGTAGTTATAGCCGAACATTTTCGGGAACCAGTAATACCAGGCGGCGAAAATCGTGAACACGGCGCCGAGCGACAGCACATAATGGAAATGCGCCACCACATAATACGTATCGTGAAGGGCGTGATCGATGCCGGCGTTGGCGAGAACGACGCCCGTAACGCCGCCGACGGTGAACAGAAAGATAAAGCCGACGGCGAACAGCATAGGGGTTTTAAACTCGATAGAGCCGCCCCACATCGTCGCGATCCAGGAGAAAATCTTGATGCCCGTGGGCACCGCAATCACCATGGTCGCCGCGACGAAATACGCCTTCATGTTTAAGGACATGCCCACCGTATACATATGATGCGCCCAAACGATGAAGCCGACAAACCCGATCGCCACCATCGCATAAGCCATGCCGAGATAACCGAAAATAGGCTTGCGCGAGAAGGTGGAGACGATGTGGCTGATGATGCCGAAGCCCGGAAGGATCAGAATGTAAACCTCGGGATGGCCGAAGAACCAGAACAGATGCTGGAACAAAAGCGGGTCGCCGCCGCCGGCCGGATTAAAGAACGTCGTACCGAAGTTCCGGTCTGTCAAAAGCATGGTGATCGCGCCGGCGAGCACCGGAAGAGACAGGACCAGAAGAAAAGCCGTGATAAGCACGGACCAGGCGAAAAGAGGCATTTTGTGCAGCGTCATGCCCGGCGCGCGCATGTTGAAAATCGTCGTGATGAAATTGATCGCCCCGAGAATGGACGACGCCCCCGCCACATGGAGCGATAGGATCAAGAGATCCATCGCCGGCCCGTTATGGCCGCTTGTCGATAACGGCGGATAGAGCACCCAGCCCCCGGCGAAACCGGGCAAGCCGCTGTGTCCCGCAGCGAACATCGACAGCACCAGCAAAATCCATGAAGCGACCAGCAGCCAGAACGAAATATTGTTCATCCGTGGAAACGCCATATCCGGCGCACCGATCATGATGGGCACGAACCAGTTGGCGAAACCGCCGATCAACGCCGGCATCACCATGAAGAAAATCATGATGAGACCGTGATAGGTGATCAGCATATTGTAGAAGTGATAGGCGGCGTTGGCGTCGCCCCCTGTGAATTGCGTGAGGAACGTGACGCCGGGGTCCTGCAGCTCTATGCGCATCATGCCGGACATCCAACCGCCGACAATGCCCGCCATGATCGCAAAGATCAGGTACAGCGTGCCGATGTCTTTATGGTTCGTGGAAAAGAACCAGCGCGTCCAGAAGCCTGGAACGTGTTCGTCGGCGTGATCCGCTTGTGCGTAAGCCATGGGCGTGTTCCCTCTCGTTATTGCGCTTCCGCGACTTTGATTTCTTCGTACATGGGCTCAAGACCGGCAAGGGCTCTTTGACCGTCCACCCAAGCCTCGAAGTCCGCCTGGGGAACGACCTCAACTGCAATCGGCATAAACGCGTGTTTTACGCCGCAGATCTCCGAACATTGCCCGTAATAAACGCCAGGCTCATCCACCTTGAACCAGGTCTCGTTCAAACGCCCCGGGATTGCGTCGATTTTCACGCCAAACGCCGGAATGGTCCAGGCATGGATAACATCGGCCGCGGTGGTCAAAACCCGCACCGTTGCGCCCGCCGGCGCGACAATCCTGTTGTCGACGGCAAGCAGCCGAGGCTCCCCGGCCGCTGCGGCCTCTTCGTCCGTCAACATGTTCGATACGAATTCAAAGTTTCCGTGGTCAGGATAGTTATAGCCCCAATACCATTGGTATCCGGTCGCCTTGATCGTCATGTCCGCTTCGGGCACCTGGTCCGTGAGGAATAAAAGGCGGAATGACGGAATAGCGATAACGATCAGGATCAACACAGGCACCACGGTCCATACGACCTCGACCATTGTGTTGTGGCTGAATTTTTGAGGCTCCGGATTTGCTTTTCTGTTGTACTTGAAAATCACGATAAGAAGCAGCGCCAGAACGAAAAGCGAAATCAGCGTTATGATCGGCAAGAGCAAATTATGGAAATCAATAACGCGCTCCATCACCGGCGTCGCCGCGTCCTGGAAGCCCAGCTGACCGTCGCGGGGTTCGCTTGCAAAAGCGGACGGCGCCGATAAGGCTAACGTGAGTGTTGCATAAGCTGTTAAAATCGCTCGCATCTCGAACCTTCTGATTTCTTTTATTCGAGGGAAACCTATGGGGCCATGGGTGTAGGGTGAAGCGCTTCCCGCGTCAAAGACTTTGATGTCGCAGAATATAGCCTGATGCTTTGCCGGGTCATTGATGAAAAAAGGGGCAAAGCGCCGCACCTTCATGCCCCTCAGCCCCTCTTTTGAGGGGTCGATACAGCCGCTCACGTCTCGTGCGCCCTCTTGAAGGTTTGCGCAACAAAATCATCCAGGAGGGCGTCCAGACAATAGGAGCGCTTCAAGATCATGAAAAATATCCGGCTTGCGCCTTTCATTAATGAAACAACGCCATCCCTTACTTTCCGCCTTGTTCCCACCGACGAGCGCCCATACTTTAAAGTTACAAGAATTTTGCGAAGGATCTCCCATGACAGACGCCGCCGACTCTTTGTTTTTCAGCCGCACCGATCTTGATCGCAAAAGGGTCGAAGGGATCGTCGACAACGCCCTTTCCGGCGCGGACGACGGGGAGCTGTACCTGGAATACGCCCAGTCCGAGAGCTTCATGTTCGACGACGGGCGCCTGAAAGCGGCGAATTACGACGTCTCCCAGGGCTTCGGCCTGCGCGCCGTTTCCGGCGAGGCCACAGGCTACGCCCACGCCTCAGAGCTTTCAGAGGAGGCCATCAAACGGGCCGCAACCTCGGTCCAGGCGATTAAATCCGGCAATGGCGGCACCCTCGCCGACGGGCCGGCGCGGACCAACGCCAAGCTCTACGCCGACGACAACCCGCTGAACGACCTGCCGTTCGAGGTGAAAACCAAGCTGTTGGAGGACATCAACGCCTATGCCCGGGACAAGGACCCAAGGGTGCGGCAAGTCTCCTGCTCCCTCGCCGGGGAGTGGTCGGTGGTGGAAATCATCCGCCCCGGCGGCGAGGTGGTGCGGGACGTCCGGCCCCTCGTGCGCCTCAACGTCTCCGTCACCGCCGGCGAAGGCGACCGCCAGGAATCCGGCAGCCACGGCGTCGGCGGGCGGGAGAGCTACAGCCGGTTCATCACGCCCGACGCCTGGCAGGGCCAGGTGGACGAGGCCCTGCGCCAGGCTTTGGTCAATTTGCAGGCCGAACCGGCGCCCGCCGGGGAAATGGAAGTGGTTCTCGGCCCCGGCTGGACCGGCGTGTTGCTGCACGAAGCTGTCGGCCACGGCCTTGAGGGGGATTTCAACCGTAAAAAGACCTCCGCCTTCGCCGGCCTTCTGGGCGAGCGGGTGGCGGCGCCCGGCGTCACCGTCATCGACGACGGAACCCTCGCCGACCGGCGCGGCTCCCTCACCGTCGACGACGAAGGCACGCCGACGTCGCGCACGGTGCTGATCGAAGACGGCATCTTAAAAGGCTACATGCAGGACCGCTTGAACGCCCGCCTGATGGGCGTCGCCCCCACCGGCAACGGGCGGCGCGAATCCTACGCCCACAGCCCGATGCCGCGCATGACCAATACATTCATGACCGACGGCGCCTACGACCCGGCGGAGCTTCTGGCTTCCGTCAAGGACGGTCTTTATGCGGTGAATTTCTCCGGCGGCCAGGTGGACATCACCTCCGGCAAATTCGTATTTCAGTGCACGGAAGCCTACCGCGTGAAAGACGGCAAGGTGGGCGCGCCGGTGAAGGGCGCGACGCTGATCGGCGACGGGCCGACGGCGCTCACCAAGATCGCCATGGTGGGCAACGATTTCGCCCTCGATCCCGGCGTCGGCACCTGCGGCAAGGCCGGCCAGGGCGTGCCCGTGGGCGTCGGCCAGCCGTCCTTGAAAATGACCGGCCTCACCGTCGGCGGCACGGCGGCCTAGCCATGGGCGAGACCGAGCCTCAAGAAACAGCGCAGACGAATGTCTTCGGCGAGGTTTTGGAGCTGTGCTCCCAGGCGCCGATGACGGGATTTTACCGCACGGGCTGTTGCGAGACGGGGCCGGAGGATCGCGGCTCCCATACGGTGTGCGCGGAGATGACGGACGCGTTTCTGGCGTTCTCGAAATCCCGCGGCAACGATTTGTCGACGCCGCGCCCGGAATTCGGCTTTGCAGGCCTCAAAGCCGGCGATCGCTGGTGCCTGTGCGCCGCCCGCTGGAAAGAAGCGTTCGAGGCGGGCGTTGCGCCGAAAGTGTTTTTGCGGGCGACCCACGCGGCGGCGCTTGAGATCGCACCGCTCAAGGATTTAAAGGCCTGCGCGGCGGATTTGTCGTAACGAAAGCCGCCGCCCATGGCGTTCATCACCCGCTTCGCCCCCTCCCCCACGGGCCGCCTGCATCTCGGCCATGCGTACTCGGCCCTTGTCGCGGACGCCGCCGCAAAGGCGGAGAACGGAACGTTTCTACTGCGCCTGGAGGATATCGACCGGACCCGCTGCAAACCGGAATTCGAGGACGGCGTCTACGAGGACCTCGCCTGGCTCGGCCTGTCCTGGCCGGCGCCGGTGCGGCGGCAATCGGACCATTTCGACGCCTACGCCGCCGCCCTGCAAACCTTGCAGGACAAAGGGCTTGTCTATCGCTGTTTTAAGACCCGCAAGGAGGTTCTGGCGGAGATCGCGAACGCCCCGCATCTCGGCCCCGCCGGCCCGGAAGGCCCGGCCTATATCGGAGCGCCCTTGCCGGCGGCGGAGGAGCGGGCGCTGGTTGACGCCGGCGCGCCCCACGCCTGGCGGCTGTCCCTCGCCGCGGCCCGGGAGACGCTTGGGGCCGCATGGGCGGACCTGTCGTTTCAGGAGGGCGGGCGCGGCCCGAACGGCGAGACCGGTAAGATCCGCGCCGCGCCGGAGATGTTCGGCGACATCATCATCGCCCGCAAAGACGCCGGAACGAGCTATCACCTCGCCGCCGTCCATGACGACGCGGCCCAGGGCGTCACACATGTCATCCGGGGCGAGGACCTGTTCGCGGCGAGCCATGTCCATGTTCTTTTGCAAGCACTGCTCGATCTGCCGCAACCTGTTTACCGGCATCACCGTCTTATTACGGATGAAAATGGAAAACGCTACGCCAAACGGGACGAAAGCGTCACGCTGAGAGCCTTGCGGACGGCGGGCCAGACGCCGGCGGCGGTGAAAGCGCAGCTTGGGTTTTAAGCGTGGAGGCGCAAGAACGCGCTTCGCATGCTGTTTGCAACAAGGGTATAGTCTGGACCATCGTTCATAAGGAGGCCCGCATGTCGACGCCGCAGCTCTATCAGACGTTCTCCGAATACAATATCTGGATGAACGGCAGGCTTTACGCCGTTTGCGGGGAGCTTGACGATGCGGCCCGCAAGGCCGACCGCGGAGCGTTTTTCGGATCGATCCATTCCAGCCTCAACCATGTTCTGTTCGGGGACCGGGCGTGGATGGGCCGCTTCACAGGTCGCGACTACGGGGTGAAACCAATCGGGCAGGACCTTTACGAAGACTTCGACGCGCTGAAGGCGGCGCGTCTGGAGATGGATGACGAGATCAAAAGCTGGACGACTTCCTTAGACGTCGATTGGCTGACGCAGGATTTCGTCTGGAAAAGCGGCATTGACGGCAAAACGCGCCGTCAGCCCACATGGGTTCTGGTGAGCCACATGTTCAACCACCAGACCCACCACCGCGGACAGGTGACGACGCTCCTGTCCCAGCTCGGCAAAGACATCGGATCGACGGATTTGCCCTGGGGGCCTTACATGCAGCCTGATGGGGGTTAGCTGTGGTGTTTCAATAGGTTGTCCATTCGGGCCTGACCGGGGAGACTGGCGTTACCAAGCTTCAGACATCCTTGGAGGACAGCCCGAATGAACATCCACAAGAATGCTCGTTTAACGCCGCTGGGTCGAGAACGGATAGTGAAGATGATGCTGAGCGGGCAAGACGCCGCAGGCCGCCGCCCGCGCCGCA
>JBCDBL010000151.1:0-8281 GCA_039183635.1 Pseudomonadota bacterium
ACGGTGGAGTTCCTCGACCCGATTTATCCCGGCAAGGACAAAGAGGCTTTCATGGCGGAGCTGGAGCGCGCCATAGAGACCCGCAGCCGCGCTCTGTCCGGCCTGCCCGCCCCCTTTGAGATGGAGCACGCGGCATGAGCATGCGTCTAGCAGGGCGGCTCGTCGCCGCACGCCGGTTCGGGCCCATGCTGGGCTCACAAGGGCTTGGCGCATTTACGGACAATATGCTGAAACAGGCGCTGCTCACCCTCGCCGCCTTTGGAACGCTTTCTGTGCCAGGCGCGCCCCAGGACGCCATCGTGCCCATCGCGGCGGCCCTGTTCACAGCGCCAATGTTTTTATTCTCCGCTCTCGCCGGACAAGTGGCGGACAAATACGACAAAGCAATGGTGATGCGTCGAACAAAATTCGTCGAAATGGTCCTTATGGCCATCGCCGCCTTCGCTTTTGTTGTCGATTCCGGCCTGTTGCTGTTGAGTTGTTTGTTTTTTATGGGCGTGCAATCGGCGTTTTTCGCCCCGGCCAAAAACGGGTCCATGCCGTTTTATTTGAAAGCGGACGAACTTGTCACCGGCAATGCGTTGATGCAGGGCGTTCTTTTTCTTGCAATCCTCACCGGCACAGGCGCAGGCGTATTGCTCATTCTGCGGGACGGCGGGCCGCTGTTGATCGCGGCGGCGCTCATCATCGCCTCAGTTGGCGGATGGTTGCTCATCAAATTGACGCCCACAGGAGAAACCTCAGACCCAGGCTTGATCATTCGGTGGAACATCTTCACGGAAACCTGGCGCCTCCTCGCCTTTGCGGCGGCGAACGGCAAAGTCCTGCGGCCGATGCTTGGAGTGGCGTGGTTCTGGTTGTTGTCGGCGGCGATACTCACACTATTGCCGCTCTACGCCAGGGACAGTCTTTATATGGATGAAACAGTGGTGTTCGTATTTATGGCGCTGTTCACCTTGGGCGCAGCGCTTGGGTCCGCCGCTTGCGGCGTGTTTTCCAAAGGCCGGGAATCGGCGCCCATCTCCGCCATCGGCGCTGTCGGGATTGTCGTGTTCTCAACCGATATTTTTCTGGCAAGCCTCGGGCGCGCGCCGACCCTGGACGCGTCAGGCGAGATCGTTTTATCCAGCGCCAAGACATTTTTTGCAGATTGGCGCAACTGGCGCCTCGCCTTTGATTTCGTAATGGCGGCGGCCTCGGCGGGCCTGTTCGTTGTGCCTTTACAGGCGATGGTGCAAGCGCGCGCCGACCGGGACAAGCGCGCACGGATCATGGCCGCCGGCAATATCCTGAACGCCCTCGCCGCGACAGTCGGCCAGTTTTCACTGCTCGCCATCACCCTGTCGGGTCTGCCGCGCCATACGGCGTTTTTAGCCCTGGCCCTCGCGAGCGCAGCCGTCGCCGCCTATATGGCGCGGCGCCATCATGTTTATTGGAAGTCCATGACGTGACGCACAACCAATCGCCTGCGCAAAAGCAGGGGCGAGCGGAGTGTAATGGGGCCGTTTAGGCTGTTTTCGCCGCCTCATCCGTCCCGGCGTCTTTTTGGGCGTCGGTCCAGTAGGAGACACACGGAATTTTTGTTTTGTCGCAGCGGTCAGAGTATTTGCGGGCGATCTCCGTCACCTCTTCCATCAAGCCGTCCTCCAGCGTGATGGGGTCAAGGCCCAGGCCAAGCAGGCGACGGTTCTCAACACGCAATTCGTTCTCTGCGGCTTCTTTACGCGGATTGTCCACATGCTCAATCTTCGCCTCTGTCTTATCGGCGACCATTTGCGCAAGATCCCGCACGCGGTGGGTCTCCGTCATCTGGTTCAAAATATGCACCCGCTCCCCGGTCTGGGGCGGGTTGATAACGGCAAGCTCGATGCATTTCACCGTATCTTGAATATGGATGAAGGCCCGGGTTTGGCCGCCGGTGCCGTGAACGGTGAGCGGATAGCCTATTGCAGCCTGCATAAGAAAGCGGTTCAAGACCGTGCCATAGTCTCCATCGTAATCGAACCGGTTGATCAGGCGCTCGTCCTTTTTGGTTTCTTCGGTTTGCGTGCCCCAAACAATGCCCTGATGCAAGTCGGTGATCCGCAGGCTGTCGTTTTTGTTATAAAACGCAAATAAAAGCTGATCCTGCGTTTTCGTCATGTGATAGATGGAGCCAGGGTTCGCCGGGTACAGAATTTCCTGTGTCACCGACCGGCCGTCGTCGGTCTCGATCTTCACGGGCAGATAACCTTCGGGAATTTTGATTCCCGCCGTGCCGTAACCGTAAACGCCCATTGTGCCGAGATGGACAAGGTGCGCATTTACGCCGCTCTCCACGATCGCCGCCAGTACATTGTTGGTGGCGTTCAAATTGTTGTCGACGGTGTAGCGTTTGTGCCAGGCCGACTTCATGGAATACGGCGCAGCGCGCTGCTCGGCGAAGTGGACGATGGCGTCGGGCTGAAACTCCTGAATAAGATGCAGCATGCGCGCGTAATTCTCCGCCGCATTGATATTCTCAAAACGAATATCTTTGCCAGAGACCTCTTTCCAGGCCGCAAGGCGCGCGCTCATGGGTTGAATCGGCGTTAAGGATTGCACCTCGAGTTCGACATCGATCTTGCGTCGCGACAAATTGTCTACGATGACAACCTCATGGCCCTTGTTCGATAAATGCAAAGCCGTCGGCCATCCGCAAAATCCGTCGCCGCCTAAGATGATGATTTTCATGTCGATTCACTCCGACTTACGCATCCAGAACACAATGTCCCGGCCGCAAACCATGGTTTTGTGCGCATCTATATGGCGGAGAAGCCTGGCCCGCGCCAGACAAACACCCCCCCGAAGCGCCTCTCATTAACCTATGGTTTTAGGCCGTCGCCGCGCGAAAGCGCAACCCCGGCTTTACAAAAGCTTACAAACGGCCTGCGCCTTGCAGTTCCAAAGAAAAACGGCCAAAGGAAAGGCCGGTTGGGGCGGCGCAGGGCAAAAGCGGGACGCGCCGCACGTCTTTTCGGAGAGCGACGACATTATGGCGGTATTGGTTACAGGCGCGGCCGGTTTTATCGGCTTCCACACATCTAAGGCCCTTCTCGACAAAGGCCAGGAGGTCGTCGGCGTCGATAATCTCAACGATTATTATCCGCCAAAACTGAAACGGGACCGCCTGGCCCAGCTTACGAACCGCGAGGGTTTTCGTTTTATTGAGGCCGATATCGCCGACCATGACGCGTTGACGGCGGCTTTGGAAAACGCGGAAATCGAACACATCGTCCACCTCGCAGCCCAAGCCGGGGTGCGATACTCCATAGAAAACCCCTTCGCCTATGTGCGCTCGAACCTTATGGGCCATGTCTGTATTCTTGAGCTGGCCAGAGCCCTTAAGCCCCGCCATACGGTTTACGCCTCTTCAAGCTCTGTCTACGGCGCCAATGAGAAAACGCCGTTTTCCGAAACCGATATGACCGATGCGCCGGTCTCTCTTTACGGCGCCACGAAGAAATCGGACGAGCTGCTCAGCGCCTCGTACGCAAAGCTATATAAAACGCCCCTGACAGGCCTTCGGTTTTTCACCGTTTACGGACCATGGGGCCGACCCGACATGGCCTATTGGCTGTTTACAAAGGCGATACTCGCCGGCGAGCCGATCCGCGTGTTCAACCATGGAAAAATGGCGCGGGACTTCACATATATCGACGATATTGTCGACGGGGTGCTCGCCGCCCTCGCCAAACCGCCGACAGATCCCGAAACGCCGCACAAGGTTTACAATCTTGGAAACAATACGCCGGAGCCCCTCGGCAAGCTTATCGGAACCCTTGAAAACGCCCTTGGGCGCGAGGCGGAAAAGCGAATGGAGCCGATGCAAAAAGGGGATGTGGAGCGCACCTGGGCGGATCTCGCCCGCAGCGGCCCGGACCTTGGGTTTCAACCGAAAATCAAACTCGAAGACGGATTACAACGTTTTGTCGACTGGTACCGCGCCTATTACGACGTTTAGAGCGCCAGGCGCCCCCGTGTGGAAAGCGGTTGATGCAAAAATCAGCGCAACACGCAAAAAATCCGCAGCGTCAGGATATCGTCAGGCGATTTAGGGTTATGGCATAACGATGTAAGGCCCGATTAGCGCCCTTTGGCAAAGCGTGCTAACCTTAACACATCCATGAAACGCAAGATCACATCAGCTGGAGGGGAAGCTCATGAGGTCGATTATCACAAAGTTCGCGGGCCTCTTGGGCGCTGCTTTTATGATTGCAAGCCCGGTTGCGGCCAAGGACCTGTCGCAGCGCACCGTCATCATCTTCGCGCCCCATAAATCAGACGCCGCCGTAGCGACCCAAATCCGCATTTTAGACGAAGCCGCCCCCCAACTGGCCGCCCTCGATGTTGATCGCATGATCGTCTATGTGCGCGAGCAACAGACATATCTTAATGAAGTCAGGGTCGGCGGTTACGATATAGATGCGTTACGATCAGCTTACGGTCCGGGCAACGGAGGCTTTCTCGTAGCTTTTCTCACCCCCGGCGAAGCCGAGCCCGCTGTCTCGCTGACAAAGCCTGTTTCCGGATGGTGTTTTGTGCGCCTTGTCACCTTACTCGACGATGGCGACGATGACCCGCTTGGCAATTTTGATATCTGCGCCGCGTATGGGGAAGGCGTCGTGCCGCAGGACGAAGATGAGAAAAAGCAAAAAGACGAAGACGCAGAAGAAGACGACTAAGCGATACGCCCTAGCTGCAATAGCGCACTGAGAAACCGTTTTAAATCTGCAAAGTCGCAATTCATATTAAACGGGTTATGTTGACGCTCCGCTTTATGGAGAGCCGCATGCGATCCTACGAAGAGATCTACAACCTCGCCGCAAAGCGCAAAGGCGGGGCAAAGGCGCTGGACGCTTTGCTTGCAACGACAAAACCAAAATCGAAGCGGGCTCTGTCCGCTGTAGGCGACGACAGGTGTCTTGCAGAAATGACGCGGGCGGTGTTTCAAGCGGGCTTCAATTGGACTGTCATCAACACGAAATGGAACGGGTTTGAGGAGGCTTTCGAAGGTTTCGACCCGCATCGCTGGGCGATGATGTCGGACGAAGATCTCGATCGTCTTGTCAAAGACACGCGCATCGTTCGCAATGCGCAAAAAATCAAATCCGTCGCCGGAAACGCCGCCTTTGTTCTTGATCTTGCGCAAGAATATGGAAGTGCTGGCAAAGCTTTCGCAACGTGGCCGCAAGACGACTACGCAGGACTGATTACACTGATGAACAAGAAAGGCTCCCGCCTTGGCGGCGCGACCGCGCAATATTTCTTACGCCGCTTAGGCCGTGACGGCTTTGTTCTGTCCAAGGATGTCGCCGCCCGCCTGATCGCGGAAGGCGTTGTGGATAAACCGCCGACGTCGGCAAGGGCGATGCAATCCGTTCAAGCTGCGTTCAACGACTGGGCGAAAGAAAGCGGCCGCACCCTAACGCAGATCAGCCGCACCCTCGCCTTCTCCATAGGCTGACGGATTGAACGACGCTCGGGCTTTGCAGGACCGCGCGGAACATGCGATCTACCCTCTGTTAACCAAATTCGTACAATTTGGCGGCCCAAACAATTCACATCAGAAAGCGGGCGCATGGCGGACCCACATTCCGGATCGGTGTTTTACGAGATCGCCATGCTGTTGGTGCTCGCAGCCGGCGTGGGCTTTATCGGCTTCTTGCTGCGCCAACCGCTGATTGTCAGCTTCATCGCCGTCGGTCTTCTGGCCGGCCCCTCCGGCCTCGACATCGTTCACGCCGAGGAACAGATCGAGCTGTTCGCCGAGCTCGGCATCGTTTTGTTGTTGTTCCTTGTGGGCCTCAAGCTCGACGTTAATCTTATTCGCAAGCTTGGACCCGCAGCCCTGGCGACAGGGCTTGGGCAAGTCTCGGCGACGGCCGCCCTCGGCTTCGCCGCCTGCCTCGCCCTCGGTCTTGGCATGACAGAGAGCATTTATGTCGCCATCGCCCTCACCTTTTCCTCCACCATCATCATCGTCAAGCTGCTGTCCGATAAACGCGCTATCGATTCGCTCTACGGACGCGTCTCCCTTGGCATACTGATTATCCAGGACCTTGTCGTCGTCATCGCCATGATCGTGCTCAGCGCCATCAGCGCCGGCGGCGAAGGCGATCCACGCATTGCGGTGGCGATGGTGGCTCTCAACGGCGCCCTTCTTGTCGGGGGTGTCGGCGCCTTTATCCGGTTCGTCGCCGAACCGCTCGCCGAACGCCTCGCTCAGTCGCCGGAGCTGTTGGTGGCGTTCGCCATAGGCTGGGCGGCGTTGCTCGGCACGTCGGCGGACGTTTTAGGGCTGAGCAAAGAACTTGGCGGACTTCTCGCCGGCGTCTCTTTCGCATCGACCCGATTCCGCGAAGCGATGGCCTCGCGTCTGTCGCCGCTGCGCGACTTTTTGCTTTTGTTCTTTTTCATCGCCCTCGGCGCCGGTCTCGACCTCAGCCTCGCCGGCGGCATGCTGGTCACCGCCATCGCCCTGTCCCTCTTCGTTCTCGTCGGCAAACCGGCGATTATCTTTTTGATCATGTCGCAAATGGGCTACCGAAAACGCTCCGGCTTCCTCGCCGGCGTCACGCTCTCGCAAATCAGCGAATTTTCGTTGATTTTCATGGCTATGGCCGTCTCCATAGGCCATGTGGGAGATGAGGTGATCGGGCTCGTCACCCTGGTCGCGCTGATCACCATCACCGCGTCCAGCTATTCCATCACCTACGCCAAATCGATTTATAAAATCGTCGAACCGATCCTCGGGCCCTTTGAGCGTAAGGCCGCCGCCGGTTCAGATGAAGAAGAAAACGAGCAGACCCTCGCGCGCAAGTACGACGTGCTGCTGTTCGGTCTCGGGCGGTTTGGGGGCGCTGTCGCGCAGCGCTTGAAGGCGCAAAACATGTCCGTCCTCGGCGTCGATTTCAATCCCTCCGCCGTCCAGCGCTGGCGGGCGGAGGGCGTGGACGCGGTTTACGGCGATGCGACGGATCCTGAGTTCATCAGCCACCTGCCGCTATCGGGTTCAAGATGGGCGGTGTCGGCTGTGCCGGAGTTCGACGCATCGCTGACCGCCGACGACGCCCGTCTGTCCCTCATCCGCACTTTGAAAAGCCAGAATTATCAGGGCCGGATCGCCGTCACTTGCCACAGAGAGGTTGACGTCGAACCCCTCCGGGCCGCAGATGCAGACCTTGTCCTGCTGCCCTTCCAGGACGCAGCCGACCGCGCCGTCGAACTTCTTTTCGAAGGCGAACGGCCGGAGCGCATGGAAGTCATCGAACCGGACGACCAGATAGAGCTTGCGTCTTAAACGACTTCGAACAGACCTGCGGCGCCCATGCCCCCGCCGACACACATGGTGCACACGACGTATTTAACGCCGCGGCGTTTGCCTTCGATCAACGCATGACCGACCATGCGCGCCCCGGACATGCCGTAAGGGTGCCCGATGGAGATGGCGCCGCCGTTGACGTTCAACAAATCGTTCGGAATGCCAAGCTTGTCGCGGCAATAAAGCACTTGGACGGCGAACGCCTCATTCAATTCCCACAGTCCGATATCGTCCATTTTAAGGCCGTTTTTCTCAAGCAGCTTCGGCACGGCGAAAACCGGACCGATTCCCATTTCATCGGGATTCGTACCGGCGACGGCGATCCCCCGGTAAATCCCCAACGGCTCCACCCCCCGTTTCTCCGCAACCTTCGCCTCCATCACCACAGACGCCGAGGCGCCGTCGGACAATTGCGAGGCGTTGCCGGCGGTGATGAACTTGCCCTCCTGCACCACTTGTCCGTTCTGATGCACGGTCCTTAATCCGGAAAGCCCCTCCAGCGTCGTCTCGGGACGATTGCCTTCGTCCTTCTCAAGGTTGACCTCGACGTCGGACACCTCCTTGGTCTCCTTGTTCATGAACTTCATGACCGAGGGCAGCGGCGCGATCTCATCGTCGAATTTCCCGGCCGCCTGCGCCGCCGCCGTGCGCTGTTGCGATTGCAGGGCGTATTCGTCCTGGACCTCGCGGGAAACCCCGTAGCGCTCTGCCACCACTTCGGCGGTTTCGATCATGGCCATGTAGATCGCCGGCTTGTGCTCCAACAGCCATGGGTCGGGAATGGCGAACATATTCTCAGTCTGGTTCATGGAAATCGATTCAACGCCTCCGCCCACGGCGACATCCATCCCGTCGGAAATCACCTGCTTGGCCGCGATCGAAATCGCCATCATGCCCGAGGCGCACTGTCGGTCGACGCTTTGCCCGGCGACGGTGTCC
>JBCDBL010000152.1:0-8153 GCA_039183635.1 Pseudomonadota bacterium
CCCGGACGCCGATTTTCTCCAAGTCTTTGACTTGGTTAGAAAATCGAGCGATCCTGGATCTGGTGCAACAGATTTCAGACACGCGGAGACAGATCCCGGCGCTAACACGCGCACGCCAAAACCTATGGGTTTTGGGCGCGTGTAACGTCCGGGATGACGGAACAACTCTGAATCTCAACAAGCCCTAAAGCAAAGCCGGCGCCTCCACCTTATTTTTTAGGTTCTTCCATCGTTTAAATCTGATACATCCGCCGTTCGCGCCTCACATATCCCGGCGCGGGAGACCACCCATGGCGGACACGTTGAACCTGAAAGCCGGCGGCGGCAAAGCCGCCTGGCGCACCGAATTTTTCGCGCTGATGAGCATCGGCGCGCCGATGGCGTTCACCCAGTTGATCCAGTTTTCCATCAACACAGTCGATGTCCTGATGATCGGACGCCTCGGCCCGGAACCCCTCGCCGGCGCCGCGCTGGGGCTGGTGCTGTATTACGTTCTGTTCGTCGCCGGGATGGGTCCGGCGATGGCGGTCTCGCCCATGGTGAGCCAGGCGCTTGGCGCTGATGCGGACGATACGCGCGATGCACGGCGGTCCGTCCGTATGGGGCTTTGGGTGGTCGGCATTGGCTCTTTGGCGCTTTCAACAATTTATCTGTTTGCAGAACAGCTCGCCCTGTTGCTGGGCCAACCCGCTTCAATTGCGAAGTTGGCCGAGCCTTACGTGCTGGCGCTGGCGCCGGGACTGCCCTTCGCTCTGGGCGTCATCATCCTGCGCAATTTCCTCGCCGCAATCGATAGAACGTTCGTACCGCTGCTCCTTATAATATTAACGACAGCTCTTAACGCGCTGCTGAACTATATTCTTATCTACGGTCACTGGGGCGCGCCGCGTCTGGAGCTTGTGGGCGCCGGGCTCGCATCGTCGCTCGCCCATGCCGCAGGATTCGCCTTTCTCGCACTATATATACGGTATGAGAAAACAGCGCGCCGCTTCGACCTCTTTACGCGGTTCTTCAAGCCGGATTGGCCGCGCATTGGCGAGATTGTCCGCCTGGGCTGGCCGATCGGCGTAACGATTGGCTTCGAGGCGATGCTCTTCAACGCCTGCCTGTTTCTCATGGGCCTTATCGGCGTTTATGAAGTGGCCGCCTATCAGGTGGCGGTGAACTTTGCGGCGCTCGCGTTCATGATGCCCCTGGGGCTGTCCATGGCGGGGGGCGTGCGCGTGGGCCTGATGGCGGGTGCGGAGAATGCGGCCGGCGTCCGTCGGGCGGCGGTGATGTCATTTGTCTGCTGCGTTACGATCATTATGGTTTTCGCAATCCCCGCCATGTTTGCGCCCCAGGCCATCGGAAACATCTATCTTGATGCAAACGACCCGGACAATGAAATTGTGCTTGGTCTTGTCGCATTGTTCATACCGATCGCCGGCGCATTTGCGGTGTTTGACGCCGCCCAAGTGTCGGCCGCTCAGGCTTTGCGCGGCTTAAAAGATGTACGCATACCAATGATCATCACCGGCGTCAGCTATTGGGCGATCGGGTTTCCCGTGGCGGCGGGCCTTGGGTTGATGACGCCGCTGGGCGCTGTCGGCGTATGGTACGGCCTTTTGTTGAGCCTTGCAGCGGCGGCCTTGATGCTGTCTTTGCGGCTTTGGTGGATTACACGGGGGGATTGAACGGTCAGACCTCATCCAGCAAATCGGCGGCCGTACAGCGCAATTGATTGCAGATACGCTGCAAAGTATCTATCGTAATGTTCTATTGGCCCAACTCGATCCGATTGACAGATGACTGATCAAGACCGACACGCCGCCCAAACGCCGCTTGCGTAAGGTCGCCGCGGCGCAGCCTTATATTCTTCGCCAAGGTTGTTCTAAAATCATTCGCCACAAAGCCCTTTTGGCGAAGGAATTATGGATATATGCATAAAATGCACATACGCATAAACTGTCAGCGGTTTCTAGAGCACGTCTCATTTAATTGGATTCACACGACGTGCTCTAGGTCTTTGTTTGCACGTGTCTTTTCCGCAAAACCGGTATCCACTTTTGCGCGACACGCTCTAAATGGCGAAAGGCAGAACGGGATCATCTTTGGAACCCCCAAAGTCAGCCGACAAAGCCGAGATATTTTCCCCCGAAGCATTGCATGCCGCAGGCTTGTTCGACCTCATAAACAATAAAAAAATACAAGGCGAACTGCTGGTCCTACTTGCCAGCCTGGCGCAGAGAGACTGAACTAAAGTCATGCAGCCGCATCTTGTACAAGCCAATGGAATAAACCTCGCCCTGTACGAAGAAGGCGAAGGGTTCCCTGTCGTGCTCTGCCATGGTTGGCCGGACCTCGCCCACGCCTGGAAGAACCAGCTGCCGGCGCTCGCCGCCGCAGGGTTTCGCGCCATCGCCCCGGACCAGCGCGGTTACGGTCTGTCCGATGCGCCGGCGGAGGTCGAGGCCTATGACATTCATCGCCTGACGGATGATATGGCGGGCCTGCTGGACGCCCTTGATCTGGAGCGCGCCGTCTTTGCAGGTCACGATTGGGGCGGCATCGTCGTGTGGCACATGGCGATGCTGCACCCGGACCGGGTCGCCGGGGTGATCGGCGTCAACACGCCCCACATCGCGCGCCCCGCGTTCGATCCGATGGAGATTTTCATCGCCGCCGCCGGGCCGAACCATTACTGGGCCGAGCACCAGCCCCCGGGCAAGGCCGAAGCCGTCTACGGCGCGGACGTGGAAAAATTCGTCCAGTATTTCTTCCGTCCGCCTCCGGATATCGCCATGACGCCGCCGCCGGAGGCCTATCATTTCCTGCTTAATCTTCCGAAGTTCAAGGGCGCGCCGGCGGACAGCCTTGTCATGCCTGAGGAGGATTACCGGTTTCACGTTGAAACCTATAAGCGCACCGGCTTTACCGGCGGGCTCAACTGGTACCGCAATTCAAAGCGCAATTGGGAGCTGATGGAAAGCGTCGATCATCACATCGACAAACCGGCCCTGATGATCACGGCGGAGCTTGATATTTTTTCAAAGCCGGAATTCGCCGACGGCATGGCCGCCCTCGTCCCCGACCTTGAAACCCACATGATCAAAGGCTGCGGCCACTGGACCACGTGGGAAAAGCCGAAAGAGCTGAACGCTCTGATGGCGGACTGGCTGGCGCGGCGGTTCGGTTAGACCGCATTTTCAAAAAGCGGGAACCGAACCGCATACACTTCGCCTGGACGTGCTTTTAGGCGGACGCCAGCGCCTGATCCAAATCGGCGATGATGTCCTCGGCGTTCTCGATGCCGACGGAAACGCGGACCACATCCGGTCCGGCGCCCGCAGCTTTCTTTTGCTCATCCGTCAGCTGACGGTGGGTTGTCGACGCCGGGTGGATGATGAGGCTTTTTGCATCGCCGATATTGGCCAGATGCGAGAGCAGCTTCGTTCCGTTGACGACCTTCACTCCGGCCTCATATCCGCCCTTCACGCCGAAAGTGAACACTGCGCCGGCGCCCTTCGGGGCGTATTTCCTTGAAATCGCGTGGTTCGGATCCTCCTCCAGACCGGAATACGAGACCCAGTCGACCTTGTCATGGCCTTTGAGGAAGGTTGCGACTTTCAGCGCGTTTTCGCAATGGCGCTCCATGCGCAGGTGCAGGGTTTCAATCCCCTGGATGATCTGAAAGGCGTTGAACGGCGAGATCGCCGGGCCGAGGGCGCGCAGGCCAAGCACGCGGCAGGCGATGGCGAAGGTGATCGGTCCAAAGGTGGGGTAAAACTCAATACCGTGATAATCGGCGTTCGCCTCTACCAAATGCTTGAACCGGGCGTCGGCTGACCAGTCGAAATTGCCGCCGTCGACGATGATCCCGCCAAGAGACGTGCCGTGTCCGCCCAAAAACTTTGTCAGGGAATGGACGACGATATTGGCGCCGTGCTCAAACGGCCGGCAGAGATAAGGGGAGGCCATCGTATTGTCGACGACGAGGGGGACGCCCGCCTCCTTGGCGATGGCGGCGATGGCGCCGATGTCCGTCATGGCGCCGGCGGGATTTGCGAAGCTTTCGATGAAGATCGCCTTGGTTTTATCCGTCATCGCTGCTTTGAAGCTCGCCGGGTCCTTGGCGTCGGCCCAATCGACCTCCCAGCCGAAACGCTTGAAGGCGTGGTCGAACTGATTGACGGAGCCGCCGTAAAGCTGCCGCGCCGCGACATAGCGGTCGCCGGGCTCCAGAAGCGTGTGCAGCACCACAAGCTGCGCCGCATGGCCGGACGCAACGGCGAGCGCCGCCGAGCCGCCTTCAAGGGCAGCGACGCGCTGCTCCAGCGCGTCCTGGGTGGGGTTCATAATTCGCGAGTAGACATTGCCGAATTCTTGCAGATTGAACAGGCGCGCGGCGTGATCGACATTATCGAACGCGTACCCCACGGTCTGATGAATGGGGATTGCTCTTGCGTTCGTCGCAGGGTCCGGCTGCGTGCCGGCGTGGATGGCGTTGGTTTCAAATTTATAGTTTGGGGCTTCTTCGGTCATGGCTGTCTCCAGAAAACAATCTCGGGGGGCTGACGTGTCCTAAGGGGCCGTCGGCGAAAGCGCAACGATGACTTGTAGCTCGGAATATAAAAATTTCGTAATCCGGCGCACGCCAAACGCGCCGGACCGGAGCGGCGCTTAAAACAGCAGCACAGCGCGCGTGACGAGGATCGCCGAAAGAATAAGACCTGTAAGATATGTGCCCGCCGCGCCGATTTGCTTTAGAAGATTGGCCTCATAGACGCTGCCGCCGGTGAGAATGCCGATGGCGTGGATATACCGCGAGGCGACGGCGGCGAACATCAGGACGACGATCCATGTCGACATCAGCGCCGGAATAGCAAGCCCGATCGCCAGGATCATCAGCGACAGCATCGGCACGTACTCCACGCAATTGCCGTGGGCGCGAATGGCTTTGCGCAGCGCGCTTTTCGGGTCCGCCTCCGCCTCGTGCTGGGTGATCGCCACGGAGCGGCGTTCACGCGAGACATTGGCGCCGAGAAGAAAGACAAGTATGCCGAGCAACCCAACCGACAACAACGCATAACCCATGGCGCAACTCCTTTATTTCACTGACAAATCGCTACCGCTATTTTGGCCTTAAAACAAGCGCATGTCATTGATCAGAGTCTGTTCGAAATTTGCACTGAACACGCATTTTCCCCTGTGCTTGCAGTGAGGGCGGTTGCATATGGAAAGGCGCGAACCGAATGCTTGACCAGGTTCCCTCTCCCCTTCGGGAAGAGGGTTAGAGGGAGAGGTAAGAGGCGGCCTCACGCCAGGCGTCAGCTGTTACATGTCCGGTCGCCCTGCATATGGGAGAGATCGCCGGTGAAGCTTATGGAAAAGGCCGTCAGGCTGCGGACGAGCTGAGCAGCTCCTCCACCTGGCCAAGCCGGTCTTTGCCGAAGAACATTTCATCGCCCACGAAAAAAGTCGGCACGCCGAAGGCGCCGCGGGCCACCGCCTCATCTGTATTTTCGATAAGCTTCTGTTTCACATCGATGTCTTGCGTCTTTGCGATAAGGTCCGCACCGTCAAGGCCCGCCCTGGTCATCGCGTCGGCCAGAACGTCAGGCTCGTCAAGCTTCAGCCCTTCCTCCCACATTTGGGTAAGGCCCGCCTCCACATAGGCCTGCAAGACGCCCGCCGCCTCCGCCGCAATCGCGCCGCGCATCATCAGGAGGCTGTTGATCGGGAAATGGGGATTAAACTGAAATTTCGTCAGCCCGTGTTTTTCGATGAACCGCTGCACCTCCAAATGCTCGTAGTCAAGCTTGCCTTTAACGTCAGCGTAAGCGAACAGCGGCGAGCGGTTGCCCGTCGCCTTGAAAATGCCGCCGAGCAGGCAGGGGATGACCCTGAACGTCGCGCCGGTGCGCGCTTCTACGCCTTTAGCCGCCTTATAGGCGAGATAGACGTTCGGGCTTGCGAAATCGAAATAAAAGTCCACCGTTTGCGGCATTTTACATCCTCACCATTTTTCAGACCACGGCCGAAGGTCCAGCTCATGGGTCCAGGCCGTGCGCGGTTGCTTGTGGAGGGCGACATAGGCCGCCGCGATCGCCTCCGGCGCCAGCAGGGCGTCCCGGGCCTTCATCTCCTCCGCATTAGGGATCAGCTCACGGATAAACGCCGTATCGATGGCGCCGTCGATGACGGCGTGGGCGACGTGGATGTTTTTCGGTCCCAGCTCCCGCGCCATGGATTGGGCGAGCGCCCTCAGGGCGTGCTTGGCGCCGGCGAAGGCGGAAAATCCCGCGCCGCCCCGGACGCTCGCCGTGGCGCCGGTAAAAATGATCGTGCCACGCTGACGCGGAACCATACGTTTGGCCGCCTCCCGCCCCATCAGGAACCCGGCGAAGGCCGCCATCTCCCACACTTTGCGATAGGTCCGGGACGTCGTTTCCAGAATGGAGAAATTGACGTTCGCGCCGATGTTGAAGACCGCGACGTCCAGCGGCGCGATCTCGGTCTCGATCTTCTCCACAAGGGCGACCATCTCGTCCTCGTCCCGGGCATCGGCGGGCAGGGCGACGGCGTCATGGCCGTCTTCACGTATGCTTTGGGCGAGCGCCTCCAACGCGTCGGCGTGGCGCGACCGGCGGACAAGGCAGGCGGTCATCCCCTCCGCCGCAAAGGCCCGGGCGACGGCGGCCCCCGTGGCGTCGCCGGCGCCGACCACAAGGCAGGCTGTGTCTGGCATGTCTGACCTCGCAAGAATTCAAGACAAAAGCCTGTCACGGACCGGCGGCGCTCACAACGCCAATGCGCAGTTTGCGGACAGTGGAACGCAGAAGCGCGGAAGGTTGCACAGAAAAACCCATCGCAGCCGGGGCCGCAATGGGTTTGTCCAAGGGCGAAAAACGCCTGTGCTAAAGCGCCGACGCTAGGCGGCTTTTTTCAAGGCCTTGCGCGCTTTTTTCAGCTTGGTCTCCTGGCGGGCGATCCGCTTTTTGCGGGATTTAATTTCCTTTTTCAGGGCTTTGACTTTTTTCTTGGCCATGTCCGTGGCTCCTTTCTTCGGTTACGCGAACGCCGGGCGCGACAGGCGCCCAATACACTCAACGCGTCCCTTATAAGCGCATTGAGTGCGTAACGCAATATGTGCGCCTCACGAGTGGCGCGATAAAATGAAGATATGAAATGGATTAACAGGAATGAAAGGCGCCTTGCTGGACGACACACACACCCCAAAAGAAGTTAAATACAAAAGAAACCAGTGCAGCAAGGGTGAAACTTATTTCGAAAATAGTCGAAACCCTCTCCAAAAAATCAGT
Source organism: Pseudomonadota bacterium (assembly GCA_039183635.1). Lineage (GTDB taxonomy): Bacteria > Pseudomonadota > Alphaproteobacteria > Caulobacterales > Parvularculaceae > JBCDBL01. The sequence continues at coordinate 7,305 of JBCDBL010000152.1, forward strand.
TTAAAATAAGATTGTAAATAGCTGTCTCTTGTAAGAAGGGCGCTGTGATCGCAAACATTACCAGAACAAGTCCAAGAAAAATCTCAAACCAGCTTACAAAAACCATCATTCGCTCTGTTCCGGACGTCGAAACAATTTTTTTGCCCAGCTGTACGGGCCCATGCCATTTATTTATAACATCATTATTGTCACTCGGATCATGCGGAATATCGAAAATATCATCGGAAAAGGGCCTTCGAGACAAGAGATCGCTATGCGTCCATAAAAGCCTTGTTAGCTCTACGTTAAAAGCATTGCGACAAATACGGTCGGTACGAACTCCGTTCCGTATATCTCTGGACAGAGAGCCGAATAAATAAAGAAGCAGCCCCGGGAAAACCAGCCCCCAGGCACTCTCGCTGAGACTGAATTCAAATACGCTAAAATAAAAACCGGTAATCACAAACATAATGGTTTGCACTTGCCAGAAAAAATTTAGCCGTCTGTACATCAAATCATCATGATGCTTCCACTTACTAAATAGAAACTGAACCTGGGCGTCAACAGACATCCCTTCATTCGCTTTCATAACAGGCGCCCTACTTTTTCAGATCAAAATAAAGCGCCGAACCCATCTCTTTATACCGCTCGCTCATCTCCGCCATGCCCTCTGCGGTCATCGCCTCGAGGTCCGCTTTCTCATTGTCCGACAGCCCGTCGGCGTAATCCCGCACGTCCTGCGTGATCTTCATGGAACAGAATTTCGGGCCGCACATGGAGCAGAAATGGGCGACCTTGTGGGCCTCCTTCGGCAGGGTCTGGTCGTGATAGTCCCGGGCGGTTTCGGGGTCCAAGGACAGATTGAACTGA
>JBCDBL010000153.1:0-8007 GCA_039183635.1 Pseudomonadota bacterium
ATCAAACCGTTCCCCGGCCTTACGCGCCGAAGAACCTTCCTGAACCGCCTTGATCACCCGATTGCGAAGCGCCGCGTCATATCCATGAGCCATCGTTGCCTCCTTCTGCTCAAAAGAAAACAACGAATCACTGTTCGCAAGCTTTGTGAATCACTCAAGCGTCAAAACGCTCTAAGCTCCGGTCGCCTGAATTCTTAGTCGTTGCTTCTATCCAGCGGTCGCATCGGTTTTCGTTTGTGTATCAACTTTATTTTCAATCGCCTCTACATGAGCGGCGAAGCCCGCGCCTGCTTCCGTATAAATATTGAAAACGGTTGTTGCGCCGGCTTTTTCAAGCGCGGCTTCTTCATCCGGAAATTTTGCCGTCGCGGCGATATGACCGGAAAACGAGGACGCTTCAAGCTGTTTTAGAATTGAAAGATTTGTCGACAGCTTTGGCAGCGCCAACATGACGAGTTCAAGCGTGTGCGTTGCTTCCATGCGATCCCAGAAATCAACATCGCTGGGATCGCCGCGCAACACATTTCGGCCCGACGCTTCCTGATTTTTCACCGTAATCGGGTCAATATCGACGCCGACGACTGTGTCGCCATGCATCTCGCGCATTTGATCATAGGCGCCCGTGCCGATACCGCCCATGCCAAGGACCGCGATCTTGGCGCCGGTCGTATCAAATAACCGGTCATCGGGTATCAGATCGTTCTTTTCAAACCGGCGCCATATCGGCCTGTAGCGGGCGTAAAGCCGCTGGGAAATAGCGTTCAATACCGCCGTGAAAGCAAAAGTCAGGGTCAGGGCGATAGCGATGACAATCAGCCATTGATTATCGATCCAACCGTTTGCAACGCCAATAGCCGTTACGATCAGGCCAAATTCGCTGAAGGTGGATAGGTTTAATGATGCGACGAGGGCGGTGCGGGCGCGCAGTTTGAACGCTGTCAACAATCCGAAGAAAAGCGCCGATTTCAGAAAAACAAAAGGCGCGATCAGTGCGCCAATTACGATTGTCTCGATCGTTGGTTGCCCGGCGAGCCCGATTGACAGAAAAAATCCAAGAAGAAACAGATCCTTAAAGCCTAACATGGTTTTCGCCAATTCATCCGCTTTAGGATGATTAGCGATCAATATTCCCAGAACGAGGGCGCCAAGATCGCCCTTGAGCTCGACAAGTTCAAATAACTCCGCCCCGCCCATAGCGAGCAACAATCCGTACAGGACCAGCAATTCGCCGTGTCCAACACGCTGCAGCAATGTATGCAAAACTGGCCTTAAGGGGATAAGCAAGACGATCAAAAACGCCCATGCCGACGGCCAACTTCCAATTGAAATGGCGAGGAAAGCGACCGCTGCGATATCCTGCATGATCAGAATGCCGATAGCTATTCGGCCGTGGAGCGACGCCATCTCCCCATTTTCTTCCAGCGCCTTAACGACAAATACGGTGCTGGAAAAGCTCAAGGCGAAGGCAATCAGCAACGCCGTGGGCAAACTCAACGCAGAGAAAAATGGCGCCCCCGCGAGCGCCAAAGCGTAGATGGCGCATCCAAACAGGGCCACGATGATCGCCATATGAAGTCCGGTCACCGCCCAGACCTGCGGTCGCGCCAGTGTGCGCAAATTGAGCTTTAGCCCAACCGTGAACAGCAATAACGTAATGCCAAGGTCGGAGAGCTTTTGCAGCATCTCCCCGCTGCCGATTCCGTAGGCGTTCAGAAGAAATCCCGTTGCGAGAAAACCGACCAGGGGCGGCAGTCCGATTGAGCGCGCAGCAAGGCCCAATATGAAAGCGAGGGACATCCACGCGACATCTCCCAACGCTATAGCGATCCATTGGAAGTCCATTATTTGCGGGTTCCCGGTTGCGCAGTTGAGCACTGCATAGCGTTAGTCGCGCCGCTGAGAAAGGCCGGCAGACGATCCGACGGCAATCAGATAGAAGAAATATGCCGGAAAATAAAGAATGTGTACGGACGGAATTGTTCGCTGACCGCTTTCATTGGCTTTGAAACAGAGCAAAATCCATAAGCTACGCAGGTCACTCGATAATGGTGGAAATGATCGACAGGCGAAATCTTGAAAATCTGTTGGGTGCGGGGAGAGGATTTGAACCTCTGACCTTCAGGTTATGAGCCATTTTGAAAAATGGCCTAAGTCATTGAAATTATTGATAAAAATACGATACACAGTGTGTAGGTGTGCAAGTAAATGTGTAAGAAAGCTTTCCTTTCTATTGTTGATTAAAAATTAAGGTTATCAACTCTTAAGCATTCAGGCAATCGAAAAAATTTATATTACTTATGCATTCCTTACACAGTTCAATTTCTCTAATTTTTGTCATGTGTATTCAATGAGTTGCGAGCGATCATTTCCAAAACACGCCTTGTGTTTTGATCGTGTGTGTAAGGGAATGTGTAAGTCGCCATATGGTTTATGTTTATACAGGATTCTGATGCGGCGGTCATCGCTGGCAGATAACGAGCTGGCCAAATGATGGATGATTTCCAAGCCCACCCCTTTGGTGAGCTGGAGGCTTTCCACGTAATAAACTAACGCACGCGCAGCATGATAAACTAACTGAGACACGAATGCCTATAAGGCCGCTTTAGAGACGGCCAGCACCAAGCAGGATATTCGTCCTTTCGCAGACTTCGGGTAGCCTTGCAAAGGCCGCTTCCAAGCCGCCTGCGGTACCAACTTAATGGGGAGCGATCATTGGTCTTTGGCTGATGTGCTCAGGCCTCACACTGAGGTGCTAACTGTAAGTTAACGCTTACATTTTTCACTTGCAAGCGATCGCTTACATATGTATAGTGTAAGCGAAGGCTTACAATTATGATCACACTCAAAATCAAGAATGCCCGAGATTTAGGGCTCGCCATCAAAGAACGCCGCATTGCGGCAGGGCTGGATCAAGGCGCTTTGGCCGTCAAGATCGGCGTCAGCCGCCTATGGGTCAATGAGATTGAGAAAGGCAAACCGCGCGCTGCTGTCGGGCTCGTGCTCAAGGCGCTCAATGTACTCGATATCGCATTCCAGATAGATGACGGCGAGGCCCATAGCTCTGACGCCATCGACATGATCGACCTTGATGCGGTTGTTGATAGCGCGAAGGAGGAGCGATGAGCGTTCCTTGTCTTGTTGCTATCGCTTCAGACCGAGAAATGGGAAAGCTCCATTGCGGCAAGAATGTCGAGCTTACTTTTGAGTATGCCGATAGCTGGCGCGCGACAAAGGGCGCGTATCCATTATCGCTATCCATGCCGCTTGCAGCGAAAAAGCATCCTTCAGGGACTGTGACGCCTTTCCTTTGGGGCCTCCTGCCTGACAATGACGGCGTGCTGGAACAATGGGGCAAGACGTATCATGTTTCGCCGCGCAACCCTTTTGCATTGCTCTCTCATGTCGGCGAGGACTGTGCGGGGGCTGTCCAGTTCATCCGGCCTGAGCGCGTCGAGGATGTGCTATCTAAGAAAGACGATGCCGTCACATGGCTGTCAGATGCCGAATTTGAAGAACGCATTAGAGATTTAAGACGAAATCATGCTGCGGGGAGGCGCGCCGGTGATAACGGCCAATTCTCGCTTGCAGGAGCGCAGCCTAAGACCGCCCTTTTGTTTCAGCACAACGAATGGGGCATTCCTTCGGGCAGCATTCCGACAAGCCATATCATTAAGCCGCCAACCGGCGCTTATGAGGGACTCGCAGAGAATGAGCATTTCTGCTTAAGGCTTGCCGCCAAGCTGGGCATTCCATCGGCGTCTTCTGAAGTGATGCATATAGGCGATGAGATCGCCTTTGTCGCAAAGCGTTATGACCGCGTAGAGGTTAACGGCAATATGCGCCGTTTGCATCAGGAAGATTTCTGCCAGACCTTAAGCGTCATGCCGCATAGCAAGTATCAAAATGAAGGTGGTCCGGGAACGGATGAGATCATCAATGTCTTGAAGGAACGCTCGTCAAAACCCGAAGACGATATTCTAACGTTCATCCGCGCCAATATCTTCAACTGGATCATTGCAGGCACAGACGCGCACGCAAAAAACTTTTCCCTATTAATAGGGGCAGAGGGAAATGCGCGCCTCGCTCCGCTCTATGACATTGTTTCGAGCCTACCTTACACAGACATACCGATTCAAAAAGCCAAACTGGCGATGAAGATCGGCGGTGAATACCGTATCCAGTATGTCCAGCCGCGCCATTGGGCGCGCGTAGCCGAAAGTGCAGGTGTAAGTGCAAGCGATATGGATGCGCTCATTGCTGAGATGCAGGCAGAGATAAAAACTTGTGCGCCTATTATAGCCGACGCATTAAAGGCTGAGGGCGTCAATCATCCGGTGATTGATACGTTGGTGAAAGAAATCACTAAGAGAGCTTAGTCCACAATATAAACATTCTCCGACCAAAACGGTTCGAATGCCAAGGCCTGAAGTGGTTTACGTGTTACGTCAAAATGGGGGCAAGTATAATTATCTTTTCGAATAAAGATAACGCAAAGAAAATTCTTTCAAAAACCGGCATGAAGGAGTTTGCAGAATTGTCGTTTTCAGAAGAAAACGGTTTTCGGTATGTTATCACTCGACAGCATATCGCTGAGCAGAATCAGGCGATTTATGCGCATTTAGCAAACGCGAAAATTCTATACATTGGGCGCTCAAAATATTCTCTCGCTGACAGACTGAAGAAACATACAAAATGGGCTCAAGATTCAATACGTGGAAAAACGGCGGCGGCTAACGCTGAAAGAAACCTCCGAGAAAAAGAGAGGGCTGAGCGATGGCGAGATGAATTGTTGAGAACTGGTGGGAAAGACGAAGTGTGGGGACGTTCCGGTTTAATTCGAAAAACTCCATACGGAGCAATTAACATATATAAATCAGAAGAAAGTTATCTGATTGAGTTGTATTCGCCTCCACTCAATTCTAGCACCTCAATCTGAGAGTCTGGGTTGTTCCTCTATGCTGAATTGCTGACGGGCGTTCAACAATTCAACTCGACAATGCAGGTGGCTCTGATGGTTGCGGGGAGCGGATTTGAACCACTGACCTCAAGGTTATGAGCCTTGCGAGCTACCAGACTGCTCCACCCCGCGATGAATTAAATACAGTATACGGAGTATTTTTGCAAGAAATGAATATTATAATGGGTTGCACCCATGCAACCCTGCCTTTCGGCGAGGACAGGGTGTGCAAGCATCAAGAAAAATAGATGGCGGGCGCAAGGCTTTGCCTGAGCCTCGGGAGACCGGCTATTTTACTTGAAGGGCGCTGAGGGACTGGTCCCTTCCATGTCTTTTGTCAATAAACGCGTGCACGGATGTGCGCACCGTATTCTTAAATACGCTGTTCAACGTTGCCTGTTGTTATGTCGTTGGATGGGTTGGGTTGAGAGCGAAGGACGTGATAGCGACGGTCGATCAGACTTCCATACGCGGATTGGATACCGCATTACCATGTTTCGTCGCGGGGCTGCCTCTGACTAAGCACGGGCGTCGGCAACACCTGCCCAAGGGGCCAAACGAGGGTTCCCCAAACCGGAGCCCTTCGCTCCCAGCCGAACCGCTCACGCTTTCCTATCGTTTAGCGTAAGCTCTTGTCCCAGAGCCCAGATAAATCCTGAAAGTTCTCTGGCAATTGCTGTGACGACAACGGTCGATTTTTTACCAGCGGCATGCAGCCGGTGGTAGCGTTTGCACAATCGTTCCTGTGCTTTCCATGCAAGGTCTCTGACGGGTTTAGGGTGTTTGATAAGGGCATCAGATTTATGCTGCGTCACCCTTGCCGGATAGCGATAACACCATGCCGCTTCAATCAGCATGCGGCGGGCCTCTCGGTTTCCTGTTTTTGTAATACGACCGCGCCTAACATTTGCTCCGCTTGAATATTCCGAGGGCGTTAATCCAAGATACGACATTAACTGACGCGGCGTATCAAAACGCGCAAGATCGCCAACAGAAGCAGTGAATGTCGCTGCAGATATTAGGTCGAGGCCACGAAAACATCTCAATGCCTCAACCAGCGGGCCGAGAGACCATTCCGGCAGCAGTTCTTCGATCCGCTTGACCAGAGCATCGCGTCTTTCAGTTGTTGTCCAGACAGCTTCAACATAATCCTGGAAAACAATGTTGTGAGCGGTTTCCTCGAATGCCTGGCGGGATAACCAGTGCCGGTGCCGCAAGGTCCAATGCTTCTTCCCCGATTCATAAATGCGTCCGTGGCGCAGAAGAAAGGCAAGCAATTGCTGGCGCGCTGCCATCAAATGGATCATTGAATCCGTGCGCGCCCGTACTAAATCGCGCATCGCTTCGTGTGTTTCATCCGGCACCCAGACGCGGGTAAGGTCGCCTGACCTGTGCAACACAGCCAATCGCTGCGCATCACGGCGATCTGTCTTTACGCGATCACCAGGTGCAGTTGGTATGCGTGACGGCGCAACCACCATGCACGGATAACCGGCGGCGGTAAGCTGTCGATATAAACCGTATCCGCATGGCCCTGCTTCATAGCAAATATTCAGCGGCTGATTATTCCTTGCTATCTTCTTGATGGTTTTAGCAACTGAGTCCGGCGTGTTGGGAATATCTCCGATAAACCGAACCTCGCCGCCGCGTTCGCCTTCGGCAACAGCAACTGAAATATTAAGCTTATGAACGTCAAGCCCTACGAATAATGTCTTCTCCAATACAAGTCTCCTGTCTGAAATGTGTGGAATTATCGGCGCATGCCGCAGCAAATTATGCCGCAGCGGATACACCAAGACAAAAGACATACGGACTAAGTGGTTTCAGGCCATGTGCGCAGAAATGGACCTCGCAAACGCAACAGCAATGGCTGTTATAGCACCCGATTGCGGTGGTCGGCCCATTAAGTTTCGATGGCCATTTTTTAATTGCAAAATCGTTCCGAAAAAGTCACGCCGATGAAGTGAATAAAAATAATTTGCATGATCGTGGGGCCAACCACCTGCAAACACCGACGTTCCTGAATTCCGAGAACAAGAAAATGCTCCTCCGGTGTGTGATTTCCGAGGATCGCAGGCTAGCTTCTGACTTTCGCTCTACAAAGAACCGAGTCAGTTGCCTGCACCTTTTGATGCGATGCCGTAGGCCTCAGAAGCTACCTTCAATGACGTTACGAGCGAATAAAATTGATCCATGAATTCTTCGACCGATTTTTCGCTATTCCGGGCAAAGGATCGGGCGGCCTCAAATTCGTCCGACAATTGGCTAATATATTTGGCCGCGTAGTCGCTTTCCCAAAAATCGATAGAGCGAACAGAGCCAAAAACTGCTCTCATAAAAGTCGTTCTCTGCCCATCGCCAACCCAATTCATCCAACCCTTTCTAACTATCCTTTTTGAGAATTCTTCGCTAACAAAATCATTATCAGTATGGACGCGAAAAATATTATTCGCCAATGTCATCTCTTCAGTGCGTGGACCAAAAAGAGCCGGAACCTGACTTTCAATATATTTGTAGCCGAACTTCTCTCTAAACTCCGGGGCGACGAAGAGCCCTGCAACTGATTCATCGATGCGATGTAGAATTTCAGGTCGACCTATATCATTACTCCAGCTTGAGAATTGACCGTTTTCAATAAACTCTCCATCACCTAGCGTGAATGTACGCGAATTAATTGCGAATAAGGCTAGCTGACCAGAGTCGCCATCAAACAGATCACTAATTGAAGCGTTATCGCGAATAATTTTTTGGGCGCTTTCACGTAATTTGTTGTATCGAAATCTAGTCGGATCGCCGCGCCGGCGTGATGATGCGTGCATTTTTTTCAGTTCATCCACCAACTGAGAGAGTAATCCATCATCAATTTGCTTATAGTAGGCTGTGAGAAATGTTTTTACCGACATTTCGTTGCGCTCTGATATTCTCTCTAAAAGTTCATAGGCGTCAATGTTTGAATAGCCTCTCGTGACCGGGGTTCATTGAGTGGTCCAGCCTGAGCGTTAGAGTCTGGCTGCACTTTCAGCGTAAGCCAACGATGGCTTTAAAGGCAA
>JBCDBL010000154.1:0-7931 GCA_039183635.1 Pseudomonadota bacterium
CGCCTCCGAGCATTGGGTTGCGAATCTTGTCTTTAAGTGCGGCATCAATCCACCCGCGGCGATGACATGCATCAAATGGTCCGGAATCGGGGCGACGGAATAGGTCTTATCTGTGACGCCGTTAACGATGCGGCCGGCGCCGGCGTCCACAACGATGCGATCGCCAGCGGTGATCTCATCGACGTCAGGGAAAAACAGCGCCGGCAGCCCGATATTGATGGCGTTCCTGTAAAAGATACGGGCGAAGGATTTGGCGAGCACCGCCCGCACGCCCAGAACCTTTAACGAAATCGCCGCCTGCTCCCGGCTGGAGCCAAGACCGAAATTCTCGCCGCCCACCACAACGTCGCCGGGTGCGACGTTCCGCGCAAAGTCGGGGTCCACCGCCTCCAGGCAATGCTTCGCGAGCTCTTCAGCCGGCAACTTCATAAGAAAGCCGGGCGCCAGAACATCCGTATCGATATTGTCTCCAAAGACCCAGGCGCGCCCCGCTCCCTCCATCACGCCGCCTCCTTTGCGCCGGCGAGCATCTCGCGCGGGTCGGCGATGACCCCGGCGACCGCGGCGGCGGCGACAGAATAGGGCGAGCCGAGATAGACGTTCGCCTCCTTATGGCCCATGCGGCCTTTAAAATTGCGATTGGTGGAGGACAGACACGTCTCCCCGGCGGCGAGCAGCCCCGCCCCCATGCCGGCGCACGCGCCGCAGCCGGAGGGCATGATGACGGCGCCGGCTTCGGTGAGGACGGACAAGGTTCCGTCCTTGGCCGCCGCCTCCGTCGTTTTGGCGGAGGACGGCGCAACAAGAAGGCGGGTCCCGTCAGCGACTTTGCGACCCTTCAGAACACGCGCCGCCATCTGCAAATCTTCAAGCTTCGCCCCGACGCAGGCGCCGATATAGCACTGATCCACAGGCGTTCCGGCGTGGACGGCGACAGAGGCGGCGTTCGCCGGCGAGTGGGGCGCGGCGATTTGCGGGGATAGCTCGTTCGCATCAAGATGATAGGACTTGCAATAGTCAGCGCCTTCGTCCGACCGCCATTGCAGCGCGTCCGGCTCCACAACGCCGCCCGCCGCACGGATATGAGCGAGGGTCGTCTCATCCGGGGCGATGAGGCCAGTTTCCGCGCCAAGCTCCGCCGCCATGTTGGACAAAACCATGCGTTCGGACATGGACATCGCCGCAACCGCCCCGCCGCCATATTCCACCGCGCGAAAATTATTGTCCATGCCAAGGTCCCGGCACAGGGACAACATCACGTCCTTCGCCGCAACGCCGTCGCCAAGGCGCCCGTCAATATCCACACGGATGGTTTCGGGAACCATCACCCAGGTCTCGCCTGTAGCCGCAATCGCCGTCATGTCCGTAGCGCCATAGCCCGCCGCGTAACAGCCGAAGGCCCCCGCCATGGGCGTGTGGGAATCCCCCCCCGCCACAAACAGGCCGGGCCGCAAATGTCCGTACTCCGGCAAGATCGCATGGCAGATACCGCGCATATCGTAAAAATGCTTCACGCCATAGTCCCGGGCGAACTCCCGGGTGAGCTTCAGGATCGAGGCGCTTTCCGCGTCCACCGCCGGCACGTAATGGTCGGAGACGATGACGACCTTATCGGGGTCCCAAAGACCCGTTCCAAGCTCCTCCAGCCGGGGCCGCCAGCGGCGCGGGCCGCTGGAATCATGGGCCATGGCGAGATCGACCTTACACACGAGGATCTCCCCCGGCTTGACGTCTTCACAGCCCGCCGCCTTGGCGATGATTTTTTGCGCTAACGTGCGTTTTTGAGACATATCCTCACGTCTTTACGGCCGGTAATGCTTTACGACCTTTTGCATATATCATAATGATATACCATTTGATGTCGCGGAAAAAGGGACTTCGCCCTCGAAGGGCTATATCCTTTTCCATCGCACCGCCAACACGCCGATCAAAAGGATGCGCCGCCCCATGACCATGCCGAAAATGACCGAAGACGCCCCCCTTGGCTTCCGCTGGGAAGACCCCCTGTTTTTAGACGAACAGCTCACAGAAGACGAGCGCATGATCCAGGACAGCGCTGCGGGGTATTGCCAGGACAAACTCCTGCCGCGGATCCTTATGGCGAACCGGGAGGAGACGTTCCACCAGGAAATCATGACCGAGATGGGCGCGCTTGGTCTGTTGGGGCCGACCGTAGCCGAAGCTTATGGCGGCGCCGGCGTCGGCCATGTGGCTTACGGTCTTATCGCCCGGGAGGTGGAGCGCGTGGATTCCGGTTACCGGTCGGCGATGTCGGTGCAATCCTCCCTCGTCATGTATCCCATCGAAGCCTTCGGCTCGGAAAGCCAAAAGCAAAAATGGCTGCCGAAACTGGCGACGGGCGAGCTGATCGGCTGTTTCGGCCTCACCGAGCCCGACGGCGGTTCCGACCCAGGCGCGATGCGCACAAACGCCAAGCCCGCCGACGGCGGCTATGTGCTGAACGGCGCCAAAATGTGGATTACAAACTCCCCCATCGCCGACATCGCCGTCGTTTGGGCGAAGCTCGACGGCGCGATCCGCGGCTTTGTGGTGGAGCGGGGCATGGACGGGTTCACGACCCCAAAAATCGAAGGCAAGTTGTCCTTACGCGCCTCAATCACTGGCGAAATCGCCCTCGACGACGTTTTCGTGCCGGAGGACAATCTGCTGCCCAACGTCAAGGGGCTGCGCGGACCGTTCTCCTGTCTCAACAAGGCGCGCTACGGCATCGCCTGGGGCGCGATGGGGGCGGCGGAATATTGCTGGCACGCCTCCCGGCAATACGCGCTTGACCGCATCGTGTTCGGCAAACCTATTGCGGGCACCCAGCTGGTTCAGAAAAAACTCGCCGACATGCAAACGGAAATCGCCCTCGGCCTTTCCGGCGCCTTGCAGCTTGGCCGAACGCTCGACGCAGGCGTTTTCACGCCGGAGACGATTTCTCTTATGAAACGGAACAATTGCGGCAAGGCCCTCGACATCGCCCGCCTCGCCCGCGACATCCATGGCGGCAACGGCACGTCGGACGAGTACCATGTAATGCGCCACATGGTGAACCTTGAGACCGTGAACACCTATGAGGGCACTCACGACATCCACGCCCTCATCCTCGGCCGGGCGCAAACCGGCTTGCAAGCATTTCAATAAGGAGAGGTCGATGGCCGATTACGCCCCCACCGCCCAAAGGCTCAAGGAAAAAGTCTTCGCCGTATTCTGCACGGACGGCCCCAACGCCGCCAAGCTGCGGGAGGAGCATTTGGAAGGCCACCTTCTGCATACGGAAAAACACTGGGACAAATATATCGTCGCCGGTCCCTTGCGCCCGGTGGACGATGTGGAGCTGAACGGCAGCCTGTTTCTCATTATGGCCGAAAACGAAGAGGAAGCCTGGGAGATCCTGAACGGCGATCCTTATTTCCAGACGGACATTTACGCCACCAAGGACCTGCGCGTATTCACCCCGGCGATCGGTCAGTTCCTCGGCGGGGTTATTTGGGACTCAGCCGCGGCCTTGAAAGACGCCACGGTGAACGGACGCCGCGCCGACGCGAAAGTGTAACCCCCTTGCCTCGCCTTGCGCCTTTAAAATTGGAAGATGCGCCGGATCTTGCCGACAGCTTCACCGCCGCCGAAGAGATGATGGGCTTCACGCCGAACGACGGGCTCATCATGGCGCGCCGACCGGACATCACCAAAGCCCTCGGCGCCTTGGTCGCGGCCATTTACGCCCCCGGAAAAGTCGATAACGGATTAAAGCGCCTTATTGGCGAGGCGACCTCCAAAGCCGCGGGCTGCGTCTATTGCACCGCCCACGCCGCCCATGGCGCACACCGCGCCGGCGTGCCGACAGAAAAAATCGACGCTGTGTGGAGTTACCAGGAAAGCCCTCTTTTCACAGATGCCGAACGCGCCGCTATCCGCGTCGCCATGGGCGCAGGTGTTTCCCCTAACGCCGTTACAGACGAAGATTTCGAGGCCCTCAAAGCCCATTACGACGACGACGCCATTGTGGAAATCGTCTCTGTTATCGCCATGTTCGGCTTTCTCAACCGCTGGAATTCAACTTTGGCTACGGAGCTGGAAGCAACGCCGGCGGCTTTTTTGAAACATCTAAGACCTTAAATATCGAAACGTCATCCCGGACGTTACATGAGCCCAAAAACCGCAAGGTTTTTGGAAAGCGAGTGTTAGATCCGGGATCTCACATAGGCTGTTCAATAAGAAGTTACAGATCCCGGATCACTCAGTTTTCCAATAAAATTTAGCCTGGCGCTCGCCAGGCTAAACTTTGGAAAACTGGCGTTCGGGATGACATAACACAGCCTTAAGAGCATTCCTGCCTTGCCGCTGGGCGAATTTGAATGATATAAGATTATACCATTTAAATTTGGACAACAGCCCCATGCCGACGGACGTCGTCGCCTTTACGGTTTTGCACCTCCTCATCTTCGCCTACTGGCTGGGCGGCGATGCGGGGGTGTTTTACTCAAGCCTGGTCGTTACCGACGGGAAGCGGTCGCCGGAGGCGCGCATCACTGCGGCGAAAATCCTGTTGAACGTCGACATGGTCCCGCGGATCTGTCTTTTGTTGGCGCTGCCGACGGGCCTCGCCCTGGCCGCCTCAAAGGGCTGGGTGGCGCTGACGCCGATCTGGATTGTCCTTGCCTTTGTTGCAGCGGCGGCGTGGATTACATTGATTTTCAAATTGCACAGCGCCCATGGCGCAAAGCTTCTCACCGGCATCGACACCATCGGACGGATCGCTCTGCTGGCGGGCCTCGCCGGCGCAGGCGTCCTCGGCCTCATGAATACCTTCAGCTGGCCGACATTCTTGTCCGTAAAGCTCTTAATTCTCGCCGGCGCAGTGGCCATGGGTCTTCTTGTGCGGCTGTTGCTGCGCCCGTTCGGGCCGGCCTTTGCGGCGATGGTCGCGAACGGTCCGACGCCTGAGACCGACGCCGTTATAAAAGGCGCCATCGCCCGCTCCCGCGGGCCTGTCGTCGCCATCTGGATCCTGTTGATCGCCGCCGCCACCTTCGGCGTTGCGACGCCCGTATAAACGTAAACCGAAAGACACCGACGCCATGCCCGACGACGCCACGCCCCGCCCCGTCCATGATGACAGCGCCCTGCACGCCGCCCTTGTACAGGCCCTCGGGCCGGACAATGTCAGCACGGCGCCTGAGACCACGGCCCTGTTCTCCCAGGATATTTTCTCAAAAGCCGCCCGCGCCGCCGCCTACGTTATAACTCCACACTCGACCGAAGACGCCGCCCGGGCGGTCGCCGTGGCGACGCAGGACGGCCGCGCCGTCATCGCCCGGGGCGGCGGCATGTCCTACACCGGCGGCTATCTGCCGACGGAGGACGGCGCCGTCATGGTCGACATGTCCGCCATGGACCGCATTCTTGAGATCAACGAAGAGGATATGTACGTCACGGTGGAGGCGGGCTGCACCTGGGCCGCGCTCTATGATGCGTTAAAAGCAAAAAATCTGCGCACGCCGTTTTGGGGGCCTCTGTCGGGCCTTTCCTCCACCATCGGCGGCGGGCTTTCTCAGAACAACGCGTTTTTCGGCGCCGGGACATGGGGCACGACCGCCGATTGCGTGACCAGCCTCACCGTCGTCACCGCTGATGGAAGCGTTGTCAAAACCGGCTCCGGCGGAACGCAAACCGGCGCGCCGTTTTTTCGCCATTACGGGCCGGACCTCACCGGAGTGTTCCTCGGCGACACCGGCGCCCTCGGCTTTAAAACGGAAGCGACCTTCCGCCTGATGCCTATGCCGGCGGCGGAGGATTACGCCTCCTTCGAGTTTAAAACGCCAGCCGATGTCGCCGCGGCCCTGTCCGCCTGGTCCCGCGCCGGGTTGGGATGCGAGCTGTTCGCCTTCGACCCGAACCTGCAAAAGCTCCGTCTAAAACGGGCAAGCCTTATGCAGGATGTAAAGTCCCTCACCGGGGTGGTGAAGGGGCAAAAAAACCTCCTTTCCGGCGTGAAGGAAGCCGCGAAGGTGGCCATGGCCGGGCGCACATTTGTAGATGAAGCTTCTTACTCCGCACACATAGTTGTGGAAGGCCGCTCTGACGCCGCCGTAGCCGAAGATATGAAGGCCGCCCGCGCCATCGCCGCCGCCCATAGCGGAACGGAGGTCGCGAACACTATGCCGAAAGTCACCCGCAGCACACCCTTCAGCCCCTTAAACAATGTGATCGGCCCGGAAGGGGAACGTTGGGCGCCCGTGCATGGCATTGTGCCCCATTCCAAAGCTGAAAACGTCTGGGCCGCCATCGACAAGCTGTTCCTAGACAATGCTGCGGAGATTGACCGCCATGGCGTCCTCACCGGCTATCTTGTGACCACTTTGTCCACGAACGGCTTTCTGATCGAACCGGTTTTCTTCTGGCCGGAGGAGATTTACGATATTCATCGCCAAACGGTGGAACCCTCCTATCTTGCTAAAATCACCGAGCGTCCGGCCAACCCGGCGGCGACGGAAACCGTGGCGCGCCTGCGTTCGCAGATCATGGCGATCTTTCAAGAAGCTGGCGCGGTCCATTTCCAAATCGGCAAAGCTTATCCTTACAAGGAAAGCCTGCGCCCCGAAACGCTGGCGCTGCTTGAGGACATCAAATCCGCGGTGGACGCCAGGCGGCGGGTGAACCCCGGCTCCCTCGGTCTTACATAAGGAGTCGCGCCATGCCGAGACTCACGCGTCAGTTCATCGACGGCCCTTACGGACAAATTCACCTCCGGATCGCTAAACCCGAAGCGCCTGCGGCGCGCCCTCTCCTGTGCTTGCACATGAGCCCGAAATCCGGGCGCAGTTTCGCAAGCTTCATGGAGCTGGCCAGCGACGACCGCATCATCGTCGCGCCGGATTACCCCGGCTATGGCGAAAGCGATCACCCCCCGGCTGAGCCGTATGTGACTGTGCCCGATTACGCCAAAGCCATGTGGGCCGCGGCGGACGCCCTGGACCTCGGCCCTGTCGATCTTCTGGGCTACCACACAGGCTCAAAAGTCGCCGCCGAAATGGCCCGTCAGAGGCCGGACGATGTTAAAACGATCGTCATGCTGTCGGCGTCGCTGTTCACGGCTGAAGAGCTCGCCAAGGTCTCGGCCTATTTCGAGCCTATTCCTTTGGACGAGGAAGGAACCCGCTTCTCCACCATGTGGGAGCGGATCAAGCATTATCGCGGTCCCGGCATGACGCTTGAGATGATGGCGGAGTCGATGGCGGAGAACATGCGCGGCGGCGAAAACTACGAATGGGGCCATCGGGCCGCATTTGAGTACAACAAGATTTTCCCCGATGTCGTCAAAGACCTCCCCCACCGCATTCGCGTCATCAATCCCGGCGACGACCTGTTCGAACAGACCGCCCGCATCGCGCCGCTCTTACAAAACGGCGACGTGAGCGCCAAACCGGAATGGGGCCACGGGTTTTTAGAAGCCTATACGGAGGATGCGACAGCGCTGATAAAGAGCTTGTTGTAGCGTTTGGCGCTTTACCCTATTTGAACCCCCTGAATGTTACCCAACACGGATCGTCATCCCAGCGAAAGCTGGGATCCAGGGGCGGCGGACACCAGGGCGCCAGACGACGTAAGCAGACACAGGTTATTCGTTACCCCGGCCCGCCCAACGAAGACTTTAGAGTTTCAGGCGAGTATAAATTAATCGCCTGACGTTCTAAGCAAGCGGCCCCTAGACCGCATTTACAATTCTTCGAATCGTAAATGCGGTCTAAGTTTATGTTTAGCGCGCATTTTATTCACAAAACCGGTTCCCACTTTTGTGAATGCGCTCTAGATCCTGACTTTCGTCAGGATGACGTTTGTGCATGTGGGAAAGCTGTGCGTAACTATGACCAACTGTGACAACTGGTACAGACTTCTATGACCACCGCCGCTGACATCATCGCCGC
>JBCDBL010000155.1:0-7859 GCA_039183635.1 Pseudomonadota bacterium
GAGATCCCGTCCCAGTCGATCAACGCATCAATCCGGTCAAGCCGCGCATTCGCCCCATGGCGCGCCACCGCCGCATCTGCAAACCCAAGCTGACCTGACATACGCTCCATGAAAACCTCCCGACAAAACAAAAAAGCAACACATCATGCTTCGCATGTTTCGCAACAATCCCCGAGGGGGAGAGGGTTAGGGTGAGGGGGAGAGATTTGGGAGAAACCAACGTGCATCCCTCCCCCTCACCCGAAATTGCAATCGCAATTTCGACCTCTCCCCGAGGGGGAGAGGTGAGACGCCGCGCTGCGCCAGGCATCAGATGTTCCATATGCAATCGCCCTGCGCGCGGGGGGAGATGTCGGCGAGAGCCGACGGAGGGGGCCTTGCCGGCCCATTACTATTTTGAGCAGCACCGGCAACAGGCAGGTTCGCCCCCCTCGACCCTTCGGGCGTTGAAAGGATACTTTCAACGCCCCCTCATACGGCTTACGGGTCCGGCGTGGATATAGTCTTTATAATCAGCCTGCGTATCGACGTCTTGCAAAACGCCCAGCCTTTCAACCCGTAAGCTCTCCGGCATCCCCGCCAACGTGTCCCGAAGAGCATAAGAACTCGACCATCTCACGCCTTGAAAGACCTGGGACGCAAACAATCCCGGTCGCTCCTTAATGCGCTTAAGGCCGATCAGCCAATACCCCCCATCCGGCGCGGGACCAACCACGGCGTCGGCAGACATCAGCTTGCGGAAGGCCGCAGCAATATGGCCGGGCGAGACGCCAGGAATATCCCCGCCTATGATCACAACAGGTCCCGGCGGCGCGGACGCGAACACCCGGCCCATGCGCGCGCCAAGATCCCCCGCCCCTTGCGGCGCGGCCGGCAGCGCGGGCGGTCGGGCGAACCCCAGAGCCTCCGGGCGGTCATAGGCGAGAATTGTGCGCCAACGCTTGTCTTGGCCGAGGCCCTTCAGAACCCGAGCGCTTTCCCGGCGGTAAAAATTCATCGCCGCGCCGCCGCCGATGTCCTTGGCCAAACGCGTTTTCGCCCGGCCCATCAAGGGCGCCTTGGCGAACACATAAAGACGGCGCGCCCACCCCGCCTCAACCATAGCGCCCTACAATCTTGTCCGGCGCGACGCCAGCATAATACATCGCAAGACACCGGAGATTTGTCATTACCCTGCGGGCATATCCATCCCGACCATAGCGCTCAGCGCTGGTCACCGCATCGGCGGACAACATTTCAAGGCGTCCGCGCCCAATCCGGCGCACCATATCCACATCCTCCATCAACGGCATATCTTCTGAAAATCCGCCTACGGCGTCATAAAGCGCCCTGGAGACAAGCAACCCCTGGTCGCCGTAGGGCAACCCAAACAAAGCGCAGCGCAGCGCAACCCCCGCCTCCAAAACCCGCGCCGGCCAGCGCGTATCGTCGAGGCGAAAACGGAACGCCCCGGCGCGCGCGTCATCACGCTCCATATGCGTCCGGGCGACTGTCGTCCAGTCAGGCGCGAGGAGTGTGTCGGCGTGTAAAAACAATAACCATGGCGCGCGCGCCGCCCTCGCCCCGGCGGCCAACTGCCGGCCCCGCCCCCTGGCCCCCCTTACGATAACGGCGCCGGCGGCCTGGCCGGCGGCGAGCGTGTCATCTTGCGAGCCTCCATCGGATACGACGACCTCCTTTACAAGACCTTCAAGCGCTGCGGGCACAAGCGCGTTAAGGCACGCGGGAAGCACGCCGGCGGCGTTTAGGGTTGGAATAACGATGGATATTTTCCGATCTGCCATGGTCGGCATCATCGCGGGACAGTCCTCTCGGTCAACCAGGAAAGATCCAACAAAATAGCTTGACATTTAGGGATAAATCGGTGATATTGATAATGATTATCAATATTACGTCCAAACCTATGCAATTGCTACATTCACCCTCTGCGGAAACAGATTTCTCAGCGCTTTTTAGAAAATGCGCGTTGCGAGACAGCGCACAGCCTTGCACTGCGTTGCAATACGCCATTCGAACCCTGGCGGGGGTTATCAAATCCGGCTCCCGACAGCGCGGCGGCGCAAGCAATGAGCCATGTCGTTGCACCCCGGGAGAAGACGCCTACGTCCTCGCCCTTATCAGCGCCATCCAACATGGCGAAGAACAACGCGCTGGCCTTTTAGCGCTGTGGCTGGTCTCAAAGTCAGACCAAAAGCCCCTTCTGCGCGCAGCGAAAACCTGCGCCAACCTCCTATGCGAAGCTGACGTTCTTTTGCCAGAACAGCCGCCGAAGACGCCCCCGAAACAGCCAAGACCGCTCACGCTGGTGGCTTAAAAGCAACATCGTTTCCATCCAAATCACACCGATGCTTTCAAGTTTTTGGCGTCATGTATTTGCAAACGGCGAGCTGGCGTCCTCTTCGACTGGAAACGTGCAAAGACGGGGACTGAAAGCGATTGAGCGATCTCGATCGATCCGAAATCGTTTTAGTAGCGGGCAAGCTCGCCAAACGGTACGCGCACGCTTAGCATAACGCCTTCATTATCATACCGTCCGTGGGCGTTCTGAATCACATGATGTTTGTCGAGACCGCCCGCATCAAAGTCTTTATAAGATAAATCTATAAGAGCAGCCCGGTTCAAACGCATTGCGACGCCGCCCATTGTGCGCCAGGACGATGCATCGAAATCATCGTCGACCAAAACAAAAAACCGCCGCGTTACGCCGTTCAGCGCATCATGGCAAGCACTCACCCAATCGACCCATTCCGGACACTCGCCAGCGTCAATCGCCTCTTTAATGCCCGCGACAACCCTGTCTTTAGAGGCTGTACGCTCCGCCTCGAGAACTTTGCGGTTTTCATGGTATACGGAAGGAAACAAGGAATCGTCCGACGACGCCGCCACTTTTTCGGTTGCAACGGTTACACGCTCATGGGGCTCGAAGAAGATATCGGCCCCCGCTTTGTCCGTGAAAACGACGTCGAATCCCATGTGCGCGGCGGCGCGAGCGCCGAGCGCGGCCTCTTCGGCCAAACACGGCGATGCTGCGGCGACGCAGAAAAGCGAAGATATGAACAAGGTTCGGTTCACAGCAATCTCTCTTCAATTCACGATTATGTTAGCTCAATATTGCGGCGAATACACGTCATTTTTGTTGAAATTCCCAAAACAGTTCATCTTATCGATGTAAGCGAAACAGGCGCCAGAATAGCGCAGCAACCATAAATGTTCTTGATTTGTTCTGAAATGGGCGCTAGAACATGGCCATGGCTCGCGTCGCGCACTTGTCTTTTCAACCGCCCAAATCGCCCGGAAAGGGCAAGGGGCGCGGCGCGCAGTCTAATGAAAGCGGCCGGTACGAGGTTGAAAAGCGGGAGGAGGCCCATGACGGATGGGCGCTGGAGCCGGACCCCGTTCCCGGCACGACGGTGACCGAAGAAAGCCCGCGCAAGATCATAACGTTCAACAAGTCTCCCTACGTCGGGTTTGATCGCTCCATTAACCCTTATCGCGGCTGCGAACATGGCTGCATTTACTGTTTCGCTCGCCCCACCCACGCTTATATGGGCCTGTCGCCGGGCCTTGATTTCGAAAACCGGCTGTTCGCCAAACCCTCGGGGCCGAAGCTTCTGGAGGCGGAGCTGTCGGCGCCCACTTACAAGCCGCGCGCCATCGCCATTGGGACGAACACGGACCCTTACCAGCCGATCGAGCGCCAGTATCTTATTATGCGCGGCGTCCTGACGGTTCTTTCCCGGTTCAACCATCCTGTGACGATACTGACGAAATCCGGTCTTATTACACGGGACCTCGATATCCTGGCGCCGATGGCGAAAAAAGGCCTCGCCCGGGCCATGGTGTCGATCACCACCGAGGACAAGGCCCTCGCCCGGTCGATGGAGCCGCGGGCCTCCTCTCCGACGCGGCGGTTCGAGGCGCTGAAGCCCTGGCGGACGCCGGCGTGCCCACGGGCGTTATGACAGGGCCCATGATCCCGGCCTTGAACGACGATGAGATGGAGACGATTTTGGGCAAGGCGGCGGATCTCGGGGCGACGTTCGCCGCCCACACCATCCTGCGCCTCCCCCTGGAGGTGGCGCCCCTGTTCAAGGAATGGCTGACCGCCTACGCCCCGACCCGGGCGGAACGCATTATGCGCCACATTCGGGAGATGAACGGCGGGCGGGACTATGACGTCCACTGGTCCCGGGGCGGCGAGGTGAAGGGTGTCTACGCCAAGCTGATCCATCAAAGGTTCCGCGCCGCGATACGCCGCTTCGGCCTCGACGGCGAACGGCGGCCCCTCGACCTTTCGCAATTCCGGGTTCCCTCGGCGCTCTCAGGCCAGATGTCGCTTTTTGACGAATCATGAGGAGATCGCCATGTTAACCTTTCGTTAACCCTGACTTTGATGCGCCCGAGACATGCCGAGCCGCTCCTCATCGCCCTCCAAACGCGCCCTCGCGACACGTGACGCGACGGCCTATCCGGCCCGGCCGACGTTCGAGCTAGAGGACAGTCTGCCCGGCCTTGTCGCCGGCATCGACGAGGCCGGGCGCGGCCCCTGGGCGGGTCCTGTGGTGGCCGCGGCGGCGATTTTGAACCCGAACTGCACCCCGGCGGGCATCAAGGATTCGAAAAAGCTCAGCGACAAGCGCCGCAAGGAAATCGCCAGCGCCCTTTGGAAAACCGCGCGCATCGGCGTCGGCGTCGCCACGGTGGAGGAGATCGACCAGCTGAACATCGGCAACGCCACCTTGCTGGCCATGGCCCGGGCCGCCGCCAACCTGCCGGTGCGGCCGACGACGGCGATCGTCGACGGCAAATGGGCGCCGAAGCTCTCGGTGCCAGCCTATACGGTGGTCAAGGGCGATGCGAAGTCGCTGTCGATCGCCGCAGCCTCCATCATCGCCAAAACCGCCCGGGACCGAATGATGGAGGAGCTGGCGGAGCGCTATCCCGGCTACGCCTGGGACCGCAACAAAGGCTATGGCGTCGCCGCCCACCGGGAGGGGCTGGAGCGCCACGGCGTCACCCCATATCATCGGCGCTCTTTCGCACCGATCCACAATATGTTGTGCGCGGACTCTCTCCAGCCCTTTTGTTAACGATTTCAGCGCCGCCAAAGCATCAAAATAATTCCCCAGCGGACTCTTGACGCGGGAATCGCTTTGACTCACTGTGCCCCTCCGACAGCATTTAAGGGACCGAAGGAAGAGAGTCCGTATGCGCCCTACGCGCCCGATTGCGACATCCAAGCTGAACAGCGTCCTTGTGGGCGACTGTATCGAGACGATGCGCGCGCTGCCGGATCGCTGCGTCGATCTCGTTTTCGCCGACCCGCCGTATAATCTTCAGCTTGGCGGCGACCTGAAACGGCCGGACAATTCCGACGTCAAGGGCGTCGACAACGATTGGGACAAATTCGCCTCCTTCGGCGCCTACGACGATTTCACCCGGGCCTGGATGGCCGAAGCGCGCCGGATTTTAAAACCGACCGGAGCGCTGTGGGTGATAGGCTCCTATCATAACATTTTCCGGGTCGGCTCCATTCTCCAGGATCTCGGCTATTGGATCTTGAACGACATCGTCTGGCGCAAGACGAACCCGATGCCGAACTTTCGCGGCACGCGGTTCACCAACGCCCATGAGACCCTGATCTGGGCCGCCCATGGCGAGGGTGCTAAGTATAAATTCAATTACGACGCCATGAAAATGGCCAACGACGGCGTGCAGATGCGCTCCGACTGGACCATTCCTCTGTGTACGGGATCGGAACGCCTGAAAGGCAAGGACGGGGCGAAGGCGCATCCGACGCAGAAACCAGAAGCACTCCTCCACAGGGTGCTGCTCGCCGCATCTGCGCCCGGCGACATCGTGCTCGATCCGTTTTTCGGCACCGGCACCACCGGCGCGGCGGCCAAACGCCTCGGCCGCCAGTTCATCGGCATAGAGCGCGACACCGATTACGCCGAGATCGCAAGGACACGCATCGCACGGGTTCAGCCCGCCGCGCCGGAGGATCTGGCGGTGACGCCGTCGCGCAAGGCGCTGCCCCGGATCCCGTTCGGCTCCATTGTCGAGCGCGGCCTGTTGCAGCCCGGCGCTATTCTGCACTGCCCGCAAAAACGTCATGTGGCGCGGGTCCGCGCCGACGGGTCCCTCGCCGTGAAGGATGCGTCGGGCTCCATCCATCAGATGGGCGCCCATGTGCAAAACGCTGAAGGCTGCAACGGCTGGACATTCTGGCACTTTGAAACCGACAGCGGCTATGCGCCCATTGACGTTTTGCGCCAACAGGTTCGCCAGGACCTGGCGGCGAACTGACGCCGGCTTTCGCGCGTCCGCCCCTTGCGCCTTGATTTTTCGCCAGCGCGCCACATCTGTGAACGCGGGCGAAACACGATGACAAAGGGCGCTTTATGACCGACGAGATCTCTATACGGCTTGAAGAAGACGGCGCGAAAGGCCGTTACATCGCCAGCATCGAAGGCCTGCCCGACGCGGAGATGACCTATTCCCGGGTCAGCCCCAAGGTCATCATCGTTGACCACACCGGCGTCCCGGAGGATCTGCGCGGCAAAGGCGTCGGCGCGGCGCTGGCGGAGAACATCATTCGCGAGGCGCGGGAAAAAGAGTTCAAGATCATTCCGCTCTGCCCGTTTTTGAAGTCGCAATTCGACAAGAACCCAGATTGGGCGGATGTCTTGAACGGCTAAGATCTTTCAAGTTTCAAAGGGGACGGCGATGGCCCGGCTTCAGAACAAAACATGCGTGGTCACCGGCGCGGCCCGGGGCGTCGGCGCGGCGATCGCCAGGGCGTTCCGCGACGAAGGGGCCGATGTCGTCGTCACGGACAAGGACGCGGACGCCGGCGCGAAGACAGCCGCCGAGATCGACGCGCGGTTCGAGGTCCTTAACGTCGCCGAGGAGGCCGACTGGGCGCGCTTCCAAGACCGCTTCCCCGCCATCGACGTGCTTGTGAACAACGCCGGCGTGACGGGGTTTGAAGAAAGCGCGCGCGCCCACGACCCTGAAAACGCCGCCCTTGCGGATTGGCGGGCGGTGCACCGGGTCAATCTCGACGGGGCGTTCCTCGGCTGCCGGTACGCCATCAAAGCCATGCGCGCCGCCGGCGCGGGCGCCATCATCAACATATCATCGAGGTCCGGCATGGTGGGCGTGCCGGCCGCGGCGGCCTACGCCTCCTCCAAGGCGGCCCTGCGCAACCACACCAAAACCGTGGCGCTCTATTGCGCCGAACAGGGCCTTGACGTGCGCTGCAACTCGATCCACCCCGCCGCCATTTTAACGCCCATGTGGGAGCCGATGATCGGAACGGGCCCGGACCGGGAGACCCGCATGGCCGCCTTCGTCGCCGATACGCCCATGAAACGGTTCGGCCTGCCGGAGGAAGTGGCCGCGATCGCCGTTATGCTGGCCTCGGACGAAGCGCGCTATGTCACAGGCGCCGAGTTTACGATCGACGGCGGCCTTTTGGCGGGCTCCGCCGCCTCCCCCGACACTGGCGACGAACGCGGGTGAGCTCAGCATATCTGTGCTTCATATATAATTTTACAGCGTATAAGTCTTTTATTTTTCAGCCGCATTCAGACTGCATCAGCAGTCCTCTGAAACTTTGTCCCTGGAGCATTTTCCGACCAAGCGGTTGCGGTTTGGTCGCTAGCTGTGGTGTTTCAATAGGTTATCCATTCGGGCCTGACCGGGGAGACTGACGTTACCAAGCTTCAGACATCCTTGGAGGACAGCCCGAATGAACATCCACAAGAATGCTCGTTTAACGCCGCTGGGTCGAGAACGGATAGTGAAGATGATGCTGAGCGGGCAAGACGCCGCAGGCCGCCGCCCGCGCCGCA
>JBCDBL010000156.1:0-7847 GCA_039183635.1 Pseudomonadota bacterium
ACCATTACGTTGACAAGCCTCGGAACACTCGGCGGTATTGCTGCAACGCCTGTGATCAACTCACCCGAGGTGGCGATTATCGGTCCGAACAAACTTGTCGAGCGCCCCGTTATTCATAATGGCGAGATCATAATTCGTACAATGATGAATGTCTCCTCATCATTCGATCACCGTATCGTCGACGGGTATGACGCTGCGCGTTTCATTGCACGGTTGAAACGTCTGATAGAACAACCGGCGCATCTATTTATAGGTTGTACAGAATGACTGAGCTATTCCCTAAAGTCCTTGTCATTGGAGGGGGGCCGGGCGGCTATGTCGCAGCGATCCGGTGCGGGCAACTTGGACTTGATACAGTTCTCGTAGAGGCGGACCGTCTCGGCGGGACTTGCCTCATTCGCGGCTGTATTCCATCGAAATCAATGATTGAGGCTGCTGACAAGTATGACCTTATAGCTAAGGCGGCGAAAGGCCTTATTCATGGTATCTCTCTGGAGGCTTCGCCAAAAGCGGACATGGCAGATGTCATTGCTTGGAAAGACGGTGTTGTCGATAAGCTAAACGGCGGCGTGACAAGTTTGCTAAGGCGCGCAAAGGTAAAAATACTGCATGGTTGGGGGCGATTTTCAGACGCGAAAACATGTCACGTGGACACGCCGGATGGAACCATCATTATACGTCCGGAGCATGTTATTCTCGCTACTGGATCCAAGCCAGTCGCCTTACCCAATCTTGCTTTTGACAGTACGGTGATTTCATCGACCGAAGCGCTATCGCTTAACTCATTACCAAATAGGCTTGTTGTTGTTGGCGCCGGCTATATCGGCATGGAGCTGGGCGGCGCGTTCGCGAAGCTTGGTTCGAATGTTACAATCGTTGAAGCCGCTGATCGCATTCTTCCGCAATATGATGAAAAACTGGTCGCACCGGTCAAAAAGGCGTTTGAGAGCAAGGGCGTCAATTTCAAACTGTCGGCAAAAGCAGAGGCGATAAGTGAAGACGGTCTCTCAATCACAATGGAAGGCGGTCACCATGAAATACTTGCAGCCGATAAGGTGTTGGTCACCGTTGGGCGCGCGCCATTGACTGAGGGCTGGGGTCTTGAAGAAATGGCGGTGAAGATGGACGGCCGTTTTGTCGCCGTTGACGAACAATGCGCTACATCGAGCCGCAACGTTTGGGCGATCGGTGATCTGGTCGGTGAACCAATGCTTGCTCACAAAGCATCCGCCCAAGGAGAAATGGTCGCCGAAATCATCGCCGGAAAACGGCGACGTTTCGACCCTGTTGCTATCCCGTCTGTTTGCTATACTGATCCCGAGATTGTTTGCGTCGGTATTGGTCCTGGCGCACATGAAACAACCGAAAGCGTGTTTCCCCTCGCTGCAAATGGCCGCGCCCTCACAATGGGTGCGGATGAAGGCGGCGGCTTCATCCGGATTATTTCTGAAAAGCACTCTCATCGTATCTTAGGCGTACAAGCTGTCGGTCGTCATGTCTCAGAACTCTCGGCAACATTTACGCATGCGATTGAAAATGGACTCGTACTTGAAGACGTTGCTGGCGTTATACACGCACATCCAACTCTGAGTGAGGCGTTCCATGAGGCGGCGCTGCAAGGTTTGGGGCATGCAATTCATGTCTGACGACGCTGATTAACGCAAAATGAACCGCGCCATGCGCCCCGTCAGTTATTCATGTCGCAGTGATGCCCAAGAACGCCAATTACTACGGCGGCGCCTTCGGCGGCTGGCTGATGGGTCAGATGGATCTCGCATCAGGATAGATCGCCGCGAATACCGCGTGCGGTTGGGCCGTTAGTATTGAACAGATGCTTGTCTTTTAGGGGATGTGCAAGTTCTAGGGCGTATCGCGCAAAAGTGGGCGCCGGTTTTCTCGCAAAAGCTCGAACAAGTGTTCGACCGTTAAAACAAAGACCGGGAGCACGTCCCTGTGAATCCAATTAAATGAGACGTGCTCTAGGTGTAGAACCTGCCTGCACCGCAGCGGTGCTAGATCATTGGACTTTTAATCAGGTTCGCCAGCCCCGGCCTTACCCAGCCCCGGCCTTACTAAGGCGACAGCGAAAACCATAGCTCTGAAACTGCAATTCAGTTTTAGTTGCAGCATATCTGCTTTCTTCTGATTTTTCTAAATGCCTTCGGTGCGGGCGTCCATATCACAAAACTCTACCGTTCTGCAAAAGGCAAGTAATTGCTGACAGGGGAATGCGCTGATAATTTTTTGTCTTTATTTGATCGGAGAAATTTATGATTCCTGGATTGATCGACCTTGATCATACGATATTTAAGGTGCGGGATTTGCCTCAAGCGCGGGACACGTGGCGGCGGTTGGGATTCACAACAACGCCATATCGGCCGAATCCGTTTTACGGCGGCGGTGAAGCAGGGGGACGTGGCGGCAATCATCTGGTGGTTTTTACGGAGCAGTCTCCGGGCACCACAAACATGATTGAATTAGCCTGGGCGGACCCAGACTATGCGCACCCGGCCGCTATTCAGGCCTGCGAAGGCGATCCGGGCCTTGCAGCACTCATGCACGCCTCCGATGACATTAAAGACATACGGGACAGCTGGACAAAACTGGGGCTTTCGATGACCCCGAATATTAGTCATGACGGCGTTTATAAGGACCCTGAAACCGGACGCGTTGATCCGGTGAAATATTGCGGGTTTATGGTCGATGACGATGCATGGGACTATAGTATTGGCGCCGCACAGGTGTTTGATTTCACCCAATTCACCCGGCCCGATTGGCGCGCCCACCCCAACGGCGCACGCTACTGGAAGAGCGTTACGCTGCGCGTCGAACCTGACAGCCTTGCCCGGTCAGCTAAGTTCCTAAGCGACCTCTATGGCGGCGAGACCTTTGAAATAAGCGAAGGCGTGGTGGAGGTTGTTGCGAGGCATCTTTCGGTTCGCCTTGCAACAGCAAAAGGTTTTGCAGAATTGCATCCAGCGTCCGCGAGCGATGGCGGTTTGGCTGCGTCTGACGTAAACACCGGTGTAAAAATTGTGGTCAGCAGTCTGCAACAAGCTAGAGCAGTCCTTGAAGAGAACAATGTTTCAATCCTGACCAGCGATAACGCTATTCATCTTGCGCCGAGTGACGCCTCTGGAATAGCCATCGAACTGGTTGAGGAAACAGCGCCATGAAAACGATTGGCCTTATCGGCGGTATGAGCTGGCTTTCAACGATCGACTATTATCGTGCGATCAACCAAGATGTTGGCGAGCGACTGGGCGGTGTTAACAACGCACGCGTCGTAATGGTGGCGATCAATGTTGCAGACGCGCTCGGAGCAATGGCTCGCAAAGACTATGACGGCACAATCAAGCTTTTGACTGATGCAGCGCAAAATGTTGAAGCCGGCGGTGCGCATCTTCTGGCGATGTGCGCAAACAGCGCGCATATTTTCGCCGATCAAGTTCAGGATGCTGTCGATATTCCGCTCGTTGGATTGATTGAGCCAGTTGCTGAGGCGATTAAGCTAGAGGATGTGGGAAAAGTTGGCATTCTTGCATCAACCAACCTTGTGGAGAATGGATTATACTCACGCCGGTTGAATGAACTTGGCATTGATACTGTTTTGCCAGATACAGACAAGCAAGACAGGCTGCAAGAAGCAATTGAAGAAGGAATTGAGGCTGGGAGCTTCGCGGCTGCGGCGCATGCTTATGTAGGTGAATTGATGCTAGAGCTGATGGACCAGGGCGCGCAGGCCATGGTTCTGGGGTGTACAGAAATTCCCCAAATGACAAATAACGCACCTGAGGGGCTCCCGCTTTTCGACACAACAATGCTTCACGCCAAAGCGATTGTTAAACACGCATTTGAATCGTAAAGGCGTGTCATGGGAAGAGGGCCAAATTAATCGCCAACTCGCCTTTACCTTTCTGGCGGAAACATAGCCGTCGCGCCTGTACCTGTTTTATGCGGTCGGCGCATAACTCCGGTGGCTTTTTATTTCGCAAGGCTCCTTGAATTATACTTGTATCGGCGCGCCAACACGAAGCCATATATTGCAACGCAGTGGTTAGAAAGATGATGAGACCGGCAATACCTTTTACTATAAATAACACGTCAGAGTAAATTTCACGGTACAGAATAGTAGGTGAACTCATGAAACCAGTTAAGAAAGTAATCATCACCTGCGCCCCTACCGGCTCAATCCACACCCCAACTATGTCGCCATACTTGCCGGTTACCGCTGACGATATCGCCAAAGATGCGATAGATGCAGTAGAAGCCGGCGCCTCTATTCTACATCTCCATGCCCGTGATCCGATTACAGGACAACCAAAGCAAGACCCAAAGCTATTTTCAGCGTTCCTGCCCCGCATAAAGCAACAAACAAATGCGGTGATTAATATCACCACTGGCGGCGGGCTTGGCATGTCGCTTGAGGAGCGTATTGCGCCTGCTCACTATGCCCGGCCTGAAGTTTGTTCCTTGAACATGGGATCGATGAACTTCGGGACGTTTGAGCTGGCGAAAAAATATAGTGATTGGAAACATGATTGGGAGAAACCCTATCTGGAAAGCACATATTCTGGCATTTATCCAAATACATTTGAGATGATTGACCACATCCTCACCAACATTGGAGATGCATACGGAACGAGGTTTGAATTTGAGTGCTATGATATAAGCCATCTTTATAACCTGGCCTATTTCTTCAATAAGGGGCGCATCAAGCCCCCTCTGCTAATTCAGGGCATATTCGGCATTCACGGCGGAATGGGAGCGGATCCTGAGAATCTAACCCACCTCAAAACAATCGCAGATAAGTTGTTTGGCGATGACTATATCTTATCAGTGTTTGCCGTCGGCAAAGAACAAATGAAATTTCTAACCATGAGCGCCGCCATGGGGGGCAATGTTCGTTGCGGTCTTGAGGATAGCTTGTTTATCGGCAAGGGCGAACTTGCTAAATCAAGCGCCGAGCAGGTTATAAAGATAAAAACAATACTAGAGGAGCTTGGTCTGGAGATCGCTACACCTGCAGAAGCTCGTGAAATGCTCGCACTCAAGGGCGGTGACCAAGTCGGATTCTGATCGCTGAACACTAATAGAGAGCTTCTTTTATGAAAATCGTTGATGTGCTGTTGTACGGTCTGTTGACCGTTGGCGTTATTGTGTGGTGGATGCGCCCGCTGCCCAATCGGCATCTAATACTAATAATCATCGCGAGTGCGGCCATTCTACTTGGCCTTTTTGGCATGTTGAACGATCGTTGGCAGGCGGTCGCGACCGCCCTATTTGGTGTAGCCCTGCTACTGCCTATCGTATTGGCCGCGATTTTTGGCACGACTGCGCAAACTGATGTTCCCTACTTGTCTGGAAGCGCTTATGCGGTTTTTGCAGTGGTGGCCGGCTCACTCTTGTATTTCTTTCCAATGACAAATCTACCAACTCCTTCTGGTCCATTTATAGTTGGCATGCGCACATTTGAGTTGACGGATCAATCACGAAAAGGACTGTTTGGCGTAGGTAAGGATGATCCTCGGCGGCTTCTAATTCGTGTGTGGTATCCGGCGGAAAAGACCGGCGGAAGGAAGCCCGCACCATATTTTAACGCCGTGGAAGCAAAGACCACTGCACGGGGGCTGAGCGATATCGTTGGGCTCGGTTTTTTAGAAACCTACAGAAGATATGCGAAGACGAATTCCTATATAGACGCGCCTATCGTGTCTGAGGAGAAAACACGACCTACGGTCTTTTTCAGCCATGGTGCGTTTGGTCGTTTGGGCCAAAATACAGTTCTCATGGAAGAGCTGGCAAGCCATGGATATATTATTTACAGCGTTCAGCACACCGGAGAAGCTGTTGGCACCGTCTTTCCAAATGGCGACGTTATTTCATGGGATCCATCGGTAAAGCTTGTAATGAAAACGTCGAAGGAGGGGCGCGGCGACTACAAGGACGCTATTGCAAAAGCCATTGGTTCCGACTCTCTGGATGAACGTCTCGCCGGACAAATTGATTGGATCTCAAGACGTCAAAATGACAAAGAGAGACTTTTTACAAGCGAAGAATTCTGGGTGCAAGACCGCCTGTTTGTACACGATACATTACAAAAAGGCGAAGCTCCAACCGAAGTCATGGATGTTATCGCCAGGAGCGACTTTGAACGCACTGGCCAGATCGGCATGTCGTACGGCGGAATGGTCACCAGCTCCATTTGCGCCTTTGACAAGCGATGTGTGGCCGGGATCAGTCTAGACGGGGTGGCGCTTCAATCCTCTATATTCGCCCATGAAATGCCCCAGGCGTTTATGATTTTTTACGCCGATCATGATTCTTATTATAAGGCGAGCCTTGAGAAGGGGTTTAAGTACAAAGGCCTGAAAGAAAAGCACTGGCTACATGATTTTTCGTACGAGAGTTTCGAAACATCAGGACAGCGACAAGATATCCACCGTATAGAATTATCAAAAGTCGCCCATGCGGGCTTTACCGACGCTGCTCTATTTACCAGACGCCCTGTTCGCGACAGAAGCCTTGGTACAGCGCCGACAGACGTTATGCTTGGCGCCCAAAACGACTTTGTTCGTGGCTTTTTTGATACCTATTTACGGGGTGAAAAGGTTGAGTTCCCACAATCTCAATTGGATAAGTATTCAGAGTATACAGAACGTCGTGATACCTCTCATATACGCGAATGGTGGCTATCCAAATCCGAAGAAGAGCGGGCAGATATACACAATCAAATTGAAGCGATAAAAAACTAGAGCTGTTCGCCTTTTATCATGAGCGGACAAACGGCTCTGGAATCTCTGTATTGAGCGCGGCATGATCTAGAATTTTTAGAGCGTGTTGCGTAAAAGCGGATACCGGTTTTCTCGCAAAAGACACGCGTAAACAAAGACCTAGCTGTGGAGGCTCAATAGGTTGTCCCGACTCAATCCGAGTCGACTGATAGGCGTTTGATCTTTTATACCGCTGTGGGGGCGGTGCCAATTATAAAGATGCGACCATAGCGGCAGGTCAGCGGCGCGTTGATCGGAAGTGTCGTAGGCTCTGGTGTACGCCCATTCTCTGAGCGCCGTCTGAATGAAGCGTTCCGCCTTACCGTTGGTTTTCGGCGTATACGGTTTTGTTCTGATGTGTTTGATCTTGAGATCGCGGCACGCTTTGGCGAACGCCCTCGATTTGTAGCACGAGCCGTTGTCGGTCATGACCCGCTCGACCCTGACGCCAAGCTTTCGATACCAGGCGACAGCGGCTTTGAGATGGGCGATGGCGCTGACGGCCTTTTCATTCGGATGGATCTGGCTGAATGACAGGCGCGAGTGATCGTCGATGGCGACGTGAACATATTCCCAGCCATAGCCGCCCTCTTTCCGGGCGCGCGGATTTGACTGGCGGGTGCGCTCGCCGGTGATGCGGTGGCCTGTACGTTCGAACCGGCCAAGCTTTTTGATGTCGAGATGAATGATCTCGCCGGGCGTCTTGCGTTCGTAGCGGCGCACAGGCTCAGCGGGCGCGAGATCTTTCAGTCGGCTTAGCCCGGCGCGTCTGAGAACCCGGCTGACCGTCGCCGGCGACACGCCCGTCTCGCGGGCGATGTGCTTGCCGGTCCAGCGCCGGCGACGCAGCAAGATGATCCGGGTTGACGGTTTTCACGGGCGTTGGCCTGCGCAGCTTATTCGGCCGTGACGACCGGTCCTGCAATCCAGCCGCGCCTTGCACCTTATAACGCGCCAGCCATTTGCGCGCCGTCCGCGGGCAAACGCCTGCGGCGCGGGCGGCGGCCTGCGGCGTCTTGCCCGCTCAGCATCATCTTCACTATCCGTTCTCGACCCAGCGGCGTTAAACGAGCA
>JBCDBL010000157.1:0-7709 GCA_039183635.1 Pseudomonadota bacterium
AGCGATAAAAGCCCCTTCGTGCAATTGGCGGCGAGCGGCCTTGCGGCGCTCATCGGTTTGCAGGCGCTGATCAATATGGCGGTGAATTTGCGGCTGATGCCGGCCAAGGGCATGACACTGCCCCTTGTCTCCTATGGCGGCTCCTCGATGTTGGCGACGGCGCTCGCCCTCGGCATGCTGTTGGCCCTGACGCGGGAGCGGCCCCACACCTGGCGACGCAAAGAGGCTATGGTATGAGTGCGGAGGGCCGTCTTGCGCTCCTCGCCGCCGGCGGCACAGGGGGCCATATGTTCCCCGCCGAGGCGCTCGCCAGTGAGCTGAAGCGGCGCGGCTGGCGCATCGCTCTTGTCACAGATGCAAGGGGAGAGCGGTATGCGGCGGATTTTCCGTGCGATGAAAAGCACTTCACCGATGCCGCCACCTTCGCCGGGCGCGGCCCTTTGGGCAAGCTCGCGGCTGGGGCGGCGATCCTCCGGGGCGTTTTCGGCGCCATGGGTCTTGTCGGGCGGTTGAAGCCGGCGGTCGCTGTCGGGTTCGGGGGGTACCCGTCCTTTCCGGCCATGGCCGCGGCGCGCTTAAAAGGCGTCCCGACATGCGTCCACGAACAAAACGCCATTCTCGGCCGGGTGAACCGCGCCCTTGCGCCCCATGTCACCCGCATCGCCTCGGCGTTCAGGACTGTGGGGCGCGTGCCCGAAGGCGCCAAACACAAAGTGACATTCGTCGGCAATCCGGTACGCTCCGCCGTCGCTGCGGCCGCCGCGCCGTTCCGTGCGCCGGAGGCGGGGGCGCCCTTGAACCTTCTCATTTTCGGCGGCAGCCAGGGCGCGCGCTTGTTTGCTGAAACCGCGCCCGCCGCCGTCGCGGCCTTGCCCGAAGAGATCCGCAGACGGCTGAACGTCGTCCACCAGGCGCGGGACGAAGACGCCGGCGCCGCCCGGGCCGCCTACGCCGCCGCCGGGGTCGATGCGGAATTGGCGCCGTTTTTCAAGGACCTGCCCGCGCGCATCGCCGCCGCCCACCTTGTGGTCTCCCGCGCCGGCGCCTCCACGGTGACGGAACTTGGCGTCCTCGCCCGTCCGGCCGTGCTGACGCCGCTCGGCATCGCCATGGACGACCACCAGACGGAGAACGCGAAAATCCTCACAAACGCCGGCGCCGCCGAACTTTTGCCGGAATCCGCCTTTACGGCTGAGGGGCTCGCCGCCATTCTGGCCCGTCTTTTGGGCGATCCGGCCGGTCTTGCGCAAATGAGCGCCAAAGCCGACGGCGTCGCGCCTGGCGATGCGGCGGCGCGGCTTGCCGATATGGTCGAAGAGATTGCAAAAGTAACGTAAAGTGCACAGATTAATGCGTATATTTAATATGAATTATTTCCCCGCTCTGAAAAGCGTGCGACCTCTTTCCTCCCCCGCCCGGCGGGGGAGGTGTCGAGCGTCCGCGAGACGGAGGGGGCGCGATGGCGACATTCGCGGCAGGGGGTGTGCTGTTTTAGAGATCTCATGCCCCCTTCGGCCCTTCGGGCCACTTCCCCCGCTTGCGGGGGAAGACGTCTGCTCACTGTATATGGTGAATATTACAAACGGGTTTCTGTGTTTTCGAAAGGCCTGTAAGTCATGAGCGAAGCTTTAAAACAGAAACTCCCTTTTGGCGTCGGCGCGGTGCATTTCGTCGGCATCGGCGGCATCGGCATGAGCGGCATCGCAGAGGTGATGCACAATCTCGGTTACGAGGTTCAGGGCTCGGACATGTCCGACAATCCGAATGTCAAGCGCCTGCGGGAAAAGGGCGTCACCGTTCATATCGGCCACAGCGCCGACAATCTCGGCGAGGCGGAGGCGGTGGTCATCTCAACGGCGATACGCGCCGAAAACCCGGAGGTGGCGACGGCGCGGGCCCGTCACATCCCCGTCGTGCGCCGGGCGGACATGCTGGCCGAACTGATGCGTTTGAAATGGAATGTCTGCGTCGCCGGCACCCACGGAAAAACCACGACGACGTCTATGATCGCGGCTCTGATGGACGAGGCCGGGCTCGACCCCACTGTCATCAACGGCGGCATCATCAACGCCTACGGCACGAACGCTCGCCTCGGCGAGGGGGACTGGATGGTGGTGGAGGCCGATGAGTCCGACGGCTCTTTCCTTCGTCTACCGACGACCGTGGGGATCATCACAAACATCGACCCCGAACATCTCGACCATTACGGCGATTTCGACACGTTGCGCGACGCCTTCGACACGTTCGTGGAGAACACGCCGTTTTACGGCTTTTCCGCCGTCTGTCTCGACCATCAGGAAGTGCAGGCGCTTGTGGGACGGATCACCGACCGTCGCCTCATCACCTATGGCACCAACCCCCAGGCCGATGTCCGGGCGGAGAACATTTCCTTCGTCGAGGGCGAAGCGCGCTACGACATCGTCTTCCGCAGCCGGATCGACAAGTCGGAGACCCGCATCGCCGACTTGCGTCTGCCTATGCCGGGCGTCCACAACGTATTGAACTCCCTCGCGGCGGCCATCGTGGCGAAAGAAATGGGCGCCTCCGACGATGCGATCCGCGGCGGGTTTCAAAAATTCGGCGGCGTCAAGCGGCGGTTCACCAACGCCGGCGTATGGAACGGCGTTACGATTATCGACGATTACGGCCACCACCCCGTGGAGATCGCCGCCGTCATGCGCGCCGCCCGCAACGTCGCCTCCAGGCGCATCATCGCCGTGGTTCAGCCCCATCGCTATACGCGCCTGCGGGACCTGTTCGACGATTTTTGCGGCTGCCTCAACGACGCCGATGCGGTTCTTGTCACGGACGTTTACGCCGCCGGGGAGCAGCCGATCGAAGGCGTCGACAAGGACGCTTTTGTGAAGGGCCTGATCGCACACGGCCACCGGGAGGCGGAGGCGCTTGAAAATTTTGAGGCTCTGCCCAAACGCATTGCGGAGATCGCCGATGAGGGGGATTACGTCGTCTGCCTCGGCGCCGGCGATATCACAAAACACGCCAATCAGCTGGCGGATAATCTGAAAGCACTGGGGTAAAGGCGTGACGCGGCGCATCGCCATAGAGGAGTTGCCAGAGGTGCGGGGCCGCTATATGGCCGGCGCAAGCCTCGCCGACGTCACATGGTTTCGGGTCGGCGGGCCGGCGGATGTTCTGTTCATGCCGGCGGATGCGGAAGATCTCGCGACGTTTTTGAAGGAAACCCCATCGGAAATTCCGGTTTATCCGATCGGGGTCGGCTCCAACCTTTTGGTGCGGGACGGCGGCGTGCGCGGCGTCGTCATACGCCTCGGCGGGCCGTTCGCCAAAATCGAAGCTTTGCCGGACAGCCGCATCCGCGCCGGTGCAGCCGCCCTTGACGCCGCCGTCGCCAAGGCCGCCGCCAGGGCCGAGGTTGCGGGTCTTGAGTTTTATCGCGGCGTACCCGGAACGATCGGCGGCGCCTTGCGGATGAACGCCGGCGCCTATGGCGGTGAGACCAGGGATGTGCTGATCGAGGCTGTCGCCCTTGACCGCCAGGGCGCGCGCCACACCCTCTCGAACGCCGATATGGGGTACGCCTACCGCCATTCCGCAGCGCCCGAGGATCTTATCTTCATAGAGGCCCTCTTCCAGGGCCGGCCGGGGGACGCGACGGAGATCGAAGCGAAAATGAACGAGGTGACGTCGTCCCGGGAGGCGACCCAGCCTATTCGCGAGCGCACCGGCGGCTCCACCTTTAAAAACCCCGACCCGGATCTGTCCGGCGGCCGCAAGAGCTGGCAGCTGATCGACAGCGTCGGCGCGCGCGGCCGCGTCGTCGGCGATGCGCAAGTGTCCGAACAGCACTGCAATTTTCTCATCAACCGCGGCGCCGCTGCTGCAGCGGACCTTGAGGCCCTCGGCGAAGGCGTGCGCGCCGATGTGAAGCGCGAAACCGGCGTTGAACTGCAATGGGAGATCAAACGCATCGGGGAGGCGGGGTGATGCGGCCTATCATTGAGGAGACGTCATCCCAAACAAGCCATGACCGTCAGGGCATGGCGCAGATTTGGGATCCAGGGGCGGCAAACTCTGAATGTGAGGCCCCTGGATTCCAGATCGCTCGGTTTGCTGACCAAAGCCTATCGGCTTTGGAGCAAACCGGCGTCTGGAATGACGAAGAGGAGGCGCGTCTATGACGGAAATTAAAAAAGTCGCCGTGTTGATGGGCGGACAGTCGTCGGAGCGGGAAGTGAGTTTGTCCTCAGGCGCCGGCTGCGCAAAGGCCCTCCGGTCCGCAGGGTACGACGTTGTTGAGATCGATGTCGCCGCGGACGTGGCGGCGCGTTTGAAGGCCGCCGCGCCGGATGTCGCGTTCAACGCCCTTCACGGCAAAGGCGGGGAGGACGGCTGCATCCAGGGCCTCCTGGAGACGCTCCGCATCCCGTACACCCATTCCGGCGTTCTCGCATCTGCTCTCGCCATGGACAAAAATCTCGCCAAGGACGTACTCGCCGCCGCCGGCGTTCCTGTTCCCGAGGGGCGTATCGTCACGCTGGAAGACGCCGCCGCCGCCCATGTTTTAGAACCGCCCTATGTCGTGAAGCCCAATGACGGCGGCTCCTCCGTCGGCGTGCATATTATTCGCAAAGGCGAGAACCGCCCCCCCGCAGCCCTTGCGGCCCCGGGCGCAGGGCTCGCCGACGCCGTTCTTGTGGAGAAGTTCATTCCGGGGCGGGAGCTTACCGTCAGCGTCCTCGGCGACCGGGCGCTTAGCGTTACCGAGATCGTGCCCCGCACGGCCTTCTACGATTATGAGGCGAAGTACGCCGAGGGCGGCTCCTCCCACATTCTGCCCGCCGATATTCCAGAGGAGATCGCCGCCGAATGCCGCCGCCTGGCGCTCCTCAGTCACGCCACGCTGAAATGTCGTGGTCTGACGCGCACAGATTTTCGATATGACGATTCACAAGCCGGGAAGAAGGGGCTATACGTCCTCGAACTCAACACCCAGCCCGGCATGACGCCCACCTCTCTGTCCCCGGAGCAGGCGGCCCATGAGGGCATGGCTTACGAAGATTTAACCCGCTGGATCGTGGAAGACGCATCATGCGACAGGTAAAAGCGAAACCGAAACGCCGGGCGAAAGCCAGGCCTAAAAACCGAAAGCCCGCCGGCCGGCCCCGGCGCACGCACCCCAAACCTGAAGGCCCGTTCCTTGTCCGGATAATCGACAGGGCCGGGGAGCGGTTCGACGAGGTTTGGGAGAATTTTTCACCGTACGCCCGTGTGGCTGGCGGCGCGCTTGTCCTTGCAGTTGCAGCGTTGCTATGGGCCGGCGGTTACTTCGCGGCTGTCGGGGCCCGTATTAACGTTTTCACCGCCAAGGCGGCGATCGGCGCCGGCTTCGCCGTGGAGCGCATCACCGCTCGCGGGCTTGAAAATGTTACGGAGGCTGAGATGCTCGCCGCCGTCGGTCCCGTTGAGGGCGTCTCGCTTCTTCATGTGGACCTCGCCGGCGCCCGCGACCGGGTGGAAGCTCTGGGGTGGGTGGAGGTCGCCGCGGTCAGCCGTTTGTGGCCGGACGTTCTCCATGTTTCCATTATAGAGCGCGCGCCCGCCGCAGTGTGGCAGTTGAACGGCCAGATGCATCTCATCGACGCTGAGGGCGGCGTCATTGTGCCCGTTCCGGCGGACGCCTATCCCCATTTGCCGCTTGTCGTCGGGGAAGGCGCAGCGACCGCCGCAGGAGAAATTTTTGCGCTTCTCGCCGATTATCCCGACATTCGGGCGGAAACCAAAGCGATGGTTCGTGTGGGGCATCGGCGCTGGAACTTGCGCTTAAAGTCCGGCGCCGACGTCAAGCTGCCGGAGGACGGGGTTGCGGCCGCGCTGCGGCGTCTCGCCGGCGCGCACGAAGCCAACGATCTGTTGCGCAAGCCAATGAAATATATCGATTTGCGCAACGCCGAACAGGCGGTGCTTGGCGGGGCGCCGGCTGCGGTTGCAACGCCGGTCTCCTATGGCCGCGAAACATAAATGGCGAACAATGCGAAAGGGCGGGCATTGACGGGACGAGAAACAGTCGGATCTTTTGGACGACGGCGCAAACGTGCAGAGGCGGCGGCCGTTCTTGATATCGGTACGGATAAAATCTCCTGCTTTATCGCCGATCTTGACAGTATCGATGCGTTCGGGCGCGTCTCGCCCCATGTCATCGGCGTCGGTTGCCAGTCGAGCCGGGGCGTGCGCCAGGGCCGTATTGTCGATCTTGAGGCCGCGGAGGCCGCCATCCGCGCCGCCGTCGATGCGGCGGAACGCATGGCCGGCGTCACGGTGCGCGAGGCGGTGGTGGCCGTCGGCGGCGCCCATCTCATCTCCCGAACTCTGGGCGTCGACATGTCCATCGCCGGGTATGGCGTCACTGATGAGGATGTGCGCCGTCTCCTGTCCCATGGGGCGGCGGCTTGCGCGCCGGAAGGCACGGAGCTCGTTCACGCTTTGCCCATGAGTTTCGGCATTGACGGCGTGCGCGGCGTGCGTGATCCGCGGGGCCTGTTTGGGGATACGCTGTCTGTCGCCATGCTCGGGGTGTCCGCCGCGCCGGGATATCTGCAGAGCCTTATCGCCTGTGTCGAGCGATGCCATTTGACCGTATGCGATATTGTCGCCGGGCCCTACGCCGCTGCTCTTGCGGTCCTGGTGGAGGATGAGATGGAACTCGGCGCGGTCGTTCTGGATCTCGGCGCCGATGCGGCCGGGGTCGCCGTATTCGACGAGGGCGCCCTTGTCCATGTGGACGCCGTCGCCCTGGGCGGGCGGTCGGTCACCAGCGACATCGCTCAAGGCCTGTCCACCACATTGGCCCATGCGGAGCGTTTGAAGACGCTCCATGGCTCGGCCCTGTCGGGGCCGTCGGACCACCGACAATTTGTTGATCTTATCCCTGTGGGCGAACGCGGCCGCCATCAAGCAACCCGGGCCCAGCTTAGCGATATTATCGCCGCACGTCTGGAAGAGACGTTCGAGCTTGTCCGCGATCGCCTTGAAGCGTCGGGACCGGGCTTCGGCTCGCACCGTTTCGTCCTCACCGGCGGCGCCAGCCAGATGACGGGCGCCCGTGAAATCGCCGAACAGGTGTTCCGCCGTCCGGTCCGCCTCGGTCGTCCCGTGGCGGCGGAGGGCCTCGCCGAAGCAGCGTCCGGACCGGCCTTTGCGGTATGCGCCGGCCTTGTTCAGTATGCTGCTCAAGAGGACGGCGATGCGGCCAAGGTGGGCAAACCGCGCCGCAGCGCCGGGGCGCACGGTCCGATCGGCGCCATCGGCGACTGGCTGCGCGAGCGGTTTTAGGAGAGTGGCTTCGCATAAGCCTCTAAGCTTGAGGTTTGTTTTCTTCCCCCGGCATTGCAGGGGAAGTGGCCGCGCAGCGGTCGAAGGGGCTTAAAACATTCAACGCAAATGACGTGATCGCGCCCCCTCCGTCGGCTCTTGCCGCTGCCTCCCCCGCTTTGGCGTGCGGGCAATCGCATTTGGTGGAAACCGGCCCCGGCGCCATGCACGTTCCCTCTCCCCATCGGGGATTGTTGCGAAACATGCGAAGCATGATTTGTTGCTTTTTTGTTTTGTCGGGAGGTTTTCATGGAGCGTATGTCAGGTCAGCTTGGGTTTGCAGATGCGGCGGTGGCGCGCCATGGGGCGAATGCGCGGCTTGACCGGATTGATGCGTTGATCGACTGGGACGGGATCTC
>JBCDBL010000158.1:0-7562 GCA_039183635.1 Pseudomonadota bacterium
CGCACGTCCTGCGTGATCTTCATGGAACAGAATTTCGGGCCGCACATGGAGCAGAAATGGGCGACCTTGTGGGCCTCCTTCGGCAGGGTCTGGTCGTGATAGTCCCGGGCGGTTTCGGGGTCCAAGGACAGATTGAACTGATCCTCCCACCGGAACTCGAACCGGGCGCGGGACAGGGCGTCGTCGCGGATCTGGGCCGCCGGGTGGCCCTTCGCCAAATCCGCAGCGTGGGCGGCGAGCTTGTAGGTGATGACGCCGACCTTGACGTCATCCCGGTCGGGCAATCCCAGATGCTCCTTGGGCGTCACATAGCACAGCATCGCCGTGCCGAACCAGCCGATCATCGCCGCGCCGATTCCGCTCGTGATATGATCGTATCCCGGGGCGATGTCGGTCGTCAGCGGGCCGAGGGTGTAGAACGGCGCCTCCCCGCATTCCTTCAATTGCTTGTCCATATTGATTTTGATCTTGTGCATCGGCACGTGGCCGGGCCCTTCGATCATCACCTGACAGCCATGCTTCCATGCGATCTTGGTGAGCTCGCCCAGCGTCTCCAGCTCCGCGAACTGCGCCCGGTCGTTGGCGTCGGCGATGGACCCGGGGCGAAGACCGTCCCCGAGGGAGAAGGTGACGTCGTAAGCCCGCATCACCTCGCAGATCTCTTCAAAGTTCGTGTAGAGAAAGCTTTCCTTGTGGTGGGCGAGGCACCATTTCGCCATGATCGACCCGCCGCGGGAGACGATGCCCGTCACGCGGTCCGCCGTAAGATGAATATAAGGCAGGCGCACCCCGGCGTGGATGGTGAAGTAATCCACCCCCTGCTCGCACTGTTCGATCAGCGTGTCGCGATAGACCTCCCAGGTGAGGTCCTCGGCGACGCCGTTCACTTTTTCAAGCGCCTGGTAAATCGGCACGGTGCCGATGGGGACGGGGCTGTTGCGGATGATCCATTCCCGGGTGTTGTGAATGTTCCGGCCCGTGGACAGGTCCATCACCGTATCCCCGCCCCAGCGGGTCGCCCAGACCATTTTGTCCACCTCCTCCTCCACGGAGGAGGCGACGGCGGAGTTGCCGATATTGGCGTTGATTTTGACAAGGAAGTTCCGGCCGATGATCATCGGCTCGGTCTCCGGGTGGTTGATGTTGGCGGGGATGACCGCGCGGCCCGCCGCCACCTCGTCGCGCACGAACTCGCCCGTGATGAACTCCGGGATCGCCGCGCCGAAGCTTTCGCCGAGGTCAATGGCCGCCCGGGCGCCCTCCACCGCCTGTTTGCGGCCGAGATTCTCCCGGATCGCGATATATTCCATTTCCTTGGTGACGATCCCGGCCCTGGCGAACTCCAGTTGCGTCACCGGCGCGCCGGCGGCGGCGCGCAAGGGCGTGTTCCGCACCGGAAACTCCCGCGCCAGATGCCGGCCCGATGCGCCGCCATTGTCTTCCGGCTTCACGTCCCGCCCTTCGTAGGCCTCAACGCCGCCGCGCTCCAGGACCCAGGCCGTGCGCAGGCGGGCGAGGCCTTTTTCCACATCGATCTCCGCCGCCGGGTCCGAATACGGCCCGGAAGGATCGTAAACCGGCACGGGCGGCTCCCCCGCCGATGGGTGCAGATCAATCTCCCGCACCGGCGCCGCCACATCGGGAAAACGATCGCTTTGCACATAGACCTTGCGCGAGGACGGCAGGGGGCCGGTGGTGACGTCGGGTGTTTGGAACTCCGATTGGGGGATGTGCTTGTTCATAGCGCTCACTTTATGACCATGGGCGCGCTATTTCGCGCGCGATATTAAACGCGCGATGCATCGCACGCAGACGACAGGTCACAAACGGCAAACCGAACGGATGCGGAAAAACGCAACAGTTCCGTCCCTTCGCCGGCATGACCCGGATCAGGTTCGAAGGGTGCTTCTCAGCCCCATGGGCCCATTGGCGTTGCGGTCTGCAAGCGCCGTCTCGCGCAATGGCGACAGGCGGGACGCCCCTCGGAACGTCCTTATACTGCAACATACAAGAAAAGAGCGCAAGGAAAACCGGTTTGGTTCTCCTCCTCCGTGGAACGGGGGAGGTGTCAGCGCAGCTGACGG
This sequence comes from Pseudomonadota bacterium, assembly GCA_039183635.1. GTDB lineage: Bacteria > Pseudomonadota > Alphaproteobacteria > Caulobacterales > Parvularculaceae > JBCDBL01. The sequence goes on from JBCDBL010000158.1 coordinate 2,085, forward strand.
AGGGGGCGCGATTTTGCCATACGGGCTACGTTCTTTGATTGCACCCCTTGCCCCCCTTGGGCCCTTCGGGCGTTGAAAGTATACTTTCAACTCCCCCGCCAGCAGGAGAAGACAAGACGGCTGCAATACCCTCCGCCCGCTAATCCTGAAACGGGTCCCGCATCAAAATCACGTCTTCGCGCTCCGGCGAGGTGGAGAGCATCGCGACCGGGGTTTCAATCAGCTCCTCGATGCGGCGCACATATTTCACGGCCTCGGCCGGCAAATCGGCCCAGCTGCGGGCGCCTTCCGTAGAGGCGTTCCAGCCGGCCATGGTCTCGTAGACGGGCTCCACCGCCGCTTGCGGGCCCATGCCGGCGGGGAAATGGTCCAAAGTTTCGCCGTTAAGGCGGTAGCCGACGCAGACCTTCAGCTCCTCAAACCCGTCGAGAACGTCGAGCTTCGTCAGCGCGATCCCGTCGACGCCGGCGATCCGCAAGGTCTGGCGCACCAGACAGGCGTCGAACCAGCCGCAGCGCCGCGAGCGGCCCGTGACGGTGCCGAACTCATGACCACGCTCCCCCAGCTTCTGGCCGACGGCGTTGTCCTGCTCGGTCGGGAACGGCCCCTCCCCCACCCGGGTGGTGTAGGCCTTGGTGATGCCGAGCACATAATCGAGGGCCCGGGGCCCAAGGCCGGTTCCCGCCGCCGCACCGCCGGCCACAGTGTTCGAGGAGGTGACAAAGGGGTAAGTGCCGTGATCGATGTCGAGCAGCGCCCCTTGCGCGCCTTCGAACAAGATCCGTTTGCCGGCCTTGTCGGCGTCGCCAAGGGTCTTCCACACCGGCGCGGCGAAGCGCGACAGCCGCCCGGCGATCTCTTTTAACGACGCTATAAGGTCTTTGGACGGAAACTCCGTCTGCCCCAGCCCCCGGCGCAGGGCGTTGTGGTGGGAGAGCAGGCGCTCCACTTTTCGCCGCAAGGCCGTCCGCATCCATAAGGTCAACAACACGCAGGCCCCGGCGGGCGATTTTATCTTCATAGGCCGGGCCGATGCCGCGCTTCGTGGTGCCGATTTTCACGCCCGCATTGGAGGTTTCGCGCAACACATCAAGTTCTTGATGCACCGGCAGAATAAGGTTGGCGTTTTCAGAAATCTTCAAATTGTCCGGCGTCACCGTAACGCCCTGGGCGGCGATTTTGTCGATCTCCTCGAACAACGCCCAGGGGTCGACCACGACGCCGTTGCCGATCACTGACAATTTGCCAGGCCGCACAATGCCCGAGGGTAAAAGGGACAGCTTGTAGGTGACGCCGTCGATGACGAGGGTGTGGCCGGCGTTGTGCCCGCCCTGGAACCGCGCGACCACATCCGCCCGCGCCGACAGCCAGTCGACGATCTTGCCTTTGCCCTCATCGCCCCATTGCGACCCAACCACGACGACATTCGCCATCCAATACGCTCCATAAGATGAGGCGCACGGCGCGCGCCAAAGCGCGCGCACATTTGACGGTTTGGCTCAGAAAATCAATGGTTTTCATTGCAAAACCTCCGCACACTTTAAAAGCACTTTTCTTTACTTCACACACCCCTTTCTGGCGATACCTTCCTAAAAGTGCATATACAACAGAGTGAATACTCACTTGAAAAATATAAGAAAAAACTTGCAGCTTTCACTATTTAATGTTTGATATCGATATTGATATAAACAAACTTTTCTAAGGGGGAACTTATGAAAAAGAGTTTGTACGCCATTTCGGCGCTCATATTACTACCTGCCTGCGCAACAGTTACGCGTGGGACAAATGTCGATATGATCATCGAATCAAATCCAAGCGAGGCGGATATACGATTAAGCACCGGCCAGACTTGCATAACACCATGCACATTAAAAATGCCGCGTAAAAACGGTTTCAACGTCATGGCTAAGAAAGAAGGCTATAAGACCTATGAAGGGTCTGTAGATGCAAAACTGTCTGGCGGCGGGGGTGCTGGCTTCGTTGGAAATGCGCTTATCGGCGGCGTGATTGGCGCTGGCGTTGATGTGGCAAGCGGCGCCATGAATGATCTCGTGCCCAATCCTCTCATTATCACGCTTGAGCCAGAAGACAGCGAGCTTGAGTCAAGAGACAATGCCCCGGCCGAGACGCCTGAAACTGAAACCTCAGAAACCGAGATACCTGAAGAGGAAAATGAGGCAAGTCCAGAAGAGAAAACCGAAGCTGGTGTTTGAAGTCTAAACTTCTCGCATAAAATCCAGAACGGCGGCCCTCAAAAGCCGCCGTTCCTCATTTAAAACTGCTGCAACAGCCGCTCGATATACTCAAGCTCTTCACGCGAACGCCCCCGCTCCCCGGCGCGGCGGCGTAATTCCTCCAACAGCGCCCGGGCGCGTTCGATGTCGAACACGTCGGGGACGTCCACCTGGTTTCCGGGGTCGTTGAGACCGTTGAGCGGCCGCCCCGCGGGATCCGTGCCGGGGCCGCGGGCCTGGCCTTCGCCGCCCTCGCCGCCGTTCATGTCTTCCATCATCTGCCGGGCCAGCGCCATGGCGCCCTCGCGCAGCGCCTCCACGGCCTCGCCTTGCGCTGCGCCGGCGGCGTCGAAATCGCCTGCGCCAAGGGCCGCGCCCGCTTCGCCCATGGCGTCGCCGGCTTGCCCCAGCGCCTCACCCGCCCCGCCGTCGGCAGGCAACTGGGAGAGCGCCTCCATCAATTCCTGAAGCGCTCCTTGCAAATCGCCCTGACCTTCAGCTAGGTCGCCAGCGGCGCCTTCTCCCCTGGAGCCTTCAGCCCCCTCTCCGGTCTGTCCGCGTTCAAACGTTTCATCGGCGAGGCGGCGTTGACGGCCAATAAGATCGCCAAGCTCCGACAGGGCGTCGGCCGCCGGGCTTTCGCCCTGGCCGCCGGACCCGCCTTCACCGCCGGGGCCGCCCGCCGTCATCTGAAGATTGTTGAGGATGTCCTGCAATTGCGCCAGCATCTCTTCGGCGGCGGAGCGCGAGCCAAGCTCCGTCAGCTCCTTGATCGCGTCGAGCATTTGCGACAGATCCGTCTGGCTCATCGGCGCGCCGTCGGCCTCCATCTCGGCCAGCTCCCCGGCTTCAGCGGCGGCGGCCATCGCTTTTAGATAGCGGTCCATGGCCTGCCTGGCGTCGGCGATCAATTCGGAAATCTCATCCGTCGGCGCATTGCGCTCAATGCCCGCCCGCAACGCCTCCAGCGCCGCCTCCAGGGCGCGGCGGGCGAGGGACAAGTCGCCGTCCTCAAGCTGCAGCGCCAGGGACCAGAACCGTTCGATCGCCTCGTCGAGCTCAGCGCCTTCGGAAAACCGAACGCGCCAATAGGCCGCCCGCAATAATAAATGCTCCGTAGGCGTTGCGGCGAACAGCTCCGCGTGGGCGGTGAGCGCATCAAAGGCGCGCACCGTCCGCGGCCAGGCCTCCGGCGCGACGGCGAGATTACGCCGCTCCTCGATGACGGCCTTGGCGAGGGGGTAATAGAACTCTCGCTCCGGCAATGTCGCCGTTTCCGGCGCCGTCGCGCCCTCCTGGCCCTTGCCGTCGACAACGACGACGCTGGCTTCAACCTCCATTCCCGCCCAGGGGTGTTCGGTCAAATCAACGTCTACGGCGTAATCGCCCTCTTTACGTCCTTCGGGGATCGAAATCTCCGTCTCAAACACGTCTTGAAGCGCCGTGTCGGACACCGCCGGCGCGTCCAACGGGCGGGCCTGATCCGGGGCGAGCTTCAGGCGCAACCGCGCCGCCGCAACGCCGTAATCGTCAGCGGCGGAAAAGGCCAGACGCAAGGCGCCGCGCTCCGTCGCCGCCGGCGCGCCGGCGAACGCGGCGGACGGCGCCGCGTCGGGGGCGACGTCGATCGACCAGCGCCCGCCAAGGCCGCGCGACCGTAATGTCAGCGTTCCGCTGGCGGCGATGTCGATGTCGGCGGCGTAACTGTCCGGCCCCGCCGCGGCGGCGGCGATGTCGACGGCGTCCTCCGCCGTTTCGTAAACGATGCGGGGCGGTCGCGCCGCGCCGGTGACGCGCAGCGACAGGACGGAGCCCTCCGGCGCTTTGGCCGTTTCAATCCCCGCGCCGTCGGCCCTTGCGAGGTAAATCGGCGCCGCGCCGGTGTACGCCGGCGGCGAAAGCCAGGCGTCGAGGCGGACGCGTTCGCCGGCGGCGGGGTCGAAATTCGGGCGCAACGCTTCGGCGAGGCGCGGCCCCGCTTCCCCGCCGACAAGATACAACGACGCAACCAGCGCAAGACCGGCGGCGACCCTGAGGCGCAACGGGTCCGCCGCGTCGACCAGCGCCCGCGGGCGGCCGACACGGGCTGCGCGCGCCGCCTTCGCCGCCCGGGTGGTGTGGACGCGCCACAGCGTTTCGGCTTCAGGCGCCGCGGCGAGGGGGGCGTCCTCCAAAACCTGTAACGGCTGATGGCGCAGGCCGCCGTCCTCTTCCAGACGCGCAAGAGCGTCCGTCCGGCGCGGCCAGGCCATACGCGATGCGCCGCGCCAGAGGAGAACGCCAAACCCGGCGGCGAGCCCAAGAAGCGCCGCGGCGTGGACGGCGCCGGGCGCCAGGCGCCAAAGGCCCAGCAGAGAGATGGTGAGGAACGCCGCGGCCAGCGCCGCGACCGGCCAAAACGCCGCCCAGGCGGTTTCAATGACCATGACGCATTTGGCCTGGACGATTTTAAACCCCGACACGCGGGCGAAAGGCGCTTTGCGTTCCGTCACGCCTTACCCTTGTGGTTTAAGCAAACACATCTCATGGTCCATGTCCTGTCGGCGGGCCGTATACAACATTCCAAGGCCTGCATCTTTAAAATAGCATTGAGGCGAGACAATGATACCGCTGACCGCCGCTTATGCGGGGATTTTAACCCTGTTTTACCTGGTGTTGAGCTTTCGCGCCATCGGGGCGCGGCAAACCGCGAAAGTCGGCCTCGGCGACGGCGGCGACGCCGCGCTTTTGCGCCGCCTCCGGGTCCACGGCAATTTCGCCGAATACGCCCCCCTCGGCCTGCTCCTGATGGCGTTTGCGGAGCTGAACGCCGCTCCCGCCTGGATGATCCACGCCATAGGCGGGCCCCTTATGGCCGGGCGCCTCGCCCATGCGGTCGGCTTCGGCCGGAAACCGGAATGGACGGCGTGCCGCACGCTTGGAATGGCGCTCACCTTCACGGCCCTCATCCTGGCGGCGGGGCTCAATCTCTGGCTGTCCGCATCCAGCCTTGTCGCCATGCGTTAGGACGCGCTGACGTGAAAGCGCGCTGCTTCCTTTTCCTTCCCCCGTAAAGCGCGCGCTATGGCATACGATGGAAATCGGCTTTGGTGCGGAGCATTTCCCTCTCCCCCTCGGGGATTGTTGTGAAACGCTGTTGTACTTGTGATTTATCATTTGCATTTGTTTGATTTGCCGCGTTTTTCAAAGCGGGCTTGGGGCTTTCTTTGAGGTTTGGTTGCGTCATGGGGCGAGGCGTTCTGCG